>JAZNJF010000347.1:0-3856 GCA_045577885.1 Thermoguttaceae bacterium | reverse complement strand
TCGTTTACCCCAACCGCGTTAAAAGGAGTCCCGCGACATGCGAAAAATCGCGCTCGACGCAGACCCCGGCGTCGCCGACGCCTTAACTCTCGCCTTCGCTCTTTTCGACCCCGACGTTGAAATCGTCGCCGCCACCTCCGTCGGCGGGTTGGTCGATCCGCAAACGTCGGCGCGCAACCTGCAAAACCTTCTCGCCTTTCTCGAACCCCCGCGACTTCCGCGAATCGGCGCCGAAGAAGAAGCGTTTTCCGACGCCAGAAACACGAAACGTCGCGTTTACCAAAAAATCAAAACGTTCCGATTCGCCGTCGAAACGTCGTTTTTTAACGATTTTAACGGTTTTTCCTCGTTAAACGTCGAACGTTTGGCGCCTCGTCCCGCCGCGACGATCCTCCGCGACGCCGTTCGTTCGCACCCTCGCGAAACGTCGATCCTTGCGCTCGGACCGCTCACCAACGTCGCGCGCGCTTTTCGCCGCGATCCGGAACTGCCGTTTCTCTTGAATCGCTTGGTCGTCGCCGGCGGAGGCGGGACTTTTCCCTTCCGCTCAAACGTTCCGGAATTCAATATTTATTGCGATCCGCAGGCCGCGCGCGTCGTTTTTCAAGCGCCTTGCGCTAAAACGTTCGTTCCGCTCGACGCGGTCGCCGACCTCGTTTTCTCATTCGACGACTTACAAACGCTCGACTCGCGCGGCGCCGGAGTCGGCGAGTTTCTTCGCCGTTCGCTTCTTGAAATTTTACGCGCTCGCCGCCGTTCGATCGGCTCGGAAGTCGTTTATTTACAAGAATTCGCCGCTTATTTCGCGTTAGTCGAGCCGAGTCTTTTTTCGACGGTCGAAGCGTTTTCCGTCGCCGAAATTTGCGGCGGCGCGCCCGACGTTTCCAACGCCGACGAACGCTCGACGTTCGCCAACCGCCGCCCCGACGTCGAAATCGTTCGCCAAATCGACGCCGACGCCGTTCGGCAAAAAATCGTCGACGGTCTTCGCAGAATCGACGAAAGTCCGCGCCCCTTTTCACCGCGTTAACCCGCAAAAACTTCGCCGTCTTCGCCGTCTTCGCAGTTCGCTTAAACGCCGCTTTTTTTTAAAATTCGCATTCTTTTTATTAGCGGCGTTTTTTTTATTCGTTATTACAAGCGCAACCTTTTTATTCCTTTTCTTCGCGTTTATTTTTCTCAAACCGTTTTACCCAAATAATCTTCTCCAACCGTTTAAACTTCTCCAACCGTTTAACCGCTTTCTTCCTAAAATTTATTTTAACTTATCTAAATCACATTTTGAAAACATTTATTTTTATTTCTCATTCAAAAATTCGAACGTTTTTCTTTTGTTTTGTATTTTCTTTTTTTTCTCTCTCCGATTTATCAATCCCAACGCCGTTTTTTGTTTTTTTTGACCGGCGACTGTCTCGTCGCGCCCGCTTTTTTTCCGCGAAAATGGAAAAAATTCGAAAAACCGGAAAAAATCCTAATTTTATCCAATCAAAATATTTGATATAATAGGATAAAGGGACGCGTTCCGAAACGCCGCCCAATCGTTTCGCCGCGCGCCGTCCGTCGGCGGCGAATCCCAAGTAATTTCCCCAAAGTTCGCAATTCCTCCAACTCCCCTAATCCCCCGAACCCAACGTTTTCTCCAACGACGCGTCGACGATTCCCGCCTTCGCCGTCCCGCGACGTTTGCCTCCGCGTCAAACGTCGCGACCAAACGAAAACGAAAAAATAAAAAGCAACGGAAACCCAAAAATGTTGAAAAATTATCGTTTTACGGTCGGCGCGTTCGGCGTTCCGTTTCTTCTTTTCTCCTTGCCGTTCGCCGTTTTAGGTCAAACGCCGCCTTCGTCGGAGGGCGTTCGTTTCGTCGCGCCTCGTTTTTCCGACGCGGCGCCGGAACCGCAATCTCCCGCTTCGAACGAAGCGCCGACGCTCGTCGCGCCGCCCTCGGAAACCGACGCTAATCCGCAAGGTTTCGACGCGACGCCGGAAGCTCCGTCGCTCGAATTAACGCTCGAATCGGAAACGGAACCGACGCCGGAAAGCGCCGAAGTCGCCGACGCGGCGCCGATCGAAGACGCGCCGAAAGCGGAGGAAGCGGAGCCGAAAAAAGAGACGAACGCCGACGCAAACCACGTCGAACGCGCGCCTTACGATCCGATTAAGGAAAACGGCGAGTACTTCGTCGATTGGGAAAAACCGCAAGTCGCGATCGTTTTCACCGGCTTGACGAACGGTTACATCGAACCTTGCGGTTGCGCCGGGATGGATCGGATGAAAGGCGGGCTCAGCCGACGTCGCGACTTCCTTCAAAACCTCCGCGAAGAGCGCGGTTGGGACGTCGTCGCGATCGACGCCGGTCAAACGACGGTCGGTTTCGGCGTTCAAGAGGAACTCAAATTCGACATGGCGATGAACGCGTTCCGCTTGATGGAGTACGACGCGATCGGAATCGGCAAGGGCGAGCTTCGCTTCCCGGCTTACTTCCTCCTCACCTTCACCGCGCCGACGGCGGCCGATTCGGCGAGCCTGTTCACGTCGGCGAACGTCGGCGTTTACGGTTTCCACGACGCTTACGCCCTTCCGCTCAAAGTCGTCGAACGCGGCGGCCTCAAAATCGGCGTCGTTTCGGTCGTTTGCCCGTCGGAAGACCTCGACCATCGCGACGAAAACCTCCTGCTCGAGTCGCCGGAGAAAAAACTCGCCGAATTGGCGCCGCGAATGAAAAAAGCCGCTTGCGACAAATGGACGCTGATCGTTCACGGAACGGAAGCGGAAACGGAAGCGCTCGCGAAAAAATTCCCGATCTTCGACTACGTCGTTACCGCCGACACGCCGAGCGCGCCGCCGGCCGAAGCGAAAACGCTCGGCGACGACCGCATGTTGATCGAAGTCGGCGAAAAGGGCAAGTACGCCGTCGTCCTCGGCCTTTACGAATCGGGCGAAGTTCGTTACCAACGCGTCGCGCTCGACTCGCGGTTCGAGTCGTCGGAAGACGTCGCTTTATTAATGCAAGACTATCAATCGATCTTGAAATCGCTGATCACGCTCAAAGGGCACCGCGAAGGTCTCGGGCTGAACCCGGCGCGCGCGCCCCGCTCGGAGTTGTTGGGCAAGTACGTCGGTTCGCAAAAATGCCAGTCTTGCCACGAAGAAGAACATCGAATTTGGCTCCGTTCGCGCCACGCTTCCGCTTGGAAGTCGCTGACCGACGTCGCCAATCCGCCGCGCGACTTCGACCCGGAATGCGTCGGTTGCCACGTCGTCGGTTGGGACGGTTTGCAACGCTTCCCCTACGTCGGCGGTTTCGTTACGGCGGAAAGCACGCCGCAATTCCTCAACGTCGGTTGCGAAAGTTGCCACGGCCCGGGCGAAAAGCACGTCGCGGCGGAGCTCGGCGACGACGAAGCGGCGATGGAAACGATTCGCGCCGGAATGCGCCTCGGTTCCGCGGTCAAAACGACCTGCTACTCTTGCCACGACGCCGACAACAGCCCGGAATTCGATTTCGACCGTTACTACCCGTTGATCGACCACTCCGTTCCGGACGACGAAACGGACGAATAATCGCGTTTTCCCACCCCGAACGCGCCGTCGAACCCCGGCGACGCGTTTTTTACTCCCCGCGTCCCAACCGAACGCGCCGTCGACCCCCTCGGCGACGCGTTTTTTAATCCCCGCGCCCAACCGAACGCGCCGTCGAACCCCTCGGCGACGCGTTTTTTACTCCCCGCGTCCCAACCGAACGCGCCGTCGAGCCCCGGCGACGCGTTTTTTGCTCCCGCGTCCAACCGAACGCGCCGTCGAACCCCGGCGACGCGTTTTTTGCTCCCGCGTCCCAACCGAACGCGCCGTCGAG
>JAZNJF010000346.1:0-2183 GCA_045577885.1 Thermoguttaceae bacterium | reverse complement strand
CGGCGCTTTGATTCCCGACGTCGTTCGTCGCGATCAAGTTGACGATATTCGCAAACTCTTCCTCAAACTCGCGAACGATCGACCGCGCGTCGGCGGCGATCCCCTTCGAGTCGTTCGGCGGAACGTTGCGGTCTTCGTCGTTAAACGGCGTGTAAACGCGAATCATCCCGTTAACTGATTCCGAACGAAACGAGTTTTTAGCCGCGAACAAATATTTTTGAAACTGCGGCTTCTTACTTGTTACAAGAGCGATAACTTAATTCAAAAGCAAACTTTTCATTTTCCTTTCTACAAATCTTATATCTAACGCTTTATCATTATATCATACTCAAAATAAAATCCAACGAATAAATCAAAAAAATTTCCGAAAAAATTTCATTTATCGTCTACTTTTATCTTAACTTTGCTTATAGGAGCGTTAGTTAGGAAAATTTATAAAAAAAAGAAAAATTTTTTCATTTTTTCAAGAAACTCCGCCCGTAAAAAAACGTCGTCCTCCCGATTTCGCTAAACGCCAAAAATCGGGAGGACGACGCTGGGGCGACTCGCGGCGAAGTCGGGGCCTTTCGCTTCCTTTGACTCGGCGTTAAAAGCGGAAGTCGCGCTCGCCCGCCTCAATTTGTCGCAACCGCGCCGCCGCGATCGCGCGAATTTTCTCGTTCGGAATCCTTTGCAATTCGGCGGCGATCAGTCGCTCGCCGAGCGCTTTTGTCTGCGGCGCCGCGTAATCTTCGAGATACTCTTTGAGCGTCATAAGCGCGTTCGGTTGGCAACAGTTCGCGATTTGCCCCGACTTCACCAACGTCATGAAACGGTCGCCAGTGCGTCCCTCGCGGTAGCAAGCGGTGCAAAAACTCGGGATACGTCCCATTTCAAGGAGCCAAGCGACGATTTCGTCGAGCGTTCGACGGTCGCTCAACTCGAACTGCGACGAGTTTTCATCGACGCTTTCCTCCGCGACGTATCCGCCGACGCTGGTGCGCGACCCGCCGCTAAGTTGTGTAACGCCGACCTTTAGAACTCGTTCCCGCGCTTCTTGCGACTCTCGCGTCGAGACGATAATCCCGGCGTAAGGCGCGGCGATCCGCAAAACGGCGACGATTTTTTCGAAAATCTCGTCCGAAATTCCGTTCGCAAAGGAACTTGCGTCGACGTCGTCCGCGTCGCGAATCCGCGGAACGCTGAACGTGTGCGGCCCGACGCCCTTGGCCGCCTCCAAATGCTCCGCGTGCATCAGCAGACCGACAAAATCGTAACGATAAAGATTCAAGCCGAACAAGACGCCGCAACCGACGTCGTCGATTCCGCCGTCCATCGCGCGATCCATCGCCTCGGTATGCCAAGCGTAGTCGCTCTTCGGCCCGGTCGGGTGCAACGCTTCGTAAGTCGTTTTGTGATAAGTCTCTTGAAAAAGGATATACGTTCCGATTCCCGCTTCTTTCAGCTTGCGGTAATTCTCGACCGTCGTCGCGGCGATATTAACGTTAACCCGCCGAATCGCGCCGTTTCGATGTTTTATCGAGTAGATCGTTCGAATCGCGTCCAAGACGTACTCGATCGGATTCATCGTCGGATGCTCGCCGGTTTCGAGCGCAAGTCGTTTGTGTCCCATATCTTGGAGCGCGACCGTCTCGGCGCGAATCTCGTCTTGGGTCAACTTTTTGCGACGTATCGTCTTATTTTTCAGATGATAAGGACAGTAAACGCACCCGTTGACGCAGTAGTTCGAGAGGTAGAGCGGCGCGAACATCACGACGCGGTTTCCGTAAAACCGTTCTTTGATATCGCGCGCCAACTCGAAAATTCGCGCGTTTTTCTCCGGGATTTCGCAGTCGAGCAGAACGAGCGCTTCGCGATGCGTTAACCCCTTCATTTTTCGCGCTTTATCAAGAATCGCGTCGACGAGCGATTCGTCGTTTTTGCGTTCGGCGGCGTATTCGAGCGTCGCCAAAATTTCCGCGTCGTCGATAAATTCTTCCGCCTTCGTCGATTTCGGGTCGTACATGAATCGCGTCCTTATTTCCTCGCGGCCTTCGCCGTCGTTTTCTTTCGTTCGATTCGGTTTATCGTCGATTATACGCCAAACGCCCGCTTCGTCAACGCGCCCTTTCGTTTTTCCTTCGCGTTTTCTTATTGGACGAGCAATAAAAAAAACGTCCGCCGCTCGCGGAAAAAGTCGCAAG
>JAZNJF010000345.1:0-13973 GCA_045577885.1 Thermoguttaceae bacterium | reverse complement strand
CCGTTAATTTACAGCTACTTGCAAACTCAGCATATAATATTAACGTCAATGCGAACCAAGCGAGCGCGACAATCGACGACAACGACCATTGGAGCGTAAGCGTCGAAGCGACCGACTCGACCGCCCGCGAAACGCCCGCCGGGTCGACCGATTACGCAACATTTGTCATAACTCGTTCCGGCGAAACGGATTACAGTCAACCGCTTACCGTTTATTTTCAAACGAGCGGAACGGCGGGATCGCCCAACGACAGTTCCGGAGCCGCCGATTATCAGCTTTATAACTCCAACGGTTACAGCATTTACCAAACGAGTTATTACGACGACGGAAACTATATCTACTGTTACTCCGTTACGATTCCGGCGAACGTCGCTTCGACGAACGTCGAACTGCGCCCGACGAACGACGCCACGCGAGAAGACGCTGAAACCGTTAATTTACAGCTACTTGCAAACTCAGCATATAATATTAACGTCAATGCGAACCAAGCGAGCGCGACAATCGACGACAACGACCATTGGAGCGTAAGCGTCGAAGCGACCGATTCGACCGCGTTAGAAAACTCCGACGATTACGGCGTTTGGACGATTTCGCGTTCCGGAGAAAGCGACGCGACGCACGCGTTAACGGTTCTCCTCGCTCGTTCCGGCTCCGCCGACTACTCTTACGGAAACGGCGATTACGCGGTCTTCGACGCTTCCGGTTATCAACTTTACAACGATTATTTTTACGATTCGGCGACCGGTTCTTATCGTTACGGTTATTCGGTCTCCATTCCGGCGGGCGCGACGTCGACGACGCTCGAATTGCGTCCGCTCGACGACTCCGAAACGGAAGCGCTTGAATCGGCTACGCTTAGCGTCGAACCTAACGCGGCTTACTCAATCGACGCGCGGCGCTCGACGGCGACGATTCATATTTTAGACGACGAGTCGAACGCGCCGGTTCTTTCGCTCGCGCCGACGAATTTGACCGCGACGGGGATCGGTTACCGCTCCGTCTCGCTTGAATGGGACGCGACGGAAGGCGCCGTATATTACGTTGTCGAAAGGTCTTACGACGGAGGCGCGGTTTGGGAAACGCTCGTCGGTTCCGTCGCGACCGCCGCCTACGTCGACTCGACGATCGCCGTCAACGCCGAAGCGACGTACCGCGTTCGCGCCGCGAACGCCGCCGGTTTTTCGCCGGCTTCCGTCGTTTCGGGAAGCGGAACGCCCTTCTTGCCGCCAAGCGATTTGACGGTCGAAGCGGTCGGCGTCGATTCGTTGGCGCTCTCTTGGACGCCTTACGACGTCGACGCCGGCGTCGTCGTCGAGCGTTCGACCGACGGCTCCGATTGGGTCGTCGTCGCCGAAAACTACTTCGGGACGCGCTACCTCGACGAAGGCTTAACCGCCGATCGCGCTTGGTTTTACCGAGTTTCAAGTCGTTTGTCGTCGGTCGGCTCCTCGGCGCCGTCGAACGCCGTTTCCTTCTTTTTCGAAGCGACGATTCCCGAAACGCCGTCGTCGCTCGGCGCGACGCTTCTCGCCGCCGACGCGATCTCGTTAACTTGGTCGTCCGTTCCCGGCGCGACCGCCTATCTTGTCGAACGCTCGACCGACGGCGCGTCTTGGACGACGGTCGCCGAAGTCGCCCAATCGAAATTCGACGACGCGTCGCCTTCCCTCGACGCGACGACGAGCGAGTATCGCTACCGCGTTTCGGCGCGCAACTCGGCGGGAACCTCCGCCGCGAGCGTCGCGATTCAAGCGAAACCCGCCGCCGTCGTCTCTATTGAAGCGATCGCGCAAACCTCGAATTCGCTTACGTTAAGTTGGGAAAACGGCGTTTCGAACTTTCCTTTCCGTTTGGAGCGTTCGACCGACGGCGACGTTTGGACGACGGTCGCGTCCGACTTAACGGAAACGACTTACGTCGACGCCGACCTAACCGCCGACGCGACCTACTTTTACCGCGTTTGCCTTCAAGCCGGCGTTCCTTCGGATTGGACGACGACGAGCGCGCGGACGTATCCCAACGCGCCGAACGCGCCGACGCTCGTCGTCTCTTCGACGGTCGATTCGGCGACGATCTCTTGGAACGCGGTCGACGGCGCGACGTCGTATTCGTTGGAACGCTCGCTCGATTCGCAACATTGGACGCCGATCGCATCCGGCTTAACGGACGCGACTTACGTCGACTCCAATCTTGAATCGCGCGTCGATTATTTCTACCGAGCGTTCGCCGTCAACCTCGGCGGCGTTTCGTCGCCTTCGAGCGTCGTTTCGACGACGACGGCGACGCGCCCGCCGGAAATTCTCGCCGTCGAACCTATGTCGCAAACGGAGTTGCGCGTCGTTTGGAACGAGCCGTTGGGCGCGGAGTCGTTTCGCTTGGAACGCTCGACCGACGGCGGCGAAACTTGGAGCGCGCGGCTCGACGCAACGAAAGCGAGCTCGTTTGTCGACTCCAACCTAACGCCGGGCGCGCATTACGTTTACCGCGTCGTCGCCGTTTGGTCGGAAACCGAAAACTACGTCTCGTCGCCCGTCGGAGAATACGCGTTCGCGCCGCGCTGGATCGTCGGCGTCGAGGCGCTCGACGATTTCGCGACCGAAAGCGGCGACGACTTCGGCTCGTTCGTTTTAACGCGCGTCGCCGGAAAAGACGCGACCGTCGCGACCGAAGCGTTTTTCACGCTGAGCGGTTCCGCCGCGCCCTCCGATTACGCGATTTACGACGCGTCCGGCAAGCCGACGTCGCCGACGGAACGCGAAATCGACGGCGAAACGCTCGTCGTTTATTCGGCGACGATTCCCGCGGGCGCGACGAGCGTCGCGCTCGAACTGCGTCCTTCGTCCGACTCGACTTCCGAGCGCGCGGAACTCGTTTCGCTTCGTCTTCTCGCCGACGACGCTTACGACCTCGACGCGGACGCCGCGACCGCCGTCGTTCATATCGTCGACGCGGAACCGCTTCTTCGCGTCGACGTCGACGACAAAGTCGCCGGAGAAAACGACGCCGCGTCAAACTTCGGTTCGTTCGTCGTTTCGCGCCAAAGCGCGAGCGCTCTTTCGAGTCCGACGACGCTCGCCTTCTCTTTATCGGGTTCCGCGATTTACGGAGTCGATTACACGTTGTCGTCGGAAGCGAGTCTTTCGCTCGACGCCGATTTCAACGGTTCGCTCGTTATTCCGGCGGGCGCGACGTCGGCGACGATATCGATCGTTCCGCTCGACGACGCGACGCGCGAAGAATTGGAAACGGTCGTTCTAACGCTTGTCGAATCGGACGGTTACGGCGTTTGCGTCAACGCGTCGAGCGGAACCGTTTTTCTTACCGACGACGAGCCGTCGCCTCTCGTTTGGATCGAATCGAGCGTCGACGCGAACGAAGGCCTCGCCGACGGTTATTTTCGTTTGAGACGAAACGTCGCCGACGGGCCGACGACGGTTTATTTTCTTGTCGACGCGTCGACGACCGCGACCCTAAACGCCGATTTTTCCTTTGGTTCCGCCGTTCCTTATTCGGAAAACCTTTATCGCGTCGAGTTCGGCGCGACGGACGAAACGGTCGACGTCGCGATCGTCTCCGTCGACGACGGTTTTTACGAACCGACCGAAACGATCGTAATTTCGTTGGTCGACGCGCCCCTCCCCGATTGGGCGCCCGCGCCGTATTCGTTGACCGAAAACCGCTCCGCGACGCTCGCCCTCGCCGACCGCGCCCATCCTCTAACGCAAGCGCCGACGGGTTTAACGGCGACGGCGCTCGGTTTCGAAAAAATTCAACTCCTTTGGGACGCGACGCCCTACGCGACCGAATACCAAGTCGAAATTTCGTCCGACGGCGGCGCGACTTGGGACGTTTTGCGCGAAATGGTCGCGACGCCCTTCTTCGTCGTCGACTCGTTGACCGTCAACGCGACGTTCGACTTCCGAATCAAAGCGCGCAACAGTTACGGCGAGTCGCCTTACACGACGCCCCTGCGAGCCGCTCCCATTCCTTTGAATCCGCCGACGGCCCTTACGCTCGTCGCGTCGAGCCTTGTTTCGACGACGCTCTCTTGGACGCCCTCGCACGACGCGGCGGCGGTCGGTTACGTCGTGCAACGCTCGCTCGACGGCGCGACCTGGACGACGTTGGCGACTAATTGGCGCGAAACTACCTACGAAGACGCAAACCTAGAAATGGGCGAGACTTGGCATTATCGCGTTTTTAGCGAAATAGCGTCTTCTCAACGCTCGGCGCCCTCGGAAACGGTCTCGCTCTTCTTACCGTTGACGTTGGCGGAAACGCCGACGGGACTCGCGGCTCGGTTCGCCGACCCGTCGACGGTCGTTTTGTCTTGGGAGTCGTCGGTCGGCGCGACGTCGTATCGCTTGGAACGTTCGCTCGACGGCGTCGCTTGGACTTGCGTCGCCGAATCGGTCGAAGACGCGACGTTCGTCGATTCGAGCGACGCGCTCGACGGAGTCGCCAACTCTTATTATTACCGCGTTTCGGCGAACAACGCGGCGGGTCGTTCGGACGCGTCGGCGGCGGTTCGAGCGACGCCGGGTCAAGTCAATTTCATTTGGGCGCCCGAGAAAACCAACGCGTCGATTACGTTGAATTGGATTTGCGACGCGGAGGGCTTTTGTTACCGCGTCGAGCGTTCCGACGACGCCGGCGAATCTTGGACGACCTTGGCCGAAGCCGCGACGGAAACGGTCTTCGTCGACGAAGGCCTCGCGCCGAAAACCGAGTACGCGTATCGCGTTACGACGGTCGCCGCGTCGGGCGCGGAGTCTCCGTCGCTCGTCGCGACCGTCGCGACTTACCCCGACGCGCCGCCGACGCCGTCCGCTCCGACCGCGACGCCGACGTCCCCCGACGAAATTTTGCTCGAATGGGACGCGGTCGACGACGCGACGCGTTATCGTCTCGAACGTTCGAAAAATGGAACCGACTGGAAAACGGTCGCCGCAAACGTCGAAACGACGAGCTTTACCGACCGCGAATTGGAGCCGGGCGTCGCGTATTGGTATCGTTTGAGCGCGGCCAATCCGACGGGAACCTCCGTTTTTTCGGAAGTTTGCGTCGTCCGCACGCCTCGGCGCGCGCCGTCTCCGCCCTCTTACCCGGTCGCCGTTAGCTTGACGCCCGATTCGGTCGAATTGACTTGGGACGCCGGCGACGCGAACGGCGTTTGGATTTTGGAGCGGAGCGACGACGGCGGACGGCGTTGGACGACGCTCGGCGACGCCCTGACGACGAACGCTTACCTTGATTTCGGTCTAACGTCCGACGTCGATTACGTTTACCGCGTTTCCGTCCGCAACGAATCGGGGGCGTCGGCGCCGTCGGGCGAAACGGTCGTTCGCGTTTGCTCGAATCTCCTCGCCGCGCCCGCCGACGGAAGCGCCGTTCCGACAAGCGTTTCGGCGTTAACGTTGAGTTGGTCGGCCGCGCCCGGCGCCGTTTCCTACGAAATTCAACGTTCGACCGATTACGACGATTGGCAAACCGTCGCGACCGGCGTCGAAGCGACGACTTACGCCGACTCCGGTTTGAGGAAAGACGCGAATTATTATTACCGCGTTCGCTCGATCGACGCCGACGGTTCCGTTTCGATCTTTTCGCCGGTCTTCTCGGGACAAACCGACGCGACGCCGCCGGAAACGCCGGAATCGCTGGAACTTACGCCGTATTCGGATAATAAAATCCTCTTGGAATGGGAAGCGGACGTCGACGCGACGGCTTGGAAAATCGAACGCTCGACGAACGCGTCGACTTGGACGGTCGTCGCCGAAAATTACGACGCTTCTCTTTACCTCGACGATTCGGGGCTGGCCGCGGAAACCGGCTATTTCTATCGAATTTCCGCGATCAATCGCGCCGGAACGAGCGCGCCGTCCTCGTCGTTTTACGTCGAAACGCTCCCAAACGCGGACGTTTGCGAACCGAACGACTCCCCGTTTGAAGCCGCCGCGTTCGCCGACGGCGTCGGCGCGAATTTAGGAACGTCGACCGGCTCGACCGTCGTCGCCGATTTGACTTACCTCGACGAAGATTATTTTCAATTTGAAATCAACGCGTCGGGAACCGCCGAGCATTACGTTCGAGTCGACGTCGACGACGCGACGCAAAATTTGAATTTACAAATTCTCGACGATTCCGGCGACGTCGTCGCAACCGCCGTCGGCGCCGAATCTTACGCGCTCGTTTCCTTGGAAAATTTCGAGCCGGGCGTCTATTTCGTTCGCGCGTTCGCTCCAAACGACGCGCTCGGTTTTCATTACGAACTGTCGATTTTCGCGCCCTACGTTCCGGTCGTCAAAACGGCGCCGACGATCGTAAACGCCGAAGCCGCCACCCCTTGCGAAGCGTCGCTTTCTTGGAGCGTCGAACCGGGCGTCCTTTATTGCGAAGTCGAACGCTCGACGGACGCGACAAACTGGACGACGGTCGAGCTCGCGACGGAAACGACAAGTTTTGTCGACGCAAACCTAACGCCGAACGCGCTTTACTATTACCGCGTCGTCGCCGTTTACGCCGAAGACGAACGCTTTGAATCGACGAGCGTCGCGGTTCGAACGCCGATCCGCGACGACGCTTACCTCGCCAACGACTCGAAAGCGCTGGTCGACGCGCAAGCGACCGAACGGGCGCTCGGCGGGATTCTCGGCGCTTTGACGTCGACGAAAACGCTTTATTCGCTTGCGCTTCCGTCCGGCGACGAAGACTGGTTCCGTTTCGACCTGCTCTCCGAACGCTCCGAAGAAAGCGCGGTTTCGATCGCTTGCGGCGCCGACGGCGACGTTCTCGCGCTCGAATTGACGAACGCCGACGGCGCGACATTACGATACGGCGTCGCCGGTCAAAACGCCGACGACGCGAACGTCGTTTCTCTTTCGTTGGCGGGACTTTCGGCAGGAACATATTACGTTCGCGTTTACGGCGTCGACGCGGCGTCGAATCCGGAATACGTCGCGACCTTCGAGCCCGGCGCGCCCGTTTTGAACGCGGTCGGCGGCTTAACCGCGACGCCGTTGAACGACGGTTCCGTCGCGCTCGCTTGGTCGGCGGTCGCCGGCGCCGTTTGGTATCAACTCGAAGCGACGGACGTGGAAAATCCAACCGACGACGATTGGAAAATCATCGCGCAAGGCGTTTCCGAACAAACGTTTATCGACTCGACGATCGTTCCCGAAACGCGCCGCGCTTACCGCGTTCGCGCTTATCGAGAGGGCGTTCTCTCCGACGGCGCGACGGTTGCGAACGCGACGGCGAAGGCCGTCGTCCCGTCGACGCCGGAAGCATTGCTTCTCGACCTTCGCGACGCCGCGTTTCGAACCTTCGCTTGGGCTCCTTCGCCGTCGGCGACGTCTTACGTCGTCCAACGCTCCTCGAACCAAGGCGCTACTTGGCAAGACTTAGGAACGGTCGAAACCAACGCTTATTTCGACGAAAACTTCGACCCGAACGTCGTTTATTTTTACCGCGTCAAAGCGGTCAACGCGCTCGGCGAATCGGACTGGAGCGCGACGCAAAGCTCCGAAACGGCGAATCTTCCGTCGATCGCCGTCGACGTTTCCCATTTGTCGCCGGTCGTTTCAAGCGTCGCGACGATCGACGGCTCGACGGCGACCGGAGCGATCGACGCAAACGTCGGGCTCGGCGACGGCGACCTTCGCGCTCAATTCGGCGTCGCGCCAAGTTTAGGCGACGCGACGCTCGAAGCGACGAACGGTTCGTGGACGTACGCAACGACGCCCGCGAACGACGAATCGACCGGTTTCGTCGACTTCTTCACCTTCCAAATTTTCGACGACGAAAACAATTATATCGACGAAACTTACGTCGTCGTTAGTTCGCCCGACGTTCCGGAATCGCCGATAACGAGCGGCGCGATTTCGGCGACGCCGGACGCCTTCGCCGTCGTCAACACGGCGACCGCCGGTTCGTCGACCGGTCTTTTCTTAAACGTTTTGGACAACGATTTGCGTCCGAGCGGCGCGACGTTGAGCGTTCAAAGCGCGACGCTCGCGAACCCGAACGCGGGAACGGCGGAATGCGGCCCGGACGGCGTCGTCTTCCGCCCGAACGTCGGCTTTACCGGAACGGTCGCCTTGGTTTACGTCGTCGCCGACGCAAACGGCGCGACCTCGACCGCGACCTCGACGATAACGGTCTCCGCCCCGCCCGCCGCTTGGAACGTCGGCGACTTGGCGAAAGGTTGCGTCTCGGTCGACGGCGGCGCCTTCCGCCCGTCGGACGCGCCCTCGAACCTCGTCGCGGGCTCGGTCGCGTTCGAATTGAGCGACTCGGAGGCGATCGACGGCGGAACGCGAAGTTCGACGCTGAGCGTTTCAACGTCCGATTACGGCGGCGTTTACGTTTACCGTCAAACGGAAGTTTGGGAATACGCGTATACCGAAAACGGCTTAACTTATTCCGGCGGTTACATAAGTTCTTACGTTTACACGCGTTCCGCGCTTCGCGAAAGCGTCGAATTCACGCTGCAAACGCACGACTTTATCGTCGGCGGCTCGAACGGAACGTCGACGACGCAATCCGATACGAGCGATTACGTTTACATTGAGCAAACGCTCGGCGGCGTCGCGACCGGCTCCGAGTTTTATAAATCGACGACTTCGTTGGAAACGCGAAAAACGACGGCGAGCGTCGCGACGACGGCGGGTTTCGCGGGTCCGGAAATCGCCAATACCTTCGTTCGCAACTTTGAAACGAAAACGCAACACAAGCGCTGGAGCGGAACGGAAGGCGCGCTAACTTATTCCGGCGCTTACCTTAACGGCGGTCAAGAGATTTACGAGTCGTCGACGAAAAGCGGAGGAACGGCGAATTTTTCGAGCGTCTCCTGGAACGACGGCGTTCGCGACGAACGCGTCGGCTCCCGAACGATTTCCGCTTCCGAAACGACGTCCGCGCAAACGAATTACCGAGCGGCGGGCAATTGGCATTCCAACGGTTGGAGCGTCGCGACCGGAACCGCGACGCAACGCGCCCGCGGTTCGAGTTTGTCGACGGCGACAAGCTCGGGAACGGTCGCTCGAACGTCGCCCCTTCAAACGCTAATCGAAGTCGCCGGAGACTTTAGCGAAAGCGGCGAGAGCCGAACGGTTTGGACGGAATCGGTCGACTGCGCGCTCGTCGACGGCGAATGGGCGATCTCGAACGGAACGGGAACGCGCGATTACGACGAAAACTCCTCTTACGCCTCGGCGTGGGACGGAACTTACGTCGCGTCGGGGATAACCGGCGATTATTCCGGCGTTTACAACACCTCGCGCGTCGCGGATAAATCGACGAAAACGGCGATTCAAAACGGCGCTTGGACGGTAACGGACGGCGAAGGAACCGAAAGCGGCTCGACGATAAGCGAAGTCGTTTATAACGCCGGCGACTACAATCCGTCGACTCCGACGCTTCGCGGCGCGGTTTCTTCCGAGCGCGAACGCGCCGACGGGGCCGAAACGTTGACCGTCGGCGACGCCGCGTCCCTTGAGTTTGCTCGAACTTACGCGACGGAATTCCGTTCCGATTCTTCGATCTCTTCTTACGAAGCGACTTACGACTGGGTCGCCAACGATTGGGCGATCGTCGGAACCGGGCTCGAAAAATCGCGAAAACGCGCGATTTTAGAGGAAGCCGGAAGCGAAGGCCGTTACCGCGCCGATCGCGTCGAAGGCGACGACGCGTCGTTCTACCGCGGCTCCGATTTTTACGAAAACTTCGAAGCGTCGACGGCTTACGACTCGGAAACGGGAGCTTGGCGCGTCGTCGAAGGTTTCGGCGACGTCGAAAATCGGACGGAGGAGCGGCTCGCCTACTCCGGCGTCGGCGCGACGCGCTTTAAGTCGAGCGAAGTCGACGCATTTTTTGGCGACGCCGAGACTCAAGGCGACGGTTCCGAACGCGTCGACAGCGTTTACGCGACTAGAGAAACCAATTCTAACTCCGACTACCGTTACGTTTACGAAGACGACGACTGGCTGCTTGCGTCCGAGTCCTTCGCGACCTCGACGGGGCGCGAACGTTCCGTCGCTCAATCGTATTGGTCGGGCGACTTCGGCGGCGCGACGCCGGACGCCGACTTCTGGCGCGGTTCCGGACAAACGGAAAACGACGCCGCGTCGTCTTGGACGACGACCGATCGCTGGAACGGCGAAGAATGGAACAAAACGGGAACGTCGCTAACCTATTCCAACAACGCCTCTTCCAACTTGCAAACGTCGAAGAAATCGGAAGAAAGCGTCGAGACGCTCGGCGGCGCGCGTTGGAACGCCGAGACGACGACCGTCGCCGAGTCGACCTCGCGATCGAACGACGGCGCTTACTACTTCTCGTCGCTCAACGCGAACGGCGAATGGGAACTCGCGTTCGCGGCGGAAGTAGACGCCCCGAACCTTCCGGCGCTTCCGTCCGTTCCGGGCGACGCGACGCTTTGGGCGGAAACGACGCCGACGCTCGACGAAAGTTACTCGACGTCGGAAACGGCGTCGACAAACGAGACGACGTCGCAAAGCGTTGTAATCGAGGGATTTTACAACGGCGTCCAATTCCACTCCGGAACGTCGGAAAATTCGCAAAAGGTCGTCGCTCAAACCTCGCTCGCGCTCGCGGAAACGATCGGAACGCGAAACGGTCGCAGAGCTTGGATTGCGACAGGCGTTAACGACGAATCGAACGAGCGGACGGAAAGCGCGACGGCGTCTTGGACTTCGCTTCCCCAAGGAGCGACCGGAGCAGTCGACACAGAATACGAGAAGTACGTCGAGGAAAATTACGCGACGCGACAAACGCTCGCCGACGAAACTTGGAGTTACGTCGACGGAACTTCGACCTTCTATTTCGACGAATCGACGAGCGTCAATAAAACGCTTTCCATTCGATCGCCGTCGAACTCCGCGAACGGTCGCCACGTTAATTGGACGATCAAAACGGGCGAAAAATCGACCGATTCGTTAAATTACGTCGTCGCGTTAAAATTAAAGCCCGGTCAAGACTTAGAATGGACGCTAGACGACGATTCGACGACGCCGAACGCCAACCGCGCGAAAAGCGTTCGCACGTCGACTCTTTACGAAAAGCGGCTCGGTTCCGCGATCGCCAACGAACCGAGCGAAAACCAGACTTACGGTTCCGACGGTTTGACTTACGACGTCCTGACGCACGAATTTTCACAAACCCTATGTTCCGACAGTGCAACAAACGTCGAGATCGATTACGAATACGACGGCGAAGAATGGCGCGAACTATCGACGACCGGCAGGCTCGTATTTAGTTCCTGCGCTTCCTATAAAGAAAGCGCTTCCGGGACTTACGCGCAAGACGGCGTTTCGGGAACATTCTCCAATCAAATCGAAAACGGCGAAAAGAGCGTAACGTGTTTCAACCTCGACGCGAAAACCGGTTGCCAAAAATTCGAAACGACCGCGAAAATCGTTTCCTCTTTTTCGGAATCGGGAACGCTCGACGGCGGCGCTCTAACGCGTTCGCAGAACGTAACTTCGAGTTCCGCCAATGCGTTCGAATATTCGACGACCTTTGAAAACGTCGAGGACGCGCGGGACGAAGACTGGATTTTAGAAAAAATTACGCTCGGCGAGTCGACGACCGTCGCCTCGAATACCCAATACGAGAAAAGCGTCGGATTCGAGGATTACTCCGACTACGTCGACGTTAGCGGCAACGTTACCGTTAAAGACTTTAGCGACGTTCATAAAACGGAGGAAACGCAAGCCTACGAATGCGCGCTCGAAGAGACGTGGGTTCGCGACGCCGAAACGGAGCGTTACGAATTGCAAAAAGCGACAGGCGCGCGTTCCTGCGATTACGCGTTACAAACCCTCTCCTATTGTAAGATCGTCGGCGCCGCGGTCAACGAGTCGGCGGGCTTTACCGAAGAAGGCGACGTCCTATCGCTTTGGGGAGACCAAACGACGGAAAAACTTTGCTACGTTGCGGAGCTAAAACCCGACGGCGAATGGGATTACCCAAACCTAAAGGTCGGCTCCGAAGAACAAGTCGAATTTTCGCTGAACGCGTTCCGAGCCTCGGAAGACCGAGACGTCGGCGTTTTGGCTTACTCCTACTTAAGCGGTTGGGCGACGAAGAGCGGCGGCGATATCGGCGTCAAGAAAAACGCGATCGGCGTCGTCGCGTTCCAAAAGTTTAACCGTTACACAGAGACGACGTCGTTCCTTAAATGGGACTACGAATCCGTTTACGTTTCGACAAGCGGCGAACCGGGCGATCGCTCGACCAACGAATCGACGACGCGACGCGGCGTCTGCACGAACCAAACGACGCGTTACGAATACGACGGCGACGGCGTTTCGCGCCTCGTTTCGCCGAAAGTCGAAAAGATCGGCGACGCGTATAGTTACGTTTCGAGCCGTTACGCGTACGAGCGGCCCTATTCGCGCGCTTACGAAAAATCGGGCGGAACGGTCTACGGAACCGAGACTTCCGACACGTTCCGTTCGGAAGAAATCGACGCGGCCGTCTACTACGACCAAACGCGTTATCGTCAATATTACGTCGGTCAAGCGACTTACGTTTCCAAAGTTGAAACGTCCTACGCCGGTTCCGGAAGCTACGCGCCGACCGATACGACGACCGGCGCGGTCGGTTCGCCGGGCGAATCTTATTCGTACCGATTTTCGCGCCAAGAAAGCGCGTTTTCGGAAAGCGGTTACACTCGCGACCGTTACGAAACGACGACGACCTTCGACGGGCTCAAAAGTTCGTCGGCGTTAGGCGTCGTTCACGACCGCGTTATTACAAAACGCGCCGAGTACGACTACGCGGCGTCAAAATTTAGCGAAGGGGCCTCGGGCGCGGTCTCTTCTTCCGGCTGGTCGACGAGTTATTACGAGAACGGCGCCGCGACGACCTGCTCCGAAGTCGTCGACTCCGTGCAAACGATAACCTATTCGAAGCAAACGACGCTCGACGGCGAGGTCGAATTCCATTCGAGCCGTTGGGTCGGAAGCGGCGGCGGTTCGCGCTCGGAAACGAAAACGGACGTCTCGGGAAGCGCGTCGTCCTCCTCGTCGCCCTACGAATATCGCAACGAATCGAAGATTTGGGACGTTTACTCGTTCGACTTCGACGGTTCCTGGACGCGCGATTCGGAAAACGGTTTCTCGGAAACGCCTATCGTCTTGGAAAATCGCGCTTACGGCGAAAACTGGCTTCTGTCGCAATCGACCTACGACGGTCAAACGAGCGGTTCGCCGTCCTCGTACCCGAGCGATCGCGTTATCGCGACGTGTTCCTTCGACTCGAATTTCGGCTCCTACGCCAAGAGCGCGATAACCGGTCTGCGCTTCTTCGGAATCGGCGAATACGACGTGCAATACTTCGGCCATTACGAGCGGGAAAGTTCGTATACCTTTACGCCGCCGAACATTATCGTCGCGACGTCCTCAAGCTTTAGCTCCCTCGCGAACCCCGTAACGATCTCCCTTTACTACAACGTCGACCCGAACCTTTCGGCGGCGGAGCAAATTTCCTGGGACTTCGCGTTTACGTTCTTCATCGATCGTTTCTCGGATGAAGAGGTTCTTTCGCTCGACGCCCAAGACGAAGAGCTCGACCCTAAAACCCTTTTCTTCCTGAAACTTAACGAGGTATTCGACGTCGCCGTCGCGACGGGCGAAACGCTCTTCGACATAGGCTACGCCGTCGTCGACGCGTTCCTGGGCAACGCGTTGAGCCGTTCGATTACGGTTTACAACAATATGGTCGCCTGCGACTCCGGCGGTTTTACGGCGTCGGTCGTCTCCGCCGGCGTCTTCGTCGCTTCGTTCGTCGGCGTTTTGGACCTTAACGCGGCGATTACCGGCGAAGACTTCGACACGGGTCGCAAGCTGAGCGCCGGCGAACGCTGTTTCTCGGCGGTTAGCGGCGCCGTCGATCTCGCTTCGGCGGCGTTCGGCGGCCTCGGGGGCATACGGGCGGCGATTCGCGGCGCC
>JAZNJF010000344.1:0-3649 GCA_045577885.1 Thermoguttaceae bacterium | reverse complement strand
GCCGCCGCCGTGCGCGTGATCGTGCGAATGTCCGCCGCAAGTCGGGCCGGTCGCGCCGATTTCCTCGCCCGCCAACAACGCGGCGACCGCGGCGTCGGCGTCGCCCGAGACTCCGGCGTAAAACTTGATTCCGGCGGCGTTTAACTTCGCGAGCGCGCCGCCGCCGATTCCGCCGCAAATCAACGCGTCGACGTTTTCTTTAGCGAGAAGATTCGCTAAAGCGCAATGCGCGTAACCGTCCGCCGCAAGCGTTTGCGTCGAAACGACTTGCGAACCGTCCGTTTCGTAAATTTTGAACGTTTGCGTTTGCCCGAAATGGCCGAAAATTTGCCCGGCGTCGAAAGGAACCGCGATTTTCATCGAAAAACCTCCTTGGTTGGCTTGGATTGCGAACAATGTTCATTATCTTAAGTATAGCCGTTTGGGCGCGCGCGTCAACGGGCGACGGCGAAATTTTTTTCGAAACGTTCTTTGGTGCGACAAAATGAGATAAAGACAAAGGTCCGCGCCGACGGTTCGTTAAGTCGTCGCGTCGTCGCGGTTTAGCGTTTAATAACGTCGATTAAACGACGCGGCGTCATTCGAGGTCTGGACCGTCGATTCGTTCGCCGCGACGTTGCCGCTCTTGGGCCTCGACGTTGAACGTGCCGTAGAAAAGCGCGTTGACGTCCTGCCAAGTATTGAGACGCTCCCAATCGTCGGCGTCGAGTTTGACGTCGTAATGCCCTTCGTCTAAGAGCTTAGATAAGCGACTCGGGCGCGCGCCGAAGCGGTCGGGCTCGGTCAGCGGTTCGAAGTTGCCGTCCGGATTTCCCCAAGCGGAGTAGGGAACGAGTTTTACTAAAGCGTTGTACGAACGCGTGTAAGCGCCTTCCGGAACGGAAGTTAAGTCGACGCCGCCTTCCGCTTTTTCGGCGTTGTGGCAAGAGACGCACTTTCGGTCGAGAACCGGTTGAACTAAGATCGGGAACGAGAACGGTTTAGAACCGTCCGGGCCGGGTTTGATTTGCGCCGGTTTCTTCGTCGACGCGATCGTTTTCGCGCTCGGAACGGCCGCCATTCGGTCTTCGTGGCAACCGACGCAACCGGCGGACTCGCCCGGTTGAAGGTAAACTAAGGAGCGCATCCCCTGAACCATTCGGCCGTTTTCGTCCAACGCTTGGAATAACAACGGTTTGCAAGCGGGAACTTCGAAGTGCGCCGAGCCGTCCTCTTCGACCGGAACCGTCCCTAAAACCTGTTTGCCGGGGGACGCGTTCGCGGCGCCGACGGTCGGTTGGTTCGCGTTCGGCGTCGTTTTCGGCAAGACTTGAACGATTCGCAACGACTTAATTTTCGCCGGCAACTTCGTCGGCCAACTTTCGTAAACGTTTTGCAGGAAGAAGGTTCCGGTTGGCGACCCGGCGTCGCGAGCGGCGGGGTCGAGCGTCGACGCGGAGACCGGCGGAACCGGGCGTGGACGAATCGGGAGCGCCCAAACGCTCGAAATATTCGGGTCGCGGTAAACGAGTTCGCGGTTCCCGAACGCGTCGCAAAAGTAGACGCCGTATTGGTTTGGGATGTTCGGGCCCGCTTCGCCGATCAGTTTGTCGTAACTGTACGACGCGATGAAGTATTTCTCCGACAACGGGAGCGGCGACTTGAAATTGTGAACCGGCCAACGGCGTTCCTCGACCGTTTGTTCGGCGCGTTCCGCTTCCCGCGTCGCTTGCCAAAAACCGGTCGGAACGTAATCGAAGTCGCTTAAATGCGGGAGTTGCGGAACCGACGGAAGCGGCGCTTCGCCTTCGGGGAAGCGAACTTCCGGCGTGAGACGTTCGAGCGGCTCCGGGCCGTCGACGCCGCGACTAACGTCAAGCGTAACAACGGTTCCGGCGCTCATGCCGTGGTGCGGACCGGCGATCGCGAGCGTTTTCGAGGAACCGGGGATCGCCTTCGACTCCCAAAGGCCGCAGGGGTTGAACGTGTTGTTGCCGTAATGAATGCGGACGTCGGTTCCGTCCTGCCGCGTCGACCAAAGATTCTGATAGTACACGGCGTCGCGGTCGACGTAGTCCCAACGCGTGTAAACGACGCGACCGTCGGACATTAGCGTCGGGTTCCATTCGTTCGTTTCGTGGAACGAAATCGGGCGCGCGTCGGAGCCGTCTCCTTTGGAACGCGTCAACGTGTAAACGTAACAGGGCCCGGCGCCGCAACGGTGGAAGCCGCCGCGTCGCGTCGAACAGAAGATCAAGTCGCCGTCTGGAAGAAGAAGGGGAGAAAAGTCGTCGTAAGGTCCGTCGGTCAAACGTGTTGCGTCGACGCTCTTTCCGGCGAGAACTTGGTCGAGCGACGTCTTGTAAAGGTGAAAACGACGTTCCATCGTCTCGGGATCGCGCCAAAGTTTCGGCGTCGACGGCGTTTCGCAGTAAGCGAAGTAAAGCGTTTTTCCGTCGAAAGATAGCTCCGGCGTCATGTACGAGCCGAGCGGCAAGTTGCGCGGCGTAACGTCGCGGGTTTTCATCGAGCGACCGGGCGCGTCGAGAACGAAAAGGCCGCCGCCGGGGCGCGCGCAGTAGCCGTAAACCTGCGTAAGTTGGTGCGACATAACGCCCGGCGCGTGTTTGACAAAAAGTAGCGAACCAAATTGGAAAAGGGGCGACTCGACCAAAATTTGGCGTTTTAGCGTTCGAACTTCGCGCCAAAGCGACTCGGCGTCGTCGTCAAGTTGGGCGGCGGTCGTCGCGTCGGCGTTTTGCGCGTTTTGTCCGGCGATTTTGATTTTAATTTCGTTGAAACGTTTTTCAAAGTCGGCCCAAGCGGCGTTCCAAGCGTCGAGGCGCGGCGCGAACGCGTCGATTTTTTCGCCGATTTTCGGGTCGTAAGCGCTTAAATTGTCGAATGTTCCGTCGTCGACGGAAGCGGTTAAGTCGTCGAGGAGCGCGCGGCCTTGCGGGAGTTGTTTTTCGAGCGCTTGGAGGAAGGTTCGCGGTTCGCGTTCCGTTCCGATTCCGTCTTGAAGACGCCAATCCCAAGTAATCGCGGCGTTTGCGAGCGTCGGGCGAAAGTCGGGCGACGTTTCGATGGGCGCGAGCGACTGCGGCTTGCGCGTCGGTTCGAGCGAAAGAGGCGCGACAACCGGGCGCGTCGACGTTTGAAAATCGGAAATTTCAACGGCGCAAGTCCTTCTTAATTCGGTGTTAACGTTGGGATTGTTTGACGTCGACTCGGCGTCGAATTTCGGCGAGTAAATCGTCAAAACGAGCGGTTCGTCGGACGGCGAGAAGTCGGCGCTTATCGACGACGGGCGCGGAATTGCGAAAGCGTTAAACGCGGTTTGCGAACCGCGCGACCAACCGACCGACGTTGGAATCGTTCCAAGTTGTTTAACGAAGCATTTTGCGGAGGTAAGTTCGCGCGGCGCCGCGACCGGAATCGTCAAACGAACGACCGATTCGGAGTTTAAGTCGGCGACGAGGCGGTAATTGGGCGCTTGCTCGACGCCGCCCTTGGGGAAGCCGAGCAAAAGGACTTGCGAACCGTCGGGGCCCGCGTTGTAAAACCAAGAACCGGCGACGGTTCCGAACGACGGTTGGCGAACGACGCCGTCGATTTCGACGACGACTTTCGGAGGCGTTTCGGCGGTCGGCGACTTGGCGCGAACGCT
>JAZNJF010000343.1:0-1740 GCA_045577885.1 Thermoguttaceae bacterium | reverse complement strand
AAACGAACGCGGCGACCGCCAAAACGACGCTCCCCGGCTCCTCGTTCCAACGTTCGACAAACCAATCTCCAACGCGGCGCAACCGACTGCATCCGCTCGACTTCGGCGCGTCGCTCGTCGTCGGCTCCGTCTCTTTGACGCGCTCGAAGCGGACGCCGACGCCGTCGCGACGCTCGAACGGAAAGCAAGCGAGTCGCGGCCCGCCGTTCAAATCCGCGTCGACTTGGTTCGCGCAAGTCGTTTCAACGCCGGTTTTATCAACGCGAATCGGCGGTCGCAAAAACGCGCAGCGACCGCACCCGCCGCCGACGCAACGGTACCGCGACCCGTCCGCCGCCGTCCAAACGCCCCCCAACGGAACGTCGACAAACTCCGCGTCGACGCCCGAAACATCCCAATTCCCTTCCGTCATTTTTCTTGTTTTCCCTCTCTCTTTTCCCTTTTTCAACCCCTTATTAATCGCCGTTTAGCGCGTCCCCGTTTTTACGTCGTTACGTCGCCGGAACCTCGACCGAAAACGCGACGCTTGTTTCGTCGGAGCGCAAGTCGGCGGCGTCGGCGGCGGCGAGGAACGCGACGTAATCGCCGCTTTCGGGCGCCGTCCAGGTCGCGGCGGTCGTCGTCGGAGCCCAAACGGCGACGATTTTTCCCGCCAAGTTCTCAATCCGCAACGGATACGACGCCGCGTATTGCCGCGCTCCCCAAGTAAAGGAAACCGTCGCGCCGTCGACCGAAACCGCGAAGTTCGCGGGCGTCGCCGGTCGCGTCGAATTGACCGTCGAGCCGCATTTGCTCGTAAATCGCATCGAATTGCGTCCGACCGCGACCGACGAAACCGAAACGTCCGGCGGCGAACCGGACGCCTCCCAACGTTTCGCGCAGTATCGGTCGCCCGGCGCCGTCTTGAACGGTCGTGTTTCGAGCGCGAACCGAAAGGAATCGTCCGTTTCGTAAGTCGTTATAAAATCGAAAATATACTCCGATTGTCTCGGGACGTAACAAACCGGGCAAAGGAGTCGAATCGACGCGCCGCGCAGTCCCGGTTGAAAAAAAACGTCCGGGACGTCGTCGAGCGTTTCAAAATGTCGACGCGGACAGTCGAGAACGCAACGAACAAAATCGCGCGTATTCGGCCAATCGAAATCGTCGACGTCGGCGTTGTACGGTTGAAAAAACGCCCGCTCGTCCTCGGCGTCGTTCCAAGAAAGCGCGAACTCCAACGTTATCGGAAACGGGAAAAACGCGCGGCCCGTTAGCGGCGGTTTCGACGTCCAGCCGTTGCGATACGACCAAGTCCGGACGTCGGCGGCGACGTATTCGGAACCGGTTAAAATCGTCGCTTGAATTCCGCAACAGACCGGCGTCAAAACGGTCGAACTTCCCGGGTAATAAAACTCGCCCCGCCCGCCGCTTACATGCGTTCCGGCCCAGTCGCGCGCCGTTACGTCCCATTTCAAGCGCTTCGCGAAGAGGTCGCCGAGCGTCGCGTTTTTGTCGTCGTAAAGGTCGCAATAGCAAAGGTAACACTTTAAACCGTTCGGCGTGTATTCGTTAACCCAAGTTCGGTTCGAGATATGCGAGCCGGTCGGATACGACGGCTGCCGCTCGACGTAATCGATAACGAACGGGTCGGGCGCTTCGACGACCGGAGTCAAGAGGCAAACGCCGGAGTCGGAACGCGCGACGATTCGGAACGGGCCGCTTCCCGACGCGACGAGTTTTCCGGCGTTCGCGGCGTCG
>JAZNJF010000342.1:0-1755 GCA_045577885.1 Thermoguttaceae bacterium | reverse complement strand
ACCCCCGCTTACGACGTCGAAATCTGGCTCGAACTCCCGGAAATGGGCGTGTTAGGCTGGGCGACGCTCGAAGAAATCGACGATGAAATCGCGATTCAACCCGGCCCCGGCGCCGTCGTAACCGGAACGTTCGCGCACGTTTCCGACGCGGTAATCGACCTACAAATCGAAGACCAACCCAAGCCGATCGGTTGCACGACCACGCACCCGTTCTGGTCCGTCGACCGTCAAGATTTCGTCGAAGCCGGACGCCTCCAACAAGGCGAACGCGTCCAACTCTACAACGGCGAAACCAAACGCGTCGTCCAAAAGCTCCCGCGACCCGGCCCCGTAAACGTCTACAACCTAGAAGTTTACGCCGAACACGTATACTGCGTCACCCCCGACGGCGTCTTGACGCACAATTCGTGCTCCAAAAATCAAGTTAGAGAAAATTATAAAAAAGGTAAAAACTCGGAAAACGATGTAGAAGCGCTCTTTCGTAAACACGGTTTTGACGTCGACACGCAAACCTCTTATTTTGACAGAAAGGATCGTACTGTCCGCGCTGGTTGCGTACGTCCCGATCTTCGTATTAGTAAAAATGGGGGACAAGAAATTTTTGTCGAAGTCAAAAACTATTTATTCAAAAATCGAAATAGAATGATTTCAACTTTACAAAAACAACTATCTGCCAGAGAACGTCATTTACCTAAGGGAGCTATGCAAATAGTTGTTATCGATATGCGAGGACAAGTTTATGATAGCGATAAACTTAAAGAGGCATTAAATAGACTTGACTGCCCTAATTTAATACGCACATATGTTCTAAATACAAAAGGAGAATTGGAAGTTTATGGACGACGATAAGAAAGAAGCGACGAGACTTAAAAACGCCTTGGCGCGCCGCGTCAAAAAGTTGATCGCGCAAACGCTCGAACCGCAAGGCTTTAAGAAAGAACCGAAACCGCCGATGTGGATTTGCGAAGGGGAAACGTTGGCGCGTTATTGCGTTTTCCGGTCGAGGGGCTGGGCGTTCGACGTTTTATGTTATTTCAGTTTTCGATTCCGTTTCGACGCCCTCCGCAATCCGCCGTCGGAAATTGGCGACCGCGCCCAATGGGAAAAAGTTCTGTTTTCATTAAACGACGAAATAAACGACGAAATTTGCGGCGAGATAAGAAAAAGTTGGCCGCTTCCCCAAACGGAAGAAGAACTCGAAACAACCATAACCGAAGTGGAAACGTACTTTAACGACGTCGTTTTGCCGTATTGCGAACGTTGGCGGGATTCAAGCGTCGTCGTCCGAGAATACGACGCCGGAAATATAACGCGAAAAAAGGCGTTCGGCGCTAGCGAAGAATGGCAATTTTTGCGGCTCGGTTGGTTGCGCTTTGAAGCCGAACGATACGCGGAAGCGGCGGCGTGTTTCGAGGAAGCGGCAACCGCCGCCGAAGATAGCGTTGCGTCGCATACGGCTTGGGTTGCGGCAAGAATGGCGCGCGTTAGGAAAATAGCGGCGCAAGAATTGGCGGAAGAGGAAAGATTTCAAGCGTTTTGGTCGTCGTTTATCGCCGTCGCGCGTTACGCCGCCGAGGAAGCGCGCCGCCGCCAAAAATCGTCCTAATGACAGCGATTAAGACGCGACGCCCGGCGAAGACGACGCGATTTTCGAGCGCGTTAAACATTGCGGTTACAAACTTTGCTACCTCAAAGAAAACGGAACGACCTGCGAAATCGAGCTGTTGCGCCCCGTCGATTGGCTCGATTACGAAC
>JAZNJF010000341.1:0-2421 GCA_045577885.1 Thermoguttaceae bacterium | reverse complement strand
CAAAAACGCGCGAGCCGCTCGTTTGCGAAGCCTTCGTCGTTCTCGTTTCGCCCGTCGGTCGCAAGGGCGAACGCCGCCGCGACAATTTGATCGCCGACGTCGAGCGCTTCTTCTAACCCCGACCAACTAATAGGTTGCGACGTTTCAAAACGCGAACGATAAGCGGCGAAACCGACCTCGAACTCCTTCGTTTCCTCGTCGCGTTCAGCTTTCCAAGAAGCGTAAAGGGGCGCCAAACGTTCGCAGCGCTTCTCGAATCGCGTCCAAGCGTCAAGCCAACTTCGCAGAGCGGCGCCTTTTTTAGAATCGACGGAAGCCGAGGCGCGCCAAGACTTACCGAGATAATTTAAGACCGTCGGAATCTGTTTCGAATTGACGCCGAGCGTCGTCTTAACGCGTTCGAAAATCGCGTCGCCGGCGTCCAACGTTTTTGACAAGGCTTCGGCGTCGATTCGGGCGTTCCGCGCGACCAAGTCGCCTAAACGCGTTTCCCACGTCGCAAGCGACGCTTGAATTTCGCGTTACGCAAGCGCGAACTCCTCGTTCCAAGTCTTGAAAGAACAAAGGAAAGGTCCGAGTTTCTCCGCAAAGCGCTTCCAATTTTCGTCGAAAAGTCGCGCGTCCGCGACGGCCGGCGACTCGATCGTCGCCTCGTCGACCGACGCCGCAGTTTCGCTCGACGCGTTTTCTTCCGTCGCCGAATCCGGCGCAAAGAACGCGGCGACCGCGGCTTGCGAGTCGTCTAAACCTTTTAGCAAAGCGCTTTGCGAACCGTCGACGTTCGTTGCCGCCGACAATTCTCGCGTCGCGTCTTTATCGTTTTTGGACGCGTTTCGTAATTCGCCCGCCAAGGCGACGACGGAGTCGACGACGCGGCGTCGTTCCGCTTCGTTATCCGTCGCGACGGCAAGAATATCGGCGACGCAAACGCCGGCGTCCAACGCTTTGTCAAAGCGGTTCCAATCGTCGATCGTCGCGCCGACGCCAATACGCCAACCCCAGCGTTCGCAATAAGTTGCAAACTCTTCGACTTCTTTGTCCCATTGCTCTTGCTCGCGGCGCGCAAGGTCGCGAGACGCTTCGACCGCGCCGCGAAGCGCCTCGCGAGTTTCGTCGCGACGTCGAGCGGCGTTTTGCCAACGTTCAATTTCATTACGAACCGTCGCCGATCGTTCGGAAAAAGTCGATTTAAACGCTTCAAGCCGCTCCGGTCGAAGATGCTTTTCAAAAAACTCAAACGCTTTCTTTTTCGACTTTGCGCGAAATAAAAAGAAGCCGTTCGTCGCCGCTTCAACCAGTCGCCTCCCTTCCGCGACGTCAAAATTTTTGAGCGCGGTCGGCTCGAAATCCGCCGCGACGGACGACGCCTCGTCATATTCGCGACTCGCGTCCAATTCGGCGCCGCCCGCCGTTCGCAAAGACTCGACGATTTCGCTCCAAGCGGTTGCGTTCCAACGACTTGCCTTTTCGCCTTTCGCCGCGAAAATCAACGCGTTCGCTTCCGCGTCCTCGGCCGCTCGACGCGTCGTTTCCTCGAACCGCCGCTCCTCTCCCGCATCGTCGCCGTCTTCCAAACCAACGCTACCCGACGTCGCCAAAAAGATTTCGCGAGCGCGCGCCATTTCTATCGCGTCGCGCCCTCGTCGACAAAATTCGCTCCAATCGTCCGATCCCAAAAGACTTAAAGGAAGATCGAAGTCGCGGACGGCGTCAAGCAAACGACGCGAAAAAACCGCCGCCTTTTCGCCGCTTTCCTCTTCCCTTAACCCAAGGCGACGCACCGCCTTAGAAGTCGCGTCGACAAGCCCGTCAAGCGCCGGCAAAAAAGCTTTAAGGGCGGCGCCGAAAGTTCCGGTCCCCTCTTCGTTCGCAACGCCGCGCGACATTGCGTCGTTAACCGCGTTCGATTCGTCGTTCGATTCGTCGTTCGAGGTCGACGTCGCGTCGACGTTTTTTTGAACGCCGCGCAATTTCCAAACGCCCTCGGGAACGCCGGAAACATCCTCCAACGCTCGATTTACCTTAAAAGCCAAAAGCGTCGACACATCGTAACCGGCGATTTGCCGCGCCAACGCGTCGCGTTTTCGGCTTAGCGCGACTAACTTCCGCGCCGCCGGAGAAAAATCGCTCCAATCGCTCGCCAAGAAAACGTCGGTCGGCGGCGAGATCTCGGTCGCCGTCGCGCCCAACAACGCTCGATACAGAGACGCGACGCGCTCGCTCATCGAATCGCTAATATTATACAAACTAAAGACTTCCGCGCCTTCGTTCCAAAGTTCGTCGAGAGTTTGCAAAGTCTCGTCGAGCGTCGTCCGCAACGCGTTCAACCGTTCCGCTTCGACGCGCGAAAATCCGGCCGCTTCCAGTTCGAGTTCGCCTTGGTTATCCGGCGCTTCGGCGTTTTTCTCTTCGTTTGTCGCC
>JAZNJF010000340.1:0-1789 GCA_045577885.1 Thermoguttaceae bacterium | reverse complement strand
GCCGACGTCGACGCTTGGGACAAAATCTTCCGTCATTTCAACGCGACGACCCGAAAACTCGAACGCGGGTACCAAAAGGGCGAAGTCGTCGCGGTCAAAATCAACCTGAACAACAGCGGAACGCGCAAAAAGGACAATCTTTGCGACGCGACCCCGCAAATGGTCTTGGCCGTCGTTCGCCAACTGGTCAACCAAGCGGGCGTTCCGGAGGAAAACGTCCTCGTTTACGACGTCAAGCGCCAATTCTTCTCCGCGATGTTGACGACCCTTTGGAGCGAATTTCCGAATATTCGCATTTTGCAAGACGGCCCGGCGCGTCGCGAACAACCGCGCAATCCGGCTCGCGAAATCGAGGGCGCGGAATGGATCGAAGGCGTCGAGTTCTCGGCGGGTCGTTTCCGCGAAGCGAAACTCGTCGCGAAGCAAGTCCGCGACGCCGAATATATCGTCAACTTGGCGATGTTGAAGCTCCACTCGTATCCGTACAATTATATGGAAGACGGCGACGAAGGCCAAACGGCGATCACGATGATCTCCAAAAACCACGCCGGCTCGATTCGCGGCACGGGCGAGCTGCACGAGTACATCAACACGAAGCAAAAAGGGACGAAAAACGCCTATAATCCGCTCGTCGACCTTTGCGCGTCCCCCTCGTTGGGCGGAAAAACGCTCCTTTGCCTCCTCGACGGCCTTTATTGCGGGCGCAAGTGGCGCAGTTATCCGCAACACTTCCCGAACGCGCCGTTCAACAACAAGACGATTCCGTACGAAAATCCGGAATGGCCGGCTTGTTTCCTCGCCTCGTTCGACCAAGTGGCGATTCAAGCGGTCGGGCTCGACATTTTGTACTCGCAATCGAAAAACAACGAAGAACCGGCCTATCACAACGTGCCGCGCATTTTGCTCCGCGACAACGCCGACGATTTGCTCCGCGAAATGGCGACGCCTTACGACGCGCCGTCCGGGACCGTTTATCGTCAAGGGGGCGAACCGGTTCAAAGTCTCGGCGTCTTCGAACATTGGGATAACGACGAATCGCGCCGATACTCGCGCAACCTCGACCCGGAAAACGGCAAAGGGATCGAGTTCGTTTACATCCCGATGGGGAGCGCTCGCGAAGCGTAAACCGCTCGCCGTCAAGGCTTAAAAACCGGAACGCGTTTCTAAATCGGCGCGCGTTAATCAAACGGGGCGCGGTTAAAAAATCGCCCCGCCTCGCCCCCAAAGCGACGCGGTTAGAAGAATCGGGACGCGACGTTTTCGAACGTCGCGTCCCGATTTCTTTTTAGCGGTTCTAACGATTTCACTAATTCCAACGATTTCACCAACCTTAACGGCTTCAACAATTTTAACGCCGTCAAACTCCGCTCATTTCCGCTAAACCGCCGTTTTACCGCCTCCGTTTCGTCGCCAAAGTCGACTTGTTCCTTCGGCGATTCGCGTCAAGACGACGAACAAAACCGGCGTTATCAAGATTCCGACGAACGTTTCGGTCAGCATTCCGCCGCAAACCGCCGTTCCGATCGCCCGCCGACTCGCCGCCCCGGCGCCGGTCGCAACCGCCAGCGGAACGACGCCGAGAATGAACGCCAGCGACGTCGTCGCGATCGGACGCAACCGCGTTTTTCCGGCGATTCGCGCCGCTTCGACGATTCCCTTTCCCTCTTTCAGGCGGAGTTCGCGAGCAAATTCGACGATCAAAATCGCGTTTTTCGCCGACAGCCCCATAACGGTCAAGAGACCGATTTGGAAGAACACGTCGTTCGAAAGGCCGCTGTTGAGCGTCGCC
>JAZNJF010000339.1:0-2934 GCA_045577885.1 Thermoguttaceae bacterium | reverse complement strand
AGGAGATTGCCGCCGATATGCCGATCGTTTTCCCGATTCATCCGCGAACTCGCAACCGCTTGTCGGAATTCGGGTTAGCGGAGCGCGTCGAACGAATCGCGAACTTGCGGCTCGTCGAACCGCTCGGTTATCTTGAATTTTTGAAACTGAATTCGAACGCTTTCGTTGTTTTGACCGATTCCGGCGGCTTGCAAGAAGAAACGACGGCCCTGCGCGTTCCTTGCTTGACGTTGCGCGAAAACACCGAGCGACCGAGCACTTGCGAAATCGGGACGAATCGCTTGGTCGGGCTCGACCCGAGCGCGATTTTGGCGGCGTATCGGGACCTAAAGCGCGGAACCGTAAAAGTTGGGAAGATCCCTAAATTTTGGGACGGGCGAACGGCGGAGCGAATCGCCGACGTTTTAACGGAAATTTTCGACGCGTCGACCGGAATAACGAACGACTTCGACGGATATAAACCGTTTAAAAGAAATTTAATGAAAGCGGTGGCTTAGCGCGTTTAGAAAACTAGGATTGCGTCGCGCGAATTAAAGATAGATTGGCAAGCGTTGTAAAATAAGGGGTTGCGATGAAGGTAACGGTGGTCGGGGCCGGGAACTCCGGTTGCGCGCACGCGGCGATTTTAGCGAAACAAGGCGTCGACGCAACGCTCTTTAAAACGTCGAACGGCAAGACTTCGAACGCGTCGAACGACGAAAATTTCGACCGAATCGCGGCGGTCGGCGGCGTCGTCTTGAACGCGCTCGACGGTTCGTCGGAGTTCGTTCCGTTGGCTTGCGTTACTCGCGACCCGAAAATCGCGTTTGCGGAGCCTTCCGACGTCGTTTTGGTCTTGACGCAAACGCTTTATCATCGCCAGGTTGCGGAGATTTTAGCGGCGAATCTGAAACGGGCGAAGCTACTTCTTGTCGCGCCCGGGTATATGGGAAGTTTCTATTTTTGGCGCGCGTTGCGAGACCGCGTCGAGATTTTCGCCGAGGGGGAGTCGACCCCTTACGACGCTCGGTCGGAGCGGGGCGAGGCGAATATTTGCTTCAAAAACGTTCGAAACGCGCTGAGTTTCGTCGACCCGGCGCGTCGCGACGAGGGCTTGGAGATCGCCGCAAGTCTTGTCGATACTTACCGTTACTACCGGCGCAACGTCGCGGAGTCGGCGCTGCACAACCCGAATTTGATCGTTCACACGGTCGGCGCGATCACGTCGGCGGCGCGCATCGAGTACGCCAAGGGCGAATTTTGGATGTACCGCGAGGCCTTTACTCCCGCGATTTGGCGACTTGCGGAGCGTCTCGACGACGAGAAAAAGGCGGTTTTGACCGCGCTCGACTGCGAGCCGTCGCCGTATCTCGACGAATGCAAGTTCCGCAACGAAACGGATTTAAGCGTCGACGCGCTCGAAACGTTCCGGCGGTACGGTCGCGAGGGCGGGCCGAAGGGGCCGACGTCGGTGAACACGCGCTACCTTTACGAAGACGTTCCGAACGGTTTGGGCTTGCTAAGTTCTTTGGGCGCGGCGCTTGGAATCGCGACGCCGATCGCCGACGCGTTGATTTCGATCGGCGGCGCTCTTCTCGGTCGCGATTTCCGAGCGGAGGCGCGAACCCTTGAAAAATTGGGCGTTACGTTGGCCGACGTGCGAGCGACGCACCGTCGTTGAATCTTTTGACGACGCCTTGTCGAACGCCGCGTTTTCGTCGCGAGACGAAGCGCGGCGCGCTTTTTTTGCCTTTATTCTTGCTTTCTCATTTATTTCCTTGCAAACGGCGTCGCGCGTCGGTATAATGAAAAGCGCAAGGTTCGCGACGCCTTGCCGAATCTCAAAAAAAACTCGAACGAAAGAACGGCGAAACGACGTCGCTCAACAACCGCCCGCGTCGTCGCAACATTAAACGTCGCCGCGACTTCCGGCTAAGGAAACGCCCAATGAAATACGAATGCAACGACCCGCGCCTCCCGTCGACCAATATTACCGACAAGGAAATCATTCGACTTTGCTTAAAACTCGGCGACGTTTTCGAAATTTCCACCGAGCGTTACTGCGAAGTTCGCTCCAGTTATGTTGAAGGCTGGTGGACCAAGGAGGAGCGCCCCGTCGTCTCGTCTCGCGGATATATTTACGGACAAGTCGTTTACGAAATTCTGCTCCCCGACTGGAACCAAGGCCGACGCCGCCTGCTCCTTCGCCTGTTCGAAGGTTCGTTTGCCGAACCGCTGGAAACGCAAGACGTTTTGCGTTTGCCGACGCAGTTTCACGCGTATGTCGACCATTTTCTCCTCAGTCGCCATCGAGCCGACGACGTAGTGCGCGTCGTTGGAAACGTCGAGCCGCCGGAACGTTACCGCGAACCGCCGATAACAAAACGTTGCGAGTTTTACAGGCCATGGAAACAAAAGATTTGGACGGTTGGCACGAACGTTTACGCGCCGGAGGGCCCGGAACGTCGCACCGTCGGTCCGATTCTTCCCGACGAATATAAAAATTGCCCCAACGGCGAAACGCTTATAGCTTGCGCCGGAATGGCCGTCCTTTTGAGCCGTTGGGAAACTGGTTGGACGGATTCCAGCGACACGGAGCCGACGCCGCCGGCGGAAGTCGTCCCGCACGAAGAGCCGAATTGGGCGGATTGGGACATAATTAGCAAGCAGCGAGATTTTGAAATATGGTGGGAAAATTATCATAATGAAAATTTCCCTTACTCGCTCGTCGATCCTTGGAAGAATATCCCGAAGCAACAAGCCCAAAAGCGTCGCAACTCGATTAAAAAACCGCTGTTGCAACTTTTGAACGAGTTCGACCGAATCGCGCAAACTTACGAGGAAATCGGCGACACGGACGTCCGGGAGCAAATCCGCGACGCGCTAAACGACGGTTACGTAACGCCTAAGGACGATTTCGAACTCCCCGAGACGTTCGGAATGTTCGAGCCGGAC
>JAZNJF010000338.1:0-7922 GCA_045577885.1 Thermoguttaceae bacterium | reverse complement strand
GGTTCGGTCGCCGGGGCTTCCGTCGCTTCGGTCGAAGCCGGTTCGGTCGCCGGGGCTTCCGTCGCTTCGGTCGAAGCCGGTTCGGTCGCCGGGGCTTCCGTCGCTTCGGTCGTTTCTTCGTCGTCGGTCGACGCGCCGGCTTCCGCTTCCTCGGCGGCTTTCGCGGCTTCTTCGGCGGCCTTGCGACGTTCGTCGCGGGTCGTCGGTTTCGTTTCGATCCAAACGAATTGAATCGTGAAGTCGTAACGGCGCAGATTCAAGACTTTATCGCTTCCGAGCGCGTTGGCGATTTGATTGTTCATACTATCGCCGCCCATAGCGCCGCGACCGCCGGACGCGCCCATGCCGCCGCTCGACGGGCCGCCCATCGCGCCTCCGCCCATGCCGGCGGTCATACCGCCTCCGGTCATTCCGCCGCCCATGCCGCCGCCGTTCATTCCGCCGCGCATTCCGCCGGCGCCGCCCGATTGCTTAATCATCGATTCGAGCAACTTTTTGCGCGCTTCCGCCGCCGCTTGCGGGTCGAGGAGGCGGAACTTGTCGTCGATGACGCCCGGATTGACCAAAACGGGGTAATAAATCCCCATATCTTTGAACGAAACGGTTTCGACGCCCGATTCGTCCGCGCGTTGGCGTTCCAAGCTGATCGGCAGTTCGACGGCGCCGTGTTTCAGGTTCGACAGGATCGTGCGACGCAAATACTCGGGACCGCGCGCCGGATCGTTGGCGTCGTCCGGGTTATGGTAGTGATAGCCGGTCAGCTGAACGATGCGCCCCGGACCGTACGGCGCCGGAATCAGTTCCAAACGCGCGTCGACGCTTTCGGTAATATCGTTAAGCGCGGTCGTTTCCAACCCGACGCTCGCGCCGGATTTCGACGAACTCGACTTGGACGACGAAGACTTCGAGGAGCTCGAACTCGACTTCGATTTCGACGAACTCGATTTAGACGACGAAGACTTCGAGGAACTCGAACTCGACTTCGATTTCGACGAACTCGAGCTTTCCTTTTCCGGTTGCGGTTGGAACGGGAACATTTCCTCCAACGTATACTCCGGAACGTATTCGGCGGTCTTGGTCGACGCGGCGCTCTCTTCGCCGTCGGTCGCGGCGTCGGCGGGCGGCGTCAATTCGTTCCCCGCGGCGTCGATGGAGAACGCTTTCGCTTCCTCGGCGTCGATGTAATACCAACGGCGCACCATCTCGAACCAGTCGCCCAGCTCTTCGATTTCTTGAACTTCGACGTTGTTGACGTAGACGCGGTTTTGACGGGTGATCGCGTCGATTTTCAACGCGGAAACGCCTTCGGAAAGCGCGGCTTTATCGGGCGCTTCGGACGGAATCGCGACGTTGATCGCCTTCAAAAGCTCCATCCAAGTGATGCGCCCTTCGACGCCGCCGGTCAGGTTTTGCCCGATTTTATCGACCGCTTTAAAGGTCGACGCGGCGGAGTCGGCTTTCGAAATAAGGTCTTTCGACTCTTTAGAAACCTTTTGCGCGGCGCTGTACGCGGTGTTGATCGCCGGGTTTTCGACGACGCTAAACATCGAGGTCGCGTTGAAATATTGCCAAGTCATCCCGGCCATCAGGAGGGACGCGGCGGCCAACGCCCACGGCTTCTTCTTATTAATAAGGCGCGTTTGAACGACGTCGCGCGGCACCAAGTTGATGCTAAGCGGCGCTTCGCCCAAGAGTTGCAACGCGAGCCCGTACGCGACGCCGAACGACGTCGAGTTGTTGCGGAACTCCGGATTCGCGAGCGCTTCGGCGCCTTGCAGTTTGCGATACGCGGTCGGCACGACGACGTCGAGCCCCAAGCTCTTCGAGAGGAATTGACGCAGCCCCGGAAGTTTCATCGCGTTCCCAAGAGCGTACACGCGGCGAATTTTCGCGTTTTTATTCAAGCTCTTGTAGTATTTGATCGACCGTTCGATTTCGGTGAGCATGTCGTTGAAGACCGGTTTCATCGCGAGGACGACGGCTTTCGGGTCTTGCGCGGTCGCGGCGTTGCGCTTGATGTGCTCGGCGTTCGAGAAGGTCAGTTTGAGCGCTTTCGTCAACGCCTTGGTGAACATGTTGCCGCCGACGGCGATGTTGCGGAGCCAAACGTCGACGCCGTTCGTAACGACGATTTCCGACGCGTCCGTCCCGACGTTCAAAATAACGTCGTACTCGAACAGCTCGTTCGGGTCGCGTTCAAGAAGCGCGTCGTAGTCGTGCATATCGTTGACGAACGCGTTGTACAGGGCGACTTGCGCGCCTTGGATGCAGTCGACTTCGACGCCCGACTCGGCGTAACGTTCGAGCGTGCGCTTGGCGATGTCGCGCTTCATCGCGTACATGAAGATGCGCAGGTCGAGCGCGACGCCGCCTTCCATCGTCCCGCCAACTTGGCGATAGTCCCAAATAACGTCTTGCAGGTCGAAGGGAAGCCATTGTTTGACCTCGTATTTAATGAGGTCGCTCACCTTTTTCGGGTCGATCGGCGGAAGCGGTTGGTAACGCCAAAGCGCGTTTTGCCCGGAAACGGAAATCGCGATTTTTTCGCCCTTGACGTTGTTGCGCGAAAGGAAAAGCTTCAAAGTTTCCGCGAGAATCTCGTTCGGATCCGCGCCCGGTTGCGTCATGATCTTGCTGTGTTCGATATATTCGCACTGCAAGACTTCCAGCGTTCCCGGCTCCGCGCCCTTACGACAACGCAACGCTTTCAACGACGCGCTACCGACGTCGATACCCCATACGGTTTCATTTTTTGCCATAATTATTTCGTCCCGTACATTTTTCCCGACGCGCCCGACCAAGCCGACCTTCGGCGCATTTCCGAAGACGGCGCGTTTTTCGGTTTCGTATAACGTTTTCTCTCTATTAATAAATAATGAAAAAAGACCAAACCTTCGGCGCTCGTTTCGCGCGGCGTTTTCCCTCGTCGTCTCGGTTAAACGTTAAAACGTCGACGACGGAGCGTTCGGCGCGCAAGCGGCTCGACGGCGCTTCCTCTTCTATTGTAACATAACGCAAGGCGTTCGGTCAAGATTTTTTTTCTTGTTCTCGGCGATATTTTGCGAATCCGTTCAAAAAAAACGTCCTTTTTCTAACGATAAGTCTCAATTCCGATGCGGAAAACGCGCCGCCCCACAAAGTAGGCAATCTGCGCAATTTGCGCAAACCGCTTTTAAACGTCGTTTCCTCGACGCGGCTTTTGTCTTTTCGGCGAATATTTTAGGAAAACTTGTTAAAATATTCGGATTTTTCTAAATTTTCCGGCGGCGCGGTCGAAAAGAATAATTAAGGCGTTTCGCTTCGGACGCAGGCGTCCGTTTACCCGCCGACGGCGCGGGTTTCGGTTTCCGAGGGATTGGAAATCGACTTTTACCACTTTTCTTTTTTACCGAATGGAGTCTTTGCGATGGTTCGAACGATCGCGATGGGGATTGTGATGGCGTTTGCGTTGGGGTTCGTCGGCTGCCGCTCGTGCCTTTCGCCTTACGAATATTGTCAACCGACGTTCGTCCCGGAACGGGGCGACCGCTGCATGGGCGAGCTTTACCGTTGCGGCTCCGTTCTCGGCGGAATGGAGCAAACGAAGTCGCCGACCGACGACTGCGAAGAGTGCAACGGCGGTTACACCGAATATTACGGCGACGGAAACGTCGCGCAAAACGCCGCTTCCGCCGAAACGTCGATCGCGCAAACGCAAGGAACGGTCGACGCTTACGAAGCGGCGCCGTACGCGCAAGCGAATTACGTCGCTCCGGCGGGCGCTTACGCCGGGAACGATTACGCCGTTTCGAGCGACGCGTCGGTCGGCGCTTATCCGCAAGGTTTCGCGCCGGCTTACGGCGACGCGGTCGAGCCGAACGATTTTAACCTCCGCGACGATTCCGGCGACGTTTACGCTTACTAATTTAGGCGAACGGCGTAAAATGACTAAAACAAAAAGAACGCGTTAACTAAGCGAACGGCGCGATTCGACGAATCCGGCGAACACGGCGGAACGTCGAGCCGCGCCGCTTGCGTTAATTTAGCGAAACCGCGACGGTTTTTCCGCTCCGATGAACGATTTCGACGCTTTTTCCTTCGACCGTTTCCCGAAAACGCCGTTCCTGCCGGACGTTCCGCTCGAACGTTGGACGCCGGACGACGGCGACCGCGACGAATTCTTTATGCGCGCCGCGCTCGTCGAAGCGCAAATCGCCGCGGAAGAGGGAGAAACGCCGATCGGCGCCGTTCTCGTTTGCCAAAATCGGATTCTCGTTCGCGAACACAACCGCCGCGAACGTCTTTGCGACCCGACCGCGCACGCGGAAACGCTCGCGTTGAGCCGGGCGTCGACGTTTTATCCGTCTTGGCGAATCGAGGACGCGGAGCTCTTCGTAACGCTCGAACCTTGCCCGATGTGCGCCGGCGCGCTCGTTCTTTCCCGAGTGAACCGCGTCGTTTTCGGAACCCGCGACCCGAAAGCCGGATGCGCCGGGTCGCTGATGAACCTCTTGACCGAAGAACGCTTCAACTGGCGTTGCGAAGTCGTCGAGGGCGTGTTGCGCGACGAATGCGCCGACCTGCTCCGCCGATTTTTTCGCGAACGTCGCCAAGCGAACGCCGCCGCGCGAAAGTCGCCGTCTTAACGTTCCGCCGTTTTTCTCTAAAACGCCCGGCTTGCCTAAACCGCCGTTCCCAACGCGCCGAACGGGGAAAAATCGCGCTTGATTCCTTTCCGTTTCGTTCGGGGCGTTGACAAGCGGCGCAAAATATGTTCTATTATAACGTCGAGCGCGTTCCGTCGACCGAACTTTTCCGCGACGCGCTTTCCCGCAACCGTCGGCCGCCGCCGAAAACGTTTTCCAACGTCAAAACCGCGAAAACGCCGAAAACAAAAACAAAAACGCGGCGCGGCGACAAAAACCCTACCCGACCCCAAAAATCGCGATGAAATACGAAAACGTGTGCGTCGAGGCGATCGAATGCGCTCTCCCGCCGGAAATTATAACGACCGACGAACTCGAAAACCGGCTCGCGCCCCTTTACGAACGGCTGAAACTTCCGTTTGGGCGGCTCGAGTTGATGACCGGCATCAAAGAGCGCGGCCTTTGGGAACGCGGACGGCTCCCCGGCGACCAAAGCGTCGACACGGTTGAAAAGTTGCTCCGAACGACCGGCGTCGACCGTTCGAAAATCGGGATGTTCGTACACGCGTCCGTTTGTCGCGACTATCAAGAACCCGCGACCGCTTGCGACGTTCACCGGCGGTTGGGCTTGCCGCAGTCGGCGGTTATTTTCGACTTGTCGAACGCTTGCCTCGGCCTTTTGACCGGCGCGCTCCAAATCGCGAACGCGATCGAGTTGGGGCAAATCGACGCCGGGATCGTCGTCGGAACGGAGACGAGCCGCGCGCTGACGGAGACGACCGTCGACGAGTTGGTCGCCGACGAAACGCTGACGCGCCGGACGGTGAAAGACGCGTTCGCGTCGCTGACGATCGGCTCCGGGAGCGCCGCGATTCTCTTGACGAACCGCGATTTAAGCCGAACCGGCAACCGTCTCCTCGGCGCGTCGGTTTTGGCGAACACCGAACAAAGCGCGCTTTGCCGCAGTCAAGTCGACGTAACCGCGGGGGGCCGCTCCGACGGGCAAACGATGAAGACGGACTCGGAAACGCTCCTGCGCGAAGGCGTCGCCGTCGCCGCGAAGGCGTTCGAGCGGTTCGTCGCCGAAATCGGTTGGGACGCGGCGGCGCTCGACCGCGTTTTTTGTCATCAAGTTGGGAAAGCGCATCAAAAACTCCTTTTCGAAACGCTCGGACTCGACGACGCGAAGAATTTCGCGACCTTCCCGCTCCTCGGCAACACCGGCTCGGTCGCGCTTCCGACGGCGGCGGCGCTCGGGATCGAATCGGGGTTCGCGCGACCGGGGGACAAACTCGGCCTCTTTGGGATCGGTTCCGGGATTAACGTCGTCTTGGCCGCGCTCGACTGGAAAACGACGCTCCCGAGTTCCGCCCCGACGCCCCCCGAAACGCTCGCCCGTTTCCTCGCGCTGAACGCCGGTTGAGTCGACGCGCTTATCGTTTCCCCCCAACCTTCCTAAATTAACGGAAAAAATGACGAACAACGCAAACGAAAACGCAATCGAAAGCGAAAACGCGCCGTCGCGGCGACGCGTCGCGGTTCTCGGCGGCGGGATTTCCGGACTCGCCGCCGCTTGGCGACTCTCGAAAATCGCTCCGGAACTCGACGTCGTTCTTTGGGAGAAAACCGGGCGCGTCGGCGGGGTGATCGGCTCGAAACAAATCGACGGTTTTCACCTCGAAGCGAGCGTCGACAACTTCATCACGACCGTTCCCTGGGCGCTCGACCTTTGCAAGGAACTCGGTTTCGAGCAAGAACTTACGTCGACGAACAACCGTTACCGCCGCACGTTCGTCGTCCGCAAGCGCCGCCTTTACCCGCTCCCGGACGGCTTCATGACGATGGCGCCGACGAAACTTTACCCGATGGCGACGACGCCCCTGTTGAGTCCGCTCGGGAAGCTCCGTTGCGCGCTCGAACTGATTTTGCCGCGTCGCCGTTCGCAAGAAGAAGAGTCGATCGCGGCGTTCGTAACGCGGCGCTTGGGGCGCGAAGCGTTCGAGCGTTTGGTCGAGCCGCTCGTCGGCGGGATTTACGGCGGCGACGCGAGCCGGTTGAGCTTGCAGGCGACCCTTCCGCGTTTCGCCGAAATGGAACGGAAAGACCGGTCGCTGATTTGGTCGATGAAAAAGTCGCAAAAGAAGGCGAAGCGGGTCAAGCGCGAAGAGGAGAGCGGCGCGCGGTACAGCTTCTTCTTGACGTTAAGTTCCGGAATGGAGTCGCTTCCGCGCCGTCTCGCCGAGCGGCTCGAATCGGAGAATCGGGCCCGCGTCGAGCTGAATCGGGAAGCGGTCAAGCTCGAAAAAGCGTCCGACGCGAACGGAGCGAACGGCGCCGCCGGTTGGCTTTTGACCGATTCGACCGGGAAAACGGAGCGTTTCGACGCCGTCCTTTGCGCGACGCCGTCGGACGCGGCGGGCGCGCTTTTCCGTTCGGTCGCGCCGATCACGTCGGAAGTTTGCGCCGGAACGGAGCGAACCGGAACGGCGATCGTTCACTTGGCGTTCCGAAACGAACAGGTCAAGCGCCCGGTCGCCGGAATGGGATTCGTCGTCCCGCCGTCGGAGGGGAACGGGCTTCTCGCCGGGAGTTTCAGCAGTTTCAAATACCCGAGCCGCGCTCCGGAGGGAACGACCCTCTTGCGGATTTTCGTCGGCGGCGCTCGGTCGCCCGACTCGCTGACGATTCCGGAATCGGAGTTGCTCGACCGCGTTTTGGCCGAAACGCGCGCTCTCCTCGGCGTCGAAGGGGAACCGCTTATGTCGGACGTCGCCCGTTTCCCGAACGCGATGCCGCAATATTACTTGGGCCGACTCGACGCGATTCGCCGACTCCGCGAAGAACTCGCCGCGACGCCGACCCTCGCGCTCGCCGGAAACGCGCTCGAAGGCGTCGGGCTCCCCGCTTGCGTCAAGAGCGGAAACGACGCCGCGGATAAAATCGCCGCCGACCTCGGTTTCGCCGTTGAAAAAAGCGGTCGTTAGCGCTCCGTTTCGCCGGTCGGCTTCCTCCGTTTTCCCTTTTTCGCCCAACTCAACGCAAACGACGCGGTTCGAAGTTTTCCCATTCCGCGCCGTTCGCCCAATTTAACGCAATATTCGCAAACGGCGGCCCGGTTCCGTTCCGCGCCGCACGCATTATTTCGCGTCGCTCGACGCTTTTTTCATCCGTTTTTCTATCCAAGGAACGTTAATATGAAAATCAAACCTCGCTGTTTGTCCGCCGGGATTCTCTTCGCCGACGTCGGGTGCGCGCCGATTACTCATTGTCCGGTTCCGGGCGAACTCGTCCAAACGG
>JAZNJF010000337.1:0-1736 GCA_045577885.1 Thermoguttaceae bacterium | reverse complement strand
CGCGGCGTTTTTTTTCGTTTCCAACGCCTTTAACTCGCGTCGTTTAACGTTTTACGTCAAACGCGGATAACGTTCCCTTCCTTGCGGGGCGGCGGCGCCGGAAGCGGATCGGCGGCGTACCCGAGCGCGCAAAAACCGACGCCGACGTACCCCTCCTCGACGCCCCACTTGCGCATAAGTTCTTTGCCGCGTTCGTCTTCGAACGTTTCCTTCGCGCGGTGAATCCAGCAGGAGCCGAGCCCGACCGCGTAAGCGCCGAGCATCAGGTTCCCCAAAACGAGCGAACCGTCCTCGACGTAAGTCGGGCGAATATGTTTCCCGCCGAAGACCGCGACGTACGTCGGCGCGCCGTAAAACGGGTCGGACGTAACGCCGAGATACTCCGCGTTGATTTTCGACAGTAAAGCCCGAGTTTCCGCGTCTTGCACGACGACCAGCTTCGTCGCCTGCATATTGCGACCGGACGCCGCGTAAACGCCCGCTTCCAAAACGGCGTCGAGTTCGGCGTCGGTAATTTGCTCCGGTTTGTACGCGCGGACGCTCCGGCGCAACTTCATACTTTCGAGCGTTTCGAGTTTCATTCGTTCGGTCTCGCTTTCTTGGTTAGCGTTGTCTTTCAAAGGTTTACGACTCTTTGTTTTCGGCGTTTTTTCCTTCTTCGCGAAGTCGGCGAATCGCGGCGCCGAGCGGATTTTTCGGCGGTTTCGGCGGCGTTTTCTTTCCGGCGGCTTCGGCGTTTTCGGACGTTTTTTTAGCGGTTTCGGCGAGTTCGCGACGCGTCGTTTCGGCGTTTTTTCGCGCTTCGTCGTCGGCGTCGTTTCGGAGGTCGAAGACTTTCAACGCGAACTCCAAAAGTTCGTCGACGCAAGGGTTTCCGTTCCGATCGAACAGATCGCGCGGCAATTTGACGTATCCGCGCATCGCGTCTTTTTCGTCGTCGACAAGTTGCAACGTCGCGCCGATTCGCTTTAAATCGCTCGCCAGCTTGTACATCAAGTCCGGCGCCCGGAACGTAATCGCGAGCATTTTCGTTTTTTCGCCGTCTTTAAGTCCTTCGTACTGCGCGAGTTGCACCTTGCGAACGCGGTAATCGAACGCTTTGATTCGAATCTGCGCCAAGACGAAAAGGCGCTCCGCTTCCGGCGGCAAGGGGCCGAAACGGTCGCGCAGTTCGTTGCGAACGTCGACCGCCTCCGGTATCGTCGCGACGCGGTCGAAACGGCGGTAAAAGTCGATTTTCGTTCGAGAATCGGCGACGTAAGCGTCCGGCAAAATCGCGGTTCCGGGCAAGTCGACTTCGACCTCGACCTTCAACTTTTGCGGCTCCTGTTTCAGCGCGCGGACGGCGTCTTCGAGGAACTCGCAGTACATCTCGTAACCGACGTTCGCGACGTGCCCGCTCTGCCGCGTTCCCAAAATGTTCCCGGCGCCGCGTATCTCCAAGTCTTTCATCGCGATATGAAAGCCGGAGCCGAGCCGGTCGTACTCCTCGATCGCTTGGAGACGCCGCGTCGCGTCCCGGGTCAACGTTTGGTTCGGCGCGAGCGTCAAATAACAATACGCCTGCTTTTTCTCGCGTCCGACGCGTCCGCGGATTTGGTGCAGCTCCGCCAAGCCGAACCGGTGCGCGTCGTCGACGAAAATGGTGTTCGCGTTCGGCACGTCGACGCCGCTTTCGATGATCGTCGTGCAGACGAGCACGTCGAACCGCCGCATTACGAAGTCGCGCATAATCT
>JAZNJF010000336.1:0-2929 GCA_045577885.1 Thermoguttaceae bacterium | reverse complement strand
GGTTTTGTCGCTCTTTTTCATCGACCGCGTCGACAAGTTTCGCGGCCCGAACGGCGAGAAGGGGATTTACGCGCAAATCTTCGAAGAGGAGTACCGACGCGCGCTCGAAGCGCCGGGGAACGCCGACTTGTTAAAGCGTTTCGGTTCCGACGTTTGCGGCGTCTTCGACGGCTATTTTGCGCAGGACAAAAAGGGCGCGTTCAAGGACGCGAGGGAAACCGGCGAGGCGGCCGAGGACGCGTTTCGCTTGATTATGAAGGACAAAGAGCGGCTTCTTTCGTTCGACTGTCCGTTGCGCTTCATCTTTTCGCACTCCGCGTTGAAAGAAGGTTGGGACAACCCTAACGTCTTTCAAATATGCGCTTTGCTCGATCAGAAAAGCGATATGACGACGCGTCAAAAAATCGGACGCGGACTTCGCCTTTGCGTCGACCAAAACGGCGACCGCGTCGAAGCGCCCGGCGTTAACGTGTTACACGTCTTCGCGACGGAGACGTTCGCGGAGTTCGCCGATTCGTTGCAGCGCGAAATCGAGTCGGAGAGCGGTGTTAAGTTCGGCGTCGTCGACGCGGCGCTGTTCCTCGGCTTGCGTTATTTCGACGGCGAAACGGAGCGGACGTTCGACGAAAACGACGCGGCGTCGTTAGTCGCCGAACTCGAACGGAGCGGGAAGATCGACGCGACGGGGCGTCCGACGTCGGCGTTAAAAGCGGCGTTGCGAGGCGACGTCGCGTTCGAAACGTCGACGCGTTTTCGGGCGGCGCGCGAGGCGATCGTCGAGCGAATACGACAAGGCGTCGATTTGCCGATTCGCGACGCGGCGAAGGAGACGAAAATTACGTTCAAAAAAGAGAAAACGGCGTCGCCGGAGTTCCTCGCGATTTGGGAGCGAATCAAACGCAAAACCGTTTACCGACTCGACTTCGACTCGGAAACGTTGATCGAAAACGCGGCGCGGGCGTTGCGGAAGCGCTTCGAAGCGTCGCCGTTGACGCCGCCGAAAATAACGACGACGTTCGCCGACCTCCGCGTCGAAGCGTCCGGCGTCGACGCTAAAGAGCGGAGTGTCAAGCTCGAACGGGAAGTCGACGAGCGCGTTTTGATTCCGAATCCGCTGACCGAAATCGCCGCGCTGACCGCGACGAAACGGGCGACCGTTTACGACGTCTTGGAGCGAAGCGAGCGAATCGGCGACTTCTTGTCGAATCCGCGACGTTTTGTCGAAATCGCCGCGGAAACGATTCGCGACGAGCGGCGCAAGTTGGCGGTCGACGGGATTCGGTATCGCAAGTTGAGCGATAAAGACTGTTACGCGTTGGAAATTTTCGACGACGCCGAGCTTTTCGCGAGCGTCGAGAAGTGCGTCGCGGTCGAAAAAAGCGTTTACGACCGCGTTTGTTACGACAGTCGGGTCGAAAGGGAGTTCGCCGAAGCGCTCGACGCCGACCCGGACGTTAAGCTCTTTTTCAAGTTGCCCCGACGCTTTCAAATCGACACGCCGATCGGAAAATACAACCCGGACTGGGCGGTTTATCTCGACGTCGACGGCGCGAAAAAACTTTATTTCGTTTTGGAAACGAAGGGAAACCCGAAAGACGACGCGTTGCGACCGACCGAAAAGGCGAAAATCGATTGCGGCAAGGCGCACTTTCGCGCGTTGGGCGACGGCGTCGATTTGGAAGTCGTCGAGCGTTGGAAGAAATTTAAAACGGAACGCGCCGCGACGTTCGGCGAGAGTTGACGCGTTTGGGGTTGAGTTTGACGGTCGGGGGAAATAGGGGAACGAGCGAAGCGCGAACGTCGCGAAAAGGAGCGGCGGTCGCGCTTTTTTTGGGCGTTTTTTCGGCGAAACGGCGGCGAACGCTTGATTTTGCGGCGCGCTTGCGGTAAAATAAGCGTCGCGTTTCCGGTTTTCGACGTTAGGTCGATCGGCGAAACGCGAGTTTCCGCTTTTATAACCGCTTTAATTTGACGAGTTAGGAAAAGACGATGCAAAAGAAAATTTCTCGACGCGATATGATCGGCGCGACCCTTGCCGGAGCGACGGCCCTCGGTCTCGGTTCGCAAAACGCTTGGGGCGAAGAAAAAAAATTCGGAAAACCGGAAAATTTTAAGGGCGACATTAAGCAATCGGTTTCGAAATGGTGCTTCGGCTCGATTCCGCTCGACGAATTCTGCGAAATCTGCAAGGGAATGGGAATGGTCGGCGTCGACCTGATCGACCCGAAAGATTGGGCGACCGTCAAGAAACACGGCCTCACCGTTACGATGGGGAACGTTCCGGAAGTCAATATTCCGGTTGGGATTAACCGTACGGAAAATCACGACCGCATCGTCGCGTCGTACGAAAAATACATCCCGATGGCGGCCGAACTCGGCGTTCCGAACCTGATTTCGCTTTCCGGGAACCGCGACGGAATGGACGATGAAACCGGCCTCAAAAACTGCGTCGCGGCGTTGAAACGCGTCGCGAAAATCGCCGAAAAGTACAACGTTAACATTATGCTCGAACTCTTGAACGCGAAAGACCACCGCGACTATATGGCCGACTCGACCGATTGGGGGATCGACTTGGTGAAGGGCGTCGGCAGCGAGCGCGTCAAACTCCTGTACGATATTTATCACATGCACCGAATGGAAGGCGACGTGATCCACAACATTCGCCGCGCTTACGACTGCATCGGCCATTTCCACACCGCCGGCGCGCCGGGCCGCAACGACTTGGACGACCAACAAGAGCTGTACTATCCGGCGATCATGCGCGCGATTAAAGCGTTGGGGTACAAGGGTTTCGTCGCGCACGAGTTCATTCCGAAGAAGGGCGTCGAATCCCTCTACGACGCCGTCAAACTCTGCGACGTCTGAGCCGCGACCGCGCGGCTCCGGGCCCGCGCTACCGCGCGAGTTCGGTTTCTTCGGTCCGTTGTCG
>JAZNJF010000335.1:0-1740 GCA_045577885.1 Thermoguttaceae bacterium | reverse complement strand
CGTTTAAGCGCAAGGGGATAACGATGCGAATTGCGAAGCGGAGTCGAGCGACGGTTTGGGCGTGCGTCGCGACGGCGGTTGCGTTGACCGCGCCGATCGTCGGTTGCAACAAAAATAAAATGAAGGGCTTAAGACCGGTCGAAGGCGTCGTGTTGTACGAAGGCGTTCCGTTGGCTTGGGCGAGCGTTTCGTTGAATCCGAGCGACGGCGCGACCGGGGCGAAAATGGCGACGGCGATGACCGACGAAAACGGGCGTTTCGAAGCGCGAACGCTTGGACAACGCGGCGCTTTTCCGGGCGAGTACGCCGTCGCGATCGAAAAATATATCGCCGGAACCGACGACGCCGCGGTCGAAGAGTGGGAGTTAAAGCGCGCCGATTCGAACTTTAAGGAAACGGCGCCCGGTGAAACGACGATCGAGGTCGTTTCGGCGATTCCGCTCGAATATTCGAACGCGAAGGAAAGCGGACTGACCGCGACCGTTCCGGAAAAGGGCGTCAAGGATTTGAAGTTCGAGTTGACGAAATAATAAAGCGAAAAGAAACGCGGCGCGACAACGTGTCGAAAATTGGGAATAAACGGTTAAACAGAACGAGTTGAAGAAAGATGACGATGCAAACGAACGCGATTTTACATGCGGGCGGCGCGAACCGTCGCGGTTTTACGTTGGTCGAACTCCTTGTCGTTATTGCGATTATCGGGATTTTGATTGGGCTCTTGTTGCCGGCGGTGCAGATGGCGCGCGAAGCGGCGCGGCGGATGCAATGTACTAACAATTTGAAACAGCTGGGTTTAGCGTGTCAAAATTATCATAGCGCGCACGACGTTTACCCGGCGGGCGCCTTTTCGATTCGCAATGGAAACGGCGAAACGCGTCGCGTCTCGGTTTTTGTTCCGTTGACGGCGTTTATCGAGCAAGCGCCGCTTTTCGACCAAATTACGAACGACTCGTACAACGCCGAGTTCAACTCCGACGCTCCGTCGCAAAGCTACCTGACGACGCCGTTGGACGAGCTTCTTTGCCCGTCGGACGGCGACGCGTCGTCGATTACCGGTCAAGCGCCGGTTAGTTACAGGGCGTCGTTTGGCGACTTCCCGATTCACACCGCGAATATGGAGGCGGAAAACGGGAAAATCGCCGCGCTCGGCGCGGCTAAGGCGAATATTTGCAACGCGAACCGCGGCGCCTTCGCTCCGCAGCAATGGAATGGAATTAAAGGAGTTACGGACGGCGCGACGAACACGATTTTCTTTAGCGAACGTCTGATCGCGTCGACCGTGTCGCGCCGAACGAAAATTGCTTACACGACGTCGGCGTCCCTTGCGCAACTCAACGTGAAATATCAAAATTGCGTCGTCGAAGTAACGAAGGGATCGAATCTTGCGGTCGACGCTTGCGTCAAATTGGCGGACGGGCGCGAGCTTGCGGAAACGGTTTCGGACGCGGATATCGCCGACTGGTCGGGCAAGCGTTGGTCGGACGGGGCGGGCGCCTACTCGGCGTTCATGACGATTTTGCCGCCTAACGCGCCTTCTTGCTTGGCTTACGCCGATCCGTCGAGCGGCGGCATGATTTCGGCGTCGAGCAACCACTCGGGCGGCGTCAACTGCGCGATGGGCGACGGCTCGGTGCGCTTTATTTCCGAAACGATCGACTATCAAGACGCGAACGGAAACCCCGATCCGAAAATCGGTTACAATAGTTTCAAGGAATACGGCAAGTCGTACGACGGCGTTTG
>JAZNJF010000334.1:0-23160 GCA_045577885.1 Thermoguttaceae bacterium | reverse complement strand
GTCCGGCGGAGTCGGCGAAAAATCGGAAAAATTCGCGTCGCCCGGTCGAGCGCCAAGTCTCCGGATAAAAACGCCGCGTTCCGGGAAAGGCGTCGCCGGTTCGATTCTCGCCTTCGCAAAGACTTCCGGCGACGAGCGCGATCGGCGCAAGGGGCGCGCTCCTCCGCAATCGCTCGACGTCCGCGGGCGAAAATTCGTTCGGAAACGCCCGACAAAGAACGAAAAAATCGACGTCGAAAAGCGTTCGCGCCGTCGAATCGGTCAAGGAGCCGGCGTCGAACGCTTCGCAAACGACCGCCGACGCGCCGAAACGCTCCTCCGCTTGCCGAACGTCTCGCTTAACCGTCCGAAATTCTTCTCGCGACGTCCTGCCGCCCAAAAAAACTTTCATCCGTTTCCCTTCAAATCGCCCGTTTCCATAAATTCTACGCAACCGCTAAAATTATCGCGGCCGTCTCTATTATCATAAACAAAACGGCTAAAAAAACAACCGGGGCCGCGAGTCCAAACGCCCCATTTTCCTCGTTTTTCCTATTTTATCGTTTTTAATCCCCATTTTAACGCCGTCAACGTCGAACGGCAATAAAAAAACCGCTCGAACGGGACGGTTCGAACGGTTTTTCCGTTAAAGATTAAGCGACGTTCAAGGCTCGCGCCGAACGCCGTCGTCGCGCAACCGTCGACGCTCGTTTGGCAAAAGATAGCGGATCGTCGAGCGCCGTTTTTCGCCTCCGTCGCTCAACCGCCGACGACGATTTTTTCGCCCCAAACCGGGAGCAAGACGGAATCGCTCGCGCATTTTGCGCAAATTCCCAATCCGTACTTGTACGACCAACGCCATTTGTCGATATCGTGCGCAAGTTCGAGAATATGGGAAAGCAAGGTAAGTTTCGGCTTCAACGTCTCCTTAACGCATTTCGGAACGTCGAGTCCGACGGCCAAGTGCGGAATGAAGACGTCGACCGGCTTTTCCGGCGTCAACTGCGCGAAATTGCAAGCGTCGCCGACGTGATAAACGACGCGATTTCCCGTCGCCGCGCCGCAGTCGATCTCGTACGTCGAGACGAAGCGGCGGAGTTTCGCGTTGTGATCGACCAAATTAACGCGGATTTTCGCGTCGCCGAACGTATACTCGCCGCCGTTCGGGCCGGTCTTCCAACGGTTGTCGAGGAAATTCGAAACGACCGGCTTCCCCGCCGCCTCCATCGCTTGGCAAAAGGAGCGCGTGAAGTGGTCGCCGTGATTGTGCGTGATCAACGTGAAATCGACGAGCGGCTCCAACTCCGGCGCGCGGCGGTGCCGAACGTCGACGGCGAACGTTTGCGTCGGCGTTTTGACGACGTAACCCATATTGTAAATTTGCCAAAAAACGACGGTTCCTTCGGCGACTTCGGTCGTCGGAACTTCGCGCAAAATCTTGTCGAATCCGGCGTCGAGGAAGCGCAAAACGCCCCGTTCGGCGATCCAACGCGCCGCGTTTTCGGCGGAACCGTTGAAATAATCGTTAAAATCCTTCGCTTCCAAACGGTCGACCGAACGCTGAATCGTCAGCGCCGCTTTCAACCGCTCGTCCGACCATTTCGGGCCCGACGTTTCGCTCAAAACGCGAATCGCGGCGTCGATTTCGTCGGCGGTCGGCTCCGGACCGTCGCTAAATTCGGCGGCGAAAATCCGCTTCCAATCGGTCGCGCCGACGCCGTTCGCCGTCGCCAACGCGCCCCAAATCAGCGCCGTTCGTTTCAAAAATTCGCGCCGCGTCGCCGCGCCGTTTTGCGTTGAACCGTTCATCGTATCGCCTCCGTTTTCGTTGTTTATCGCGTCGAAAAACGCCGGAAACTCGCCGCTTTTCGCGGTCGCCGGTCGCGCCGTTTTCCTTATTATAACGCCAAAACGCGAAAATCGCAACGAGAAAAACGCGGCGCGCCTTTATTTTTTCCCGGTCTCTGCTTCCGCAAGGCGCGGATTCAGCCGAACGGCCTCTTCGCGGTCGATTTTAATCAACTTGATCGCCGGAAAGCGCGCGTAAGTAATTTTTCCGAAACGCCGCGTCAACTCGGCGACGTCGTTTTGTAAAAAGCCCCAGATTCGCGGATCGGGCTCGCGCTTCAACCAAGCGTCGGCGTATTTTGCGACGATCGCGTCGTATTTTTTTCGAGACGAGCCGTGCGCGTAATTTTTTCCGCCGAAGCGCCGAACGTCGCCGTTAAATTCCGGCGCGATATGGTAAAGTTCGTGCGTCAACGTTTGAATTTTATCGTTCAACGGCAACGCGATAAATCGCGGAATATAAACGGTTAAGAGATAAAGCAACTTCCGTCCCTTCGCGTCGACGACGTCGGGAGCCTTCCAAAAGGCGCCGCGACGGCAAGTCGCTAAGGCGCCGGCCTCGAAACGCAACGGCGTCAACGACGCAAAAACGCCGGTCGGCTCGGCGTCGCGAGTTCTGCGGCAAGCGAAACCGACGTAATCGAGATCGTATTTTTGAAAAATCGACGTTTTAGCGCAAATATCGCGACAAACGACGCTCAACGCGTCCGTATAATTGAAAGATTTCAAGGTTTCCCAACGCAAATAGGCAAAACAAGCAAAATAGGCAAGACAAAACGAGAAATGCAAGAACCGTCGTTCAACGCAAAGCGGCGAACTCGCGTTTGAACCTAACGGATTTCCCGACCGAACGGAAGGGCCGCGTTCAAAAGCGATAAAAAAACGAGCTCCCGCCGACGCTCGACGCGTCGACGAAAGCTCGTTTTTCTTATTTCGAGTCGAAACTCAAAATCATTCGACCGTCGGAATGGCCGGCGCGGCTTTCGCGTTGCGGCTGTCGTTTTCGCCGACGAATTCGATGATCGCGCGCTTACCGGCGTCGCCGAGACGCGGGGTCGCGAGCTTCAAAATGCGGGTGTAACCGCCGGGACGTTCGACGTAACGCGGAGCGATTTTGTCGAAGAGAATCCCGACCGCTTCGCGAGCGACGGACGAGGAACCGAAAGCGCTGTAGACGGCGCGACGCGCGGCGAGAGCCGGAGCGGCGGCTTGGTTCCATTGCTTCCAACCTTCGCCTTCGCGCCAAGCTTTCCACTCGGCGGAACCTTTTTCGGCTTTGCAAGCGAGAGCTTCGGCGGCGGCGATCGATTTTTGAGCGCGAACGGCCTTCGTAACGAGCTTTTCGACGAACGGACGGAGTTCTTTCGCTTTCGGGAGGGTCGTAACGATGCGGCCCTTAACCTTCGGCGCTTGTTCTTTCGAGTCGTAAGCGTCGTCTTCGCGTTCGGTGAGAACGAGAGCGAGCGCGAGGTTCTTCAAAAGAGCGCGTTGGTGGTTCGGGTTGCGCCCAAATTTTCTACCAATTCTTCTGTGTCGCATGGTACTAACTATATACTATCTAAATATTTAGGCTGTTTTCAAATGGTCAAACGAACTTCCCGCCTTGGGAGTTCGACGCGGCGGGGATGCGCATACCGAGGCGCAAACCGATCGCCGTCAACTTTTCCTTCACTTCGTTCAACGTCGTTTCGCCGAAGTTGCGCACTTCGAGGAGGCTGTCTTCGTTGCGAACGACCAACTCGCGAACGGTGGTGATGTTTTCGTTTTCCAAACAATTCGTCGCTCGCACGGAGAGATTCAAGTCGGAAAGCGTCATCGCCAATTTGGCTTCGAGGGCCGGATCGAGACCGGCGGAACCGGACGTTTTGGCGCGGCTGAACACGTTCCCTTCCAAACGATCGTATTGGACGAACGGATTCAAGTGTTTGCGCAAAATCTTCGACGCTTCGACCAACGCCATTTCCGGGTCGATCGAACCGTCGGTCCAAATTTGCATCACCAAGCGGTCGTAGTTCGTTTTTTGTCCGACGCGAGTTTCCTCGACGTTATATTGCACCTTGACGACCGGGCTGAACGAAGCGTCGAGCGGAATGTGCCCGATTTCTTCGTTGCGGTCGCGATACGACGCTTGCTCCGTCGCCGGGACGTAACCGCGTCCGTTTTCGACGACCATTTCCAAGCTGAACGGAACGTCGTCGGTCAGGGTCGCGATCACGAGTTCCGGGTTGATCACGTCGACTTCGGAATCCGGAATCACGTCGGCGCCGGTAACGACGCCGGCTTTGTTCTTTTCGATGCGAATAACGCGCGGTTTATCGTCGTGGGAACGAACGACAAGAGACTTGACGTTCAACGCGATTTCGGTAACGTCCTCCATCACGCCCGGCAAGGAAGTGAACTCGAGTTGCGCGCCGCGAAGTTTCATCTTCGTAACCGCGCTTCCCTCCAAGCTCGACAAAAGAACTCGGCGGAGGCTGTTCCCAACCGTAACGCCAAAACCGCGTTCAAAAGGTTCGGCGTAAAATTTACCATAAGTCGGAGTGAAAGCGTCGCGATCGCAAACGACCTTGCTGGGAAGCTCCAATCCTCTCCATCTAATTCTCATGTTCGGTTCGCTCCAGTTTGATTTTGGATATCGAATTCTCGACAAAAATTCAATTCGATTCGCCGACGATAAATTCGAGGTTCCGCGTTCGCATCGTCGAGACGACAGGGTCGACGCGTCGACAAGGGGGGTCGAAGGGCGAATCCGCGCGCCGTCGGGCCGTCGTCGCTAAAACGGCGAACCGACGACGCGAAACGGAAAAGTCGAACGGCGATTTGCCGCGCTACTATTTCGAGCAAAGCTCGACGATCAGTTGCGGATTGACCGGCAAGGAAACGTCGTCGTAAACCGGGTTGCGGAGGACGGCGCCGCTCGGGACGTCGCCGTCGTTGCGGACGAGGAAGTCCGGAACGGAACGACCGTTCATGCCGGCGATCGCTTCGGTAACGATAGCGAGCGAACCGGGTTTCTTCGCCTTATTGCCTTCGCGTTTGTAAACTTTGACCGAGACGACGTCGCCCGGGCGAACGAGGTAGCTCGCGACGTCGAGACGACGACCGTTGACGCAAATGTGCCCGTGCGAAATCAATTGACGAGCTTGCGCGCGGGAAACGCCGAAACCGAGGCGGTAAACGACGTTGTCCAAACGACGTTCGAGCAAGGACATCAGGACTTGACCCGTGTTGCCCTTCGAACGTTCGGCCATTTGATAGTACTTGCGGAATTGCGCTTCAAGAACGCCGTAGAACGTCTTGACCTTTTGTTTTTCGCGAAGTTGTTCGCCGTATTCGGTCGTCTTACCGCGTTTGAAACCGTGCATACCCGGCGGAAGCGGGAGCGAACTGCGATTACCGCGACCGCCCGCGTCGACGCGAGCGAAGGGGCATTTGTCGGATTCGCAACGCGCGCCTTTCAGGAAGAGCTTAACGCCTTCGCGTCGGCAACGTTTGCATACGGGACCTAAAGTACGAGCCATATTACTGCTCCAATATTCTAAAGTTCGTGTATGTTTTCTTAAATAATAAGCGGGATCAAGCAAGCGCGATCAACCGCAAACAACGTTCCAATCGCTCAAACGCGACGACGCTTCGGCGGACGGCAACCGTTGTGCGGAAGCGGCGTAACGTCTTCGATCGTTTTGACCGTGAGGCCGGCTTGCGCGAGCGCGGTGATCGCCATATCGCGACCGCTGCCCGGGCCCTTGACGCGAACGTCGATTTCTTTCATACCGAACTTCTTCGCTTTGTCGGCGGCTTGTTGCGCGGCCATTTGACCGGCGAACGGCGTGCTCTTACGGCTTCCTTTGAAACCGCTGGTGCCGGCGGTAGCCCAACAAAGCGTGTCGCCTTTCATGTCGGTGATCGTCACGTTAGTGTTGTTGAAACTAACTTTGATGTGAGCGACGCCGCTGGCGACATTTCTCTTAACCTTACGTTTCTTCGAAACTTTAGCCACTCTAATTATCTCCAAATAAACTCTCGGCCGACGCGTCTCAAACAACCGCGCTCGGCGAGCGATAAAATGCGCGATGAATCGAACGACCGCCGTCAAACCGCGACAAAAACGACTTGCGAACGATCGACGAAAATTCGACTATACGACGTTCCCGCTTCTCGACGAAGCGAACGTCGGTTAACGCGAACCTTATCGGTCCTTGACGCCCTTCTTGCCGGCGACGGTCTTTTTCGGACCTTTGCGGGTGCGCGCGTTCGTTTTCGTGCGTTGACCGCGAACGGGGAGACCTTTGCGGTGGCGAATGCCGCGATAGCAGCCAATTTCGCGAAGACGGGCAATATTTTGGTTAACTTGACGACGGAGTTGACCTTCGACGACATAATCGTTGTCGAGAAGAACGGCCAATTTGGCGACTTCTTCTTCTTTAAGGTCCTTCGCGCGCATCGTCGGATCGATATTGGCTTTACGGCACAATTCGGCGGCAGTTTGCGGGCCGACGCCGTAAAGGTACGTCAGCGAAATCGCGGTAGGACGATTATTCGGAATATCAACACCCAAAAGACGAGGCATCTGATTTCTCCTGTTGTTTAATTTTGTTTCGACTCGACGGCTCTAACCGGAGGCTCGTCGCGTCGACAAGACCCGAGCGAGCGCAAAGACGTTTAAAACATTACCCGAACGTCGTCTTCCGCCTTTGAACTCGTCGACGCTAATACGCTCAACCTTGACGTTGCTTGTGGCGGGGGTTCGCACAAATAACGTAGATCTTACCCTTACGTTTCACGACTTTGCAGTTTTCGCAAATTCGTTTAACACTAGCTTGAACTTTCATTGTTAAAATCTCGCGTTTTCATATTGAAGTTAACGACGGTTCGGCCCGAACAAATCGAGAACGGAACGCGCCGCGTTTAGTCAATAGTCAACTTATTATATCTCGACCGTTCCCAAGCGCAAGGGGCCGACCAAGAAAAATTAACGGTTCTTCGACCTTTTTTTTCAAAAAAATGGTCGACTTGCCGGATTATTTGTTATTTTCGTAACGATCGAAAAACGTTTCGACCATTTTTTTCTCTTCTTCGGTCTCGGGAGGGCCGGTCAGGACGATCGGTCCGGACTTCAGAATTCCGACGGTGTGTTCTTCGTGCGCGCTCAAACTTCCGTCGGCGGTCGAAATCGTCCAGTAATCGCGAAGTTGCTTGACGCGTTTGCCGCCGACGTTGACCATCGGCTCGATCGCGATCACGACGCCCGGCTTGATTTGGAAGTCGCCGCCGCGCAGAAATTCCGGATAAACGAAGTTCGGCACTTGCGGGTCTTCGTGCATGCGACGGCCGATCCCGTGTCCGACGAACGATTCGACGACGGAGAAACCGCGTTCGCGAACGTATTTTTCCATTTGGCGCGCGACGTCGCTCCAATATTTCGCCGTTTGCAATTTTTCGATCGCCAAATAAAGGGCGCCGCGCGTCGTTTCGACGAGTTTCTTCGCTTCGTCGGAGACGTCGCCGACCAGGCTCGTGTACGCCGCGTCGCCGCACCAACCGTCGATTTTGCACCCGGTGTCGACGCTGACCACGTCGCCTTCTTGAACGACGCGGTCGCCCGGAATGCCGTGAACGACCTGGTCGTTGACGGAAATGCAAGTAACCGCCGGATACGGAACGCGCCCGGGAACGCCCTTGAACATCCCGACGGCTAAGTTGCGAACAAAGAGTTTTTCGACTTCGGCGTCGATCTCTTTCGTCGTAATCCCGGGACGAATAATTTTGCGAATCAGCTCGTGCGCCGTCCAAGTAAGGAGCCCGGCTTTTCGCATTTTCCAAATGTCTTTTTCCGTTTTCAAGGAGAGCATAGGAAACCGCCTTTCCAGTTGCCGTCGATCGCGTTCGTTTCGCCCCGTCTCGCCCCAACAAGACGAGCGCCGTCGACCGAAGCGAGCCCGAACGACAAACGATAATGAAAGCGCGTTCGCAAACGCGCAAATCGACGTTCCGAACCTTCGCCCGAAACGCCGCCGAGAACGCCGGAAACGGGAAACGTCGTTCCCCGCTCCGCTCGCTCTTTCGCGATTTTTCAACCGCGCGTTAAATTTTTCGACGTTTATTTATATTCGTCGAGAACGGCCTTAATACGACCGTAAATTTCTTCGACCGTTCCCATTCCGTCGATTTTACGGAGAATGCCGGCTTTCGTGTAGTAGCCGACGAGCGGTTCGGTTTGTTCGCGATAAGCGACAAGGCGACGCTTAATCACTTCCGGTTGGTCGTCGGCGCGACCGCGGGAAGCCAAACGTTTAAACAACTCTTCTTCCGGAACGGCCAGCTCGAGAACGACGTCGAGCGGCGCGTTTTTCTCGGCGAGAACTTTGTCGAGGGCTTCCGCTTGCGCGATGGTGCGCGGGAAACCGTCGAGAAGGCAGCCGTCTTTCGCTTCGTCGAGACGTTCGACGACGACGCCGACGACGACTTCGTCCGGAACCAAGGCGCCGCTCGACATGTACTTTTCGGCTTCGACGCCGATCGGCGACTTCGCGGCGACCGCGGCGCGAAGCGCGTCCCCGGTCGAAAGATGGAACAGTTTGTATTCCGCGACAATATTCTCCGCTTGGGTGCCCTTACCCGCTCCCGGAGGCCCGACAAAAACAACTCTCATTTTATTTCGTCCTATCGCGCTCCGACGCCGAACGTCGAAACGCGCCCAATGATTAAATCGTCAAAGAACGAAACGACTCGCCGCCCCGAAACGCTCGAAGCGACAAGCCGAATCGTCAACCCAACGGAAACGCGACCTCGCGCCTCCGCTCAACGCGGACTACTCGAGCAAGCTCTTGTAGTTGCGCATAATGAGGTGCGCGTCGATTTTATCGACCAAGTCGAGAACGACGCTGACGGCGATGAGGAGGCTCGTGCCGCCGAAGAAGCCGGCCAACGCGTAGTCGACGCCCATGCCGTTCGTGATGAGGGTCGGAATAATCGCGATAATCGCCAAGAACGAAGCGCCGACGTAGGTAATGCGCAACATCACCTTTTCGAGATAGTTCGCGGTGCTGCTCCCCGGACGATAACCTTGAATGAAGGTGCCGTGATTTTTCAGGTTTTCCGCCATATCTTTCGGATTGAACGTAACCGCCGTCCAGAAGTAGCAGAAGAAGTAAATCAGAACGATTTCCATCACGACGTACAGGTAGGAGCTGCCGGCGGTGAAAATTTCGTTTCCGCCGCGCACGAACGAACCCCACCAACCTTGGCTTTCGCATTGCGCCGCAAGGTAAGCGAAGAGGAATTGCGGGAACAGGAGCAAGCTGCTCGCGAAAATGATCGGCATAACGCCCGCTTGGTTAACGCGCAACGGAAGATATTGACGCGTCCCGCCGTAAACTTGGCGCCCGCGAACGTGTTTCGCGCTTTGCGTCGGAATGCGACGTTGCCCCTTCGTAACAAAAACGACCGCCAAAACGACCGCGATAAAGAGCGCGACCAACAGGAAGAGCGTTTCGACGCCCATTTGGCCGCCCATATGCAGACCGCCGTCGACCGTCGCGTCTTTCCAAAGTTTCGCCAAGGCGCCCGGCGCGCTCGCCAAAATACCGGCCATAATCAAAAGGCTGATCCCGTTGCCGATCCCGTATTCGTCGATTTGTTCGCTGAGCCACATCAGGAACGCGGTTCCGGTCGTCATCGTCAAAATCGCGAGCCAGTACCAAGCGAAGGTCAAACGACCGTCCGGCCCGACGCAAGCGTCGACAAACATATGTTGACCGGAAGCGGCTTGCGCGTTCAACATCGACAAATAGGCCATCGATTGGATAACGCAAATGAGAATCGTCGCGTAACGGGTGTACTCGTTGATCTTTTTACGCCCGCTTTCGCCTTCCTTTTGCAACTTTTCAAGCGGCTCGTAAACGGTCGCCAAAAGTTGGAAAATAATCGACGCGGAAATGTACGGCATGACGCCGAGACCAAAAATCGTCATTTGGTCGAGCTGCGTGCCGCTGAAGATCGCGACTTGACTCAACATATTGCCGATCCCGCCCATTCCGGCGGAATTCATCGCGGCAAGCATCCCTTGATTGTCGACCATCGGAAGGAAAATGTTCCAACCGATACGATAGACCGCGATAAGGCCGATCGTCAACAATATTTTTTTTCTCAATTCGGTGATCGAGAAGATGATTCGAAGTTTATCTATCATGCGAATCCTCGAAGTTTCTATAACGCGGTTTTTTCCAAAAGCGCTACGCCAACGGACGCCAAACGTTCGCCCGCGCGATCGCCGTCCTTTCGGTCGCGCCGCGTTACCTAGTTATTTTTCATACGTTCGACGACAATAAGAGTCCGAACGACCGACCGCCGCGAACCGCGACGTCGACGCCGCGTCCCGCCGTTTGCCGACGGTCAAGCCGACGACCCTAATTTCGAACGACTTTATTATTTTAAAAAATTTTTTAGTTTCAACAAGACGGGCCGACGGCAATAAAACGCCGAATCGCCAAAATCGGCAATATTTTTCGCAAAAATTTGCATTTTTCATCAAATTTTTAAACGAATCCCAACGTCCGCCCCCGCCGCCCCTTTCGCGACAAAAAAAAGTCGCTCGGTTCGAAAGGAATACAAACCGAACGACTTTTCGACGACCGCCGCGCGCTCGCCGAACGAACGGCGACGGCGAACCTTTACGAAAAAGGTCAGTTGGCCTTTTTCGCCTTCATCTTGTTCTTAACGACCGGTTTTTTGCCGGGCAGAATTTCGATTTTGCCGCCGGCTTTTTCGACCGCTTCTTTCGCGCCTTCGGAAACGCGATGAACTTTGAAGTTGAACGCTTTCGGCATTTCGTCGGAACCGATCAATTTGACGATCGATTTCGCGCTCTTGATGAGACCGCGTTCTTCGAGGACTTCCGGCGTGATTTCGACCGAACCGTCGAATTTGCGAAGGACCGCTTTCAAAGCGACGCTTTCGACGACGTCGGCGAAAACTTTATTGTTGAAACCGCGTTTCGGAATACGACGAACCAACGGGAGTTGACCGCCTTCGAAAACCGGCGAAAGCGAGAAACCGGCGCGAGCGCCTTGACCGTTGCTACCGCGACCGGCGGTCTTGCCGTTCCCGGAACCCGGGCCGCGACCGACGCGATCTTTTTTAACATTCTTGCGAACGCCTTCGTTAATCGTATTAATATTCATTAGAGTTCGACTCCTCGCAAATTCTCGATTTGAGACTTGGTTCGCAACTTGGTGAGAGCGTCGAGCGTCGCCTTAACAAGGTTCGCGGAGTTGGCGCTTCCGTACGATTTCGTCAAAATGTCGTGAATACCGCAAGCTTCGCAGACCGCGCGAACGGCGGCGCCGGCGATAACCCCGGTACCCGGACGAGCCGGAAGAAGGAGAACGCGGGAAGCGCCGAAACGACCTTCGACGGCGTGCGGAATCGTCGAGCCTTGCATGCAGATCGGAGCGAGTTTGCGCGTTCCGTCTTGAACGGCTTTGTTAACGGCCGGCGGAACTTCGTTCGCTTTGCCGTAACCCCAAGCGACTTTGCCTTTACCGTCGCCGACCACGACCAAAGCGGTGAAAGAGAACCGACGTCCGCCCTTCACGGTCGCCGAACATCTGCGGATTTTGACGACCTTGTCGACCAACCCGCCTTCATGATTATTATCGGACATGGCTTATTCTTATTCTTTTTAAGGATTTATTCTATCGTATTCTAAAAAATCGCTAGCGCGAATCGCGACGAATCACTCGTCGCCTTTGCCGCCGATATCGAGACCGGCGTCGCGGGCGGCGTCGGCCAAAGCCTTGACGCGACCGTGATATTTGTAACCTTTACGGTCGAAAGCGACGGCGGTAACGCCGGCGGCGAGAGCGCGTTCGCCGATCATTTTACCGACAATTTCGGCCGCGGCGACGTTGCCGCCGTTCGGGTTCGATTCGCGGAAATCCTTTTCGTAAGTGCTCGCGCTGGCCAAGGTTTTGCCGGCGAGGTCGTCGACGACTTGGCAGCTGATGTGCCGCGCGCTACGGAAGACGCAAAGACGCGGACGAGTACTGTTCTTTTTAACGGCGTTGGAAACTCGGAATTTGCGAGTAACGCGTTGTTTGTTCAAACGCAGTTGTTTTCTCACGTTAATACCACACGATTTGATTAAAATTTTTAAATTGCGTTGAAAGCGGTCGCCGGTTTCGCAACGAGCGTCGCCGAGCGAAGGAAATCGCCCGCGCGACCGAAACCCCTCGTCTTGCGAACGGCGCGACCGCCACGAGAGCGGAGAGCGTTATTATTTCTTGCCCGCCGCCTTGCTTTCCTTGCGACGAATGACTTCGCCTTCGTACTTGATCCCTTTGCCCAAGTACGGTTCGGCCTTTTTGATCGCGCGAATTTCCGCGGCGAATTGACCGACGAGTTGTTTGTCGCAACCGCTGATGTGAACGTGTTGTTGATCGGGGCACTTAACTTCGAGACCCGCCGGGATCGGCTTGTGGATCTCGTTCGCAAAACCGACGCGGACTTGCAAAACGTTGCCGGCGATAGCGGCCAAGTAGCCGGTCCCGAAGATTTCGAGTTTCTTTTCGTAACCTTGGGAAACGCCGGTAACCATATTTTGAACGAGAGCGCGGGTCAACCCGTGCATAGCGTTCGCGACGCGCGTTTCGAACAAACGGTCGACGATCAATTCTTTCGCTTCTTCGTCGTAACGGAGGCCGACTTCCGGACGGAAGGTTTGGCTCAATTCGCCTTTCGGGCCCTTGACCGTCAATTCGCGGTCGTTTTTGATTTCGACGGAGACGCCGTTCGGAACGACGACCGGTTTCTTACCAATTCTCGACATGTTCGTTTAACCTTACTGCTGAAATGTGTTAGCTTTTGATCGCAATCTTTATTCCAGACGACGATATTTCGACGCGCTTACCGCCCCTCGCCCCTCAAATTCATTTTCGTCCAACAATTTAATATCGTTATGGGACTTGCGTCTTTGTTCGGGGAAATCGGGCGCGTCAAGGAAACGCGCGACGCTCAAGCGTCCAACGACGCTTAAGGAATAAGCATACCTTATTTTGACGATTCGTCAATCCGCCGCGCCCTCAAAATGGGCGCGGAAACGGATTTTTTTTCATTTTTTGGCGAAAAATCACCAAATTTCGCAGAGAACTTCGCCGCCGACGTTTTGCGCGCGAGCTTCGCGGTCGCTAACGACGCCTTTGTTCGTGCTAAGAATGCTGATGCCGAGGCCGTTGAGAACCGGTTTCAGGTCTTTCGGGCCGCAGTAGCAACGGCGACCGGGCTTGCTGATTTTACGGATCGATTGGATAACGCGTTCGCCGCTCGGACCGTATTTCAGTTGGATGCGAATGAAGTTCGTCGGAGAACCTTCGACGATTTGGTATTCCCAAATGTATCCTTCGCGCTTCAGAACGTCGACGACGCCGAGCTTGAGTTTCGAGAACGGCACGTCGAGCGTTTCGTGTTCGACTTTAATAGCGTTGCGGATACGGGTCAGCATATCGGCAATGGGATCTGTCATCATTGTACTGTTCTCCTTAAACTACCAGCTCGCTTTTTGAACGCCGGGGATGAGCCCTTGGTTCGCCAATTCGCGGAAACAAATGCGGCAGACGCCAAATTTGCGATAGACGGCGCGCGGACGACCGCAAATCTTGCAACGATTTTCGCGTCGAGTGCTGAATTTCGGCTCGCGATTCGCTTTATTGATTTTTGCTTTACTCGCCATTTTATCAATAACCTTTACCAAGTATTTTATTCTTTACCAGTTTTGAACGGCATACCGAATTCGCGAAGGAGTTCGCGCGCTTCGTCGTCGCTATCGACGTTCGTAACGAACGTGATATTCATCCCTTGGCTCTTCGTGTATTTGTCCGGGTTGAGTTCCGGGAACACGAGTTGTTCGCTGAGGCCGAGGTTGTAGTTGCCGCGTTTGTCGAAGCTGTTCGGATTCAAGCCGCGGAAGTCGCGAACGCGCGGGAGGACGATCGAGATGAGGCGATCCATGAATTCGTACATGCGAGCGCCGCGCAAAGTAACTTTGCAACCGATGTTCATCCCTTCGCGCAGGCGGAAACCGGCGATCGAACGACGAGCCGACGTAACGACCGGTTTTTGGCCGGTGATTTGGGTCAAAACGTCGAGCGCTTCTTCCAAGTATTTCTTATCTTGGATCGCGCTCCCCACGCCCATATTCACGACGATTTTTTCGAGTTTCGGAATGGAGTGGACGTTCGTTTTGCCGAGCTTCTTTTCCAAGCTCGAAGCAATTTGCGTGTTATATTTTTCTAAAAGTCTAGGCGTCATATTCCTGTACCTGTTCTACTAGCGTTTCGAGGCGACGGTTTCTTCGACGAAGGCGCCGCACTTTTTGCAGGCGCGGAATTTTTTACCGGCTTCGTCGAATTTGTAACCGACGCGGGTCGGTTTGTTGCACTTCGGGCAAACAAACATCACCTTGCCGACCGGAACCGGCATCAGTTTCGAAAGGCGACCGCCTTGCATATTCTTTTGCGAGCGGCGAACGTGGCGTTTCACTTCGTTGACGCCTTCGACGGTAACTTTGCCTTCTTCGCGATTAACGGAGAGGACTTTGCCTTGTTGGCCGCGATTCTTACCGGAAAGAACGACGACCGTGTCGTTAGTTTTGATACGCATATCAGACCACCTCGCTCGCAAGACTGACAATCTTCATAAAGCCGAGATCGCGGAGTTCGCGACCGACGGCGCCAAAAATACGAGTCCCGCGCGGGTTTTTATCGTTGTCGACCAAAACGGCGGCGTTCGCGTCAAAGCGGATGTAGCTTCCGTCTTCGCGGCGGGTCGGTTGTTTCGTGCGGACGATAACGGCCTTCACGACTTGACCCTTTTTGATTTGGCTGCCGGGGATGACCGACTTCACGGAACAAATGATAATGTCGCCGAGGCCGGCGGTGCGACGGTGGGTGCCGCCCAACACTTTAATGCACTGCAATTCTTTAGCGCCCGTGTTGTCAGCGGAGTCCAAACGAGTCTGCATCTGAATCATGGTTGTTACTCGCTTCCACTAATTTGATGTTTTCTTCAATTTCCTAACTCGCCGCGGAGCGATTCGCGTCGCGCGGCGGGACGGCGAACAACGTTAAGCGTCGTTCTCAGCCGTCGATTTTCTCCGCTTTCTTGACGATGCTCACGAGCGTCCAGCGCTTCAGCTTGGACGTCGGACGGCTTTCTTCAATCTCGACGACGTCGCCGACGGACGTTTCTTCGTTTTCGTCGTGCATGTAGCAGACGGTGCGAGTGCGGACGTATTTGCCGTATTTCGGATACTTCTTGATACGCGGAATCTCGACGCGTCGGGTTTTCTTCATTTTGTCGGTCTTAACGACGCCGACCAACTTCATCTTAGGCATATGTATCCTCGCTATGAAAGACCTCGGCGCGTTTACGGCGCCGTCGACGGACTTTCTTAACCGTTAATTTCGTGTTGAATCGTTTTGATTTGAGCGATGATTTTCTTCGCTTTACCGACTTCGCTCGGCGAATCCAAGCGTTCCATTCGGGCTTGAACGCGAAGTTTGAACAACTTTTCGGTCGTTTCTTTGAGCAGACTCGCGCGTTGTTCGTCGCTCATTTCTCGAATTTCTTTGGCCTTCATTTTATCTCTCGAACTCTTCGTCGAGCGCGACCGTCGCGGCCGGACTCGATTTCAAGGTTGTGTTCTAACGGTCGAGCGAATCGCCCGCCGCCTCGCGACGGCGGAACGATTAACTTTCGACTTGCGATCAGATGCTCTTGCGACGAATCAGACGGCACTTGACGGGCATCTTGTGCGCCAGACGGTTGAAGCAGAGCTTCGCGGTTTCTTCCGGAACGCCGGCGACTTCGTACATAATCGTACCCGGTCGAACGACGGCGGCCCAGTATTCCGGTTCCCCTTTACCCTTACCCATACGAGTTTCGAGCGGAATCGAGGTGATCGGCTTGTGCGGGAAAATGCGGATGTAAAGCTTACCTTCGGCGCGGAGGTATTGTTGGGCCGCGATACGACCGGCTTCGATCGTTTGCGCGCTAATCCAGCCGCCTTCGAGCGTTTGGAGCCCGAAATCGCCAAAGCTGACCGCTTGGCCGCGGGTCGCGTTACCGCTTATACGCCCTCTTTGTACTTTTCGGTGCTTGACTCTTTTCGGCATTCTGGCCATTGTTATTATCCTCGCTATATTCGCCTTGATTAATCCAAACTTGAATTCCAATGTGACCTTGCGCGATCTTGGCTTCGGCGAAGCCGTAATCGATTTTCGCGCGAAGAGTCGAGAGCGGAACCGAACCGACCGATTGTTTCTCGCAACGAGCCATTTCGGCGCCGCCGAGACGACCGGACAGTTGAATTTTAACGCCCTTGGCGCCCTTTTCCATCGCTTTGCCCATCGCGTGCTTCATGACGCGGCGGAAGCTGGCGCGTTTGCAAAGTTGATCGCCGATGTCTTCCGCGACCAATTGAGCGACCAATTCCGGATCTTCGACTTGCTCAATCTTCAGATTGATGCGACGACCGGTGAGGTTTTGGAGCTCGACTTGAAGCTCTTCGATCTTTTTGCCTTCGCGACCGATCAAAAGACCGGGACGCGCGGCGAAAAGAATAACGCGAACTTCGTCGCGGGTGCGTTCGATTTCGATCTTCGCGATCGCCGGATAAACCGGAACGCCGTTATCATCCTTTTGCTTTTTGATGAAGTCGCGGATTCGCTTGTCTTCGACGAGGAGCGCGGAAAATTCTTTTTTCGGAGCGTACCAACGGCTCTTCCAATCTTCCATAACGCCGACGCGAAACGCGACGGGATTGACCTTTTGACCCATGACTTACTGGTCCTTGTATTTAATGGCGATTTACGCCCGTGCTACTGACAATTACTCCAAGACGACGCTGATGTGGCTCGAGCGGCGTTTGATCACCGTGGACATGCCGCGCGAACCGGCCTTCCAACGACGAGCCATCGGGCCGCCGTCGACGCGAACGTCGACGACGCGGAGGTCTTCGATCGACGAAGCGCGGAGGTCTTCGGCGTTGTGCATCGCGCTCTTCAGGACTTTTTCGAGCATACGCGCGCCGCGGTTCGGATAGCATTGCAGGAGCGTCATCGCTTCGTCGGCGTATTTGCCGCGAATCAAGTCCGCGAAAACGCGAACTTTTTGAGCGCTAATCTGCGCAAACTTATGTTTCGCGCGATATTGAGGAACTTGGTTCAATTTTTCTTCTTGCATTGTTCGCACCTATCCGAATTATTTGCCTTTGCCGCCGTGGCCGCGGAAAACGCGAGTCAACGAGAATTCGCCCAACTTGTGGCCGACCATTTCTTCGGTAACGAAAACCTTCAAAAACGCTTTGCCGTTGTGAACGAGGAAGGTATGGCCGACAAATTCGGGGACGATCGTGCAGGCGCGCGCCCAAGTCTTAACCGGTTCTTTTTTGCCCTGTTGATCGAGCTTTTCGATTTTAGCGAAAAGTTTATAATCAACGAACGGACCCTTTTTAAGTGATCTACTCATTTATTTTCCAGTTGAAGTTTTCTTATTTTGTTGCGGAAAACTAAACCGAGGGAGGAAAACGGAGGCTTCTTTTCCCTCCCGTCAATTTACAAACCAATCGCTATCAGGAAAGTTTCAGGACGCCGTAGCGACGGCTGCGGCGACGGCGAATGATCGCCTTGTTCGACGGCTTCTTGTGTTTGCGGGTCGAGGTGCCTTTGGTCGGCTTGCCCGTCGGGCTAACCGGGTGGCGACCGCCCTTGGTGCGGCCTTCACCGCCCCCGTGCGGGTGGTCGATCGGGTTCATCGCGGTGCCGCGAACGTACGGGCGACGACCGAGCCAACGGTTGCGACCGGCTTTACCGAGGACGATATTCATGTGATCGCCGTTCCCAACGACGCCGATGACGGCGCGGCAGGAGCTCGGAATACGACGGATTTCGCCGCTCGGCAGGGTGATTTGAGCCCAGTTTTCTTCGCGAGCGACGAGCGTCGCTTTCGAACCGGCGCTGCGGCACATGCAACCGCCGCGACCCGGGCGAAGTTCGATATTGTGAATTTCGGAACCGAGCGGAATCTTGTTCAACGGGAGGCAGTTCCCGACGCGCGGTTCGGCGGAGGCGCCGCTGTTGAGCGTCATGCCGACGACAAGGCCTTCCGGAGCGACGACGTAGCGTTTTTCGCCGTCGGCGTAAACCAGAAGCGCGATGCGCGCGGTGCGGTTCGGGTCGTATTGGATCGAGGCGACGCGCGCCGGAATCCCGTCCTTATTGCGACGGAAGTCGATCAAACGAAGTTGGCGCTTGTGGCCGCCGCCGCGATGGCGAACGGTGATGACGCCTTGGTTGTTGCGACCGTTGCAACGACGCTTCGGACGAAGAAGGCTTTTTTCCGGCTTCGCGCCCTTGGTCAGCTCGGCAAAGTCGCTGACGCTCATGTTTCGCCGACCCGCGTTATTCGGTTTGTATCGTCGAATACCCATTATGTTAATCTCGCTATTTTATTACGTTAATTTATTCTTCTATTCGAAACGTCGGTCGATCAATAGAGGTCGAGACGATATTCGTCGTCCAACTTGACCATCGCTTTTTTCCACGACTTCGTGCAACCGACGCCCTTGCGAGTGCGACGCTTTTTGCCTTGACGGTTTTGCGTGCTAACGGCGACGACTTTAACGTCGTAAAGCGCTTCGATCGCGTCTTTGATGTCGAGCTTCGAGGCCAATTTGTTGACTTCGAAGGTATAGGTGTTGCGCGCCGACGAGTTGTGGAAAGCTTTTTCGGTAACGATCGGGCGAATAATGACTTGATACGGCTCGAGGACGAGTTTAGTATCGGTAACGTCTTTGCATTGAGGCATTGTCTTATTCCTTATCTTTCTGGTTCGTTTATTTCCATGCGCCTACGCTAAGCTAAACTTAGGCCTTGACGCGAGTTTTAACGAACTCATCCATCGCCGATTTCGTAACCAAAAGTTGTTTCGGTCGAAGAATTTCATAAGCGTTCAAATCGGAGACGGGAAGAATTTTCGCCGTCGGGATATTGCGAACGCTGAGGTACATGTTCGCGTCGTATTTGTCGACGACGACGAGAACCGTCTTTTCGATCGCGAGCTTGCCGAGGACGTCGGCGACGACTTTCGTTTTCGGAGCTTCGACTTGAAGAACGTCGATAACCTTAACGAATTCGGCGCGAACTTTTTCGGCCATCGCCATGCGAGTCGCGAGTTGCAGAGCCTTGCGCGGGAGACGATACGACCAATCTTTCGGGGTCTTAGCGAAGATATGACCGCCGCCGCGACGAACGCCGCTGCGTTTATGACCGGCGCGAGCGTTGCCCGTGCCCTTTTGGCGGTACATCTTTTTACGGGAACCGGAAACTTCGGAACGCGTCTTCGTTTTCGCGGAACCTTGACGAAGGTTCGCTTGGTACATCACGACGGCGTCGTGAAGCAACTGTTTGCTGACCTTCGGCGCCATCGCGTCGAGATCGAGTTCATAGGACCCGACTTGGGCGCCGGTCTTGTCGTAAATCGGTAAGTTAGTCATTTTAACTCAATATTCAAATTAAATATTTATTTTCTTATTTGCGTTTACGTCGTCCGAAAATCAGGCGAGGCGCCATTTGTTGTGCTTCGGAGCCGGCAATTTGTTGGTCGGACGAATCGCGACGTAGGAACCGATCGGACCCGGAACGGCGCCGCGAATGACGAGCAAATTATTTTCTTTATCGACAACGACAACCTTTTGATTGCGAACCGTGCACTTGGCGTTGCCGTAGTGCCCCGGCATGCGCTTCCCTTTCGGCGTGCGGCTCGGGTAGGCGCTGCAACCGGTCGAACCGAGGTGACGGTGGCATTTCTTAACGCCGTGCGTCGCGCGTTGACCGCTGAAATTGTGGCGTTTCATCGCCCCGGCGTAACCGCGACCCTTGCTGCGAGCCGTAACGTCGACCGCGACGACGTCGTTGAAAACTTCGACGTCGTAGTTTTGACCGACTTCGAAACCTTCGACCGGAACGCGGAATTCGCGAATGAAACGCTTCGGTTCGCAATCCGCTTTCTTCGCGACTTCGACGCCCGCCGCGACGGCCGCCTTTTGGCGCTTACTGTCGATGTTGGCGACGTGGCCGCGTTCGCTTTTACGAGCGAGACGGCGCGGTTTGTCTTTGTAACCGAGTTGGACGGCTTCGTAACCGTCGCGTTCCATCGTCTTCACTTGAAGAACGCAGCACGGACCCGCTTGAATAACGGTAACAGGAATCACTTCTCCCTGTTCGGTGTATAACTGGCTCATACCGAGTTTTTGCCCAAGTAAACCGATACCCATATCTCTTTTTCCTCTATATGTCTATCGCAGACAGATTTTATTTAAGTCGCATTGCGGCCCGTCTATCGTTGGGTGAAGGCCGTTACGACGCTTAGTTTTCAGTGCAGATTAACGAGCGCCCGTCGCTTTGATTTTGATATCGACGCCGGCCGGGAGGTTCAGCTTATTCAGCGCGTCGATCGTTTTCGCGGTCGCTTGAACGATATCGATAACGCGCTTGTGCGTGCGAATCTCAAATTGTTGACGGGCTTTTTTGTCAACGTGCGGGCTGGAAAGGACGGTGTATTGTTCGATACGCGTCGGGAGCGGAATCGGGCCCCGAACGATCGAGCCGGTGCGTTTAGCGGTTTCAACGATCTCAAGCGCGCTTTGATCGAGCGTGGCGTGATCGTAGGCTTCCATACGAATTCTGATGATGGCGTTGTCGGAAGTCGACACTGTAATTCTCCGTTCTTTCCAAACCTAATTGACAAATATCCGGAATCGGCGCCGCTTCGCGCCAATATCGGCGCAAAATACCTTTTTCGACGCGCAATTCTTGTTTTACGCAATTCCCTCGCGGCGAAAACCAAACGGGGGAAAATCGAATTTGCTCGATAATTTTTTCTTTATGTTGCAGTCGCCGACCAACTTAGCCTAACCCGTTGAGCGAAAGGGGCTTTCTATTCAAAGAACGTCAATGTGAAACTCTCGTTCGCCGAAGTTTGCTTCCAAACCGCGGTCGAACGTCGCCCTCGTGGCGTCTTGGCTCACTGCGCTTAGCATCGTAAGAATTTGCAAGCGGCGCTCGTCGACGTTCTTTGTCGCCGGTAATTTGCAACGACTTTTGGATTATAACCGAAGAACCGCGTTCCACAAGGGGCAAAAAGACTTTTTCCCCGATTTTTTTCAAAATTTGAGAAAATTTTACTATTAAGAGCTATTTTTGCGTAAATTTATCGAATTTACGCCTTCTCTTGACCGACGCGCGAAACGAACGCGAGCGGCGTTTTCGTTACGATCGACATAACCCCAACCCGCGTTTTTTCAACTTGCCCGACCAAATCGCGATCGCCAAGACAACGTCGCGCCAATTCGTCGCCGACGCTAACGTCGCGCTCGCAACGCCGCGACGATCGCCCCCAAAATCGCTTCCGGCTCGGCCATCCGTCCGACGCCCGCTTCCCCGCAACTGAAACGCCCGGTTTCGGGCCCGACGACGATCGCGCCGTCCTCGATTATTTGACGAAGATTTCGTTGCGTCGCCGGCTTTTCCCACATCGCGGCGTTCATCGCGGGCGCGTAAATCAACGTCCCGGTAAAAGCGAGAATCGTCGACGTCATCAGATTGTCGGCGAATCCGGCGGCCGCCTTTGCCATCGTGTTCGCCGTCGCGGGCGCGACGCAGAAAACGTCCGCCTGCCGCGCCAGCTCGATATGAGGATGAACCAAATTCGGCCCCCACATCGTCGTCGCGACCGGGCGCCCGGTCAGCGCCTCAAACGTTTTCGGCGCGACCAGCTTCGTCGCCGCTTCGGTCATGATCGCCGTAACGCCGAGCCCCGCCTTGCGCGCCAAACTTGTTAAGGCCGCCGCCTTGTACGCCGCGATCCCGCCGCAGACGCCGAGCAGAATCTCGCGCCCGGCGACGTCGGAAAAATCGCGGTCGCTTCGTCGTTCGTTCCCGCTCATTCGATCGGCGAAATCGTCAATTCCTTCCCGGCGTCCAAAGTCGACGAAACGTTCTCAACGACTTCGCCGTCCATATTCAAATAAATCTTGTCTTCCAAAATCTCTTGAATGACAATTTGCAACTTGTCGGTTTTATCGGCGACGGAAACGAACGGACGCTTGCTTTTATTCAAAACGACAAGTCGTTTTTGAATCAGCGCGGAGAGACGAAAACGACCGCCGACTTTCTCGATCAGCTTTTCTTCTTTGAGTTCTTCAATCATTTTGAGGCTCCTCGACGCCGCCGCGTCGTTTTTAACTTTCGTTTTTTTCGTTTTTCTTAAACGCCGCCAACTTTGCGACGCGCTCAATCTTCGCTTAAAAAAGCGACAATTTTCTTAAACGCCTCGTCGAGATCGTCGTTGACGACGCGACGACGATAAAAACCGCTCGCCGCCAATTCCGACTCGGCCTGCGCGACGCGTTTTTCGATTTCCGCGTCGCTTTCCGAACCGCGTCCTTTCAAGCGTTCGCGCAACGTCTCGACCGAGGGCGGCTCGATAAAAATCGTCTCCGCGTCGGGATAAATCGCCGCGACGCTCGCCGCGCCCTTCACGTCGATTTCCAAAACGACCCAATCGCCGCGCTCAAGCGCCGTTTCAACGTCCTCGCGAAGGGTTCCGTAAAGCGCGCCGCCGGCGTACACCTCGAACGACTCGAGAAAATCGCCCGCGTCGCGCCGCCGCAGAAACTCGTCGCGACTAAAAAAGCGATAATCGACGCCGTCGACTTCGCCGGGTCGCGGGGAACGCGTCGTCGCGGAAACGCTCGAAACCAACGGAAAATCGGTCTCGGCAAAAAGTCGTTTAAGGAGCGTTCCCTTCCCGACGCCGGACGGACCGGAAAAAACCAAAATCCGCCCGCGCTTCGCCGTCGCGCCGCTCGTTCTTTCGCTTTCGTTCGTCATCGTTTTCGCCGTCGTTATCTTAGTTGCGCCGCTACTCGACGTTCTGAACCATTTCGCGAATTCGCTCGATACCCGACTTCATCTCGACGACGCGCGCCAAAACGTCGGGCGAATTCGCTTTCGAACCGATCGTATTCGTTTCGCGAAACATCTCTTGAGTAATGAAGTCGAGCTTCTTTCCGCAGGTCGCCTCGCTCTCCATCGTCTCCTCAAATTGCTTCAAGTGCGAATAAAAGCGAACGATTTCTTCGGAAATATCGACGCGATCGGTATAAACGGCAATTTCGCGAATCAAGTCGCTCGGATTCAAGGTCGCGCCTTCGTCGGCCATTACCTTCGCGACGCGTTCGGTCAAACGCCGCCGATAATTTTCGACGACGGTCGG
>JAZNJF010000333.1:0-2819 GCA_045577885.1 Thermoguttaceae bacterium | reverse complement strand
CTTCGCGACCGAACGCCCATTGATCGTTCGGCGCCGAATAGTCGACGCAGACCGGCGGGTCGACCGGCTTGAAGTCTTTGTATTTTTCGGGTTGCGTAACGCCAAGACGGTCGAGAGCGTGTCGCGCGCCCGCCGGAACGTTCGCCTTGATCGCCGCGAACACGTCGCCGTTACTCAAACCGAGTCCGAGCGTTCCGCTCCCGCCCATCGAGTTGCCGCAAAGATAAACGCGGTTCGGATCGCAATCGTAAGTCGCGATAGCCCAAGCGATTGTATCGAGAACGCGCTTCTCGACCGGCTGTTTTCCGACGCCGGAGCGCTCGGCGTTGTCCGCCGTAATCTCCGCTTCGTCGGCGCGCCGACCGCCCCACCACCAGTCGGTCGACTTGTTGTCCCAGCAGTCGACGAAAATCCCGTAAAAGTCGTCCGGAACGCGGTAAATATCGTGATTTCCGACGGTTAACGTGCAGTCGAGGGCCGTTTTCGCGGAGTGCCCGGCCGAGTGCAACACGACGTAAAGCGGACGTCCCGTCGCCGGGCCCGTTTTGGGGTACACGATGTAAAACTTGTCCGTTTGCTCCGGATTTTTCGCGCCCCATTTCGCGAGCTGCCCGTGTTCGTAAAGCAAGGTTTGACGGTCGTTAAAAACCTCCGCACCGACAAGACGCGGCGCCAATCGCTCCTCGACGGCTCGTTTTTTGAGCGCTTCGATTCGAGCGCGGTAACGGGCGAAAATTTCTTCGCGCGACGTCAGTTTATCGCCTTCGTAACGTCCTTGGAAAACGCGAAGTTCCAACGCTTTAGGATTGTCTAACGCCGTTAAAATTCCGTCGAGCGTCGCGACGAGTTTTTCGTCGCCGGGCAAATACGGAATCGCGAAATCGATCAAATCGGCGGCGATCAGGAAGTTGTCCGGTTCTTGGGCGAAGGTTTCGGTCGGCGGCAACTTGTCGAGCGACGCGCGGCAAAACGGCTTCATCCAACGAGTAAAGTCGGCGAAGAAGAGCTCCAACTCGGCCCGACGCGCCGCTTTCCAAACGTTGTCTTGCGATAAAGCGTCAAGCGCCGTTTCGATCGCGGCTTTCTCTTCGACGACGGCGCCGTGTAACGCGGCGATTTTATCCTGCTCGAAGTCGGTCGCGTAATATTTCTTAATCATTGTGCCGCCGTGATTTTCGTCGAAAATCAAACCGGTAATTCGGTCGCGACGGAGCATAACGTCGGAGACGAACGCGTCCCAATCGGTCGACGCGACGTCGGGCGCCGGAACGTCGAATTTCGGGAATTTAACGGTTGTCAACTTGATGAGGTCGCGCCCGCAAGTCTTTTTATTAGCGTACCATGCGCGTTGCAAGTCGGGATCGTCCGCCGGGTAATCGGGCAAGACGAAGCGCGCCGCAAAAGCCGCGTAATCGGCGCAATAGTCGGGCTTTTCTTCCGCGACGTCTTGCGCCCAAACGCTTTGAGACGCCGTTAGTTGCGAATAAAGCAATTCAGTTGACGCGCTGTAACCGAGCGCCGCCGCGAGAAGCGCGACCGTCGCAACGGAGGAAGCGCCGTTTCGTTTCGTTAAAAGGCTCATTTTCGTCCTTTCTAACCTCTTCCGTTAAAGAAATTATCATCGACGCGCCGTTCTTTGACGTCGCGTCGCTTAAATTGCGTTTTGAGTTCCAATCGGAACAACGCCGCCGTTCGACGGCAAAACGCGCCGACTCCTTTCGGAATCGTCGCGTTAAACGACGCGGCGTCATTAGCGTTAAGACGTCGTTTTTACTTAATGACGCCGCGTCGTTTTTTAATTATGACGCCAAGTAGCCGCGCTACTTAACGGCGCGATATTTCAGAATCGTTGCGTTCGGAGCTTCGTCGATTTCGATTAAAAGTCCCTTATCCGAAAGCTCGGCTCCGAAAGCCTTTACGCTCGCGCCCGTGTCGACGTTTTCAATCTCGTACATCGTATTTTCGTCGAGTCCGCGGAGCTTAAAGCGTCCGGCGACCATTGTCGAATCGGGACGACGGAACATTTGAATAACGCCGGACTCGTCGGAATCGCGATGATACTGCCAACCGACCCAAACGTCCTGCGCGGTCGAAATCGAAGTCAGCGGGTAATAGTCGGCGCCGAAGTACGGAGCGACCGTATCTCGCCAAACGGCAAGGTTTTTGCGCACAACGTCCCAATCGGCCTCTCCGTCGCGAATATCGTAACAGAAGTTAAAGTACGGCACAAAGAGCGAGCGGATTTTGTAATCGTCGAAGGCGCGCGTTCCGGAACCGAAGTACGGAATCCACAACGCCATACCGTACGAGTGAATCTGCTGCCCGACCGGTTCGAGAAGGTAGTCGCTGCGAAGGAGCGGGACAGCGCGTCGCAACGTTTCTAAGTCGTTGCGGCGTCCGCCCGAAGCGCAGGAGTCGATGCGCAGGCTCGGGTTGCGTTCGAGAAGCGCGTCCCAATATTTGAGATAACCTTCGACGTAACGAATTTCGCTAATCCCTTGCCGATCCTCGGGATCCGCGTTGCGCCAGAAGCTCAACGGGTCGATGTTGTAGTCTTGGCGATAGAAGTCGATTCCCTCTTTTTTGAGGAGCCCGTCGACGTGCTCGATCAGCCAATCGAGCGCTTCCGGGTTGCCTAAGTTGAGCAATCCGCCGCTTTTACCGCCGAAAATCCATTCCGGATGATTTTCCGGAAGCCACGTGCCCGAGTGGACGCGCTCCGGTTCGAACCAAACGATCGACTCGACGCCCTTCGCTCGCCCATGGTCGGTAATCGGACGAAAACCGCCCGGAAAACGCGTTTGGTCGACTTCCCAAGT
>JAZNJF010000332.1:0-3578 GCA_045577885.1 Thermoguttaceae bacterium | reverse complement strand
TCGTCAAGCTGATCGAGTCGTTAATCGAAGAGGAAACGGAACTCCTCCGCGTCGTTCGCGAACGCGGCGGCGAGATCGAATGGGATTGAGCGTCGTTTTCCCGCGAGCGCGACGGGCGGCGGAACCGTCGCGCTTCCCGGCGGACGAAGGAGCGGAAAACGCTTGAACGCGTCGCGGCGAAACGCGAACGTCGGCGCAAAACGGATAAACCGGGGGAAACGGGTAAAACGGAAAAAAGGGGAAAACGGATAAAACGGGCGAAACGGATAAAACGGCGTCCTTAAAGCCCGAACGTTTCGAACGTCGGGATCGTTTCCGGCGCGTTCGACTCGGGCGTCGCGGACGGTTCGGACGGCGGCGTCGACTCGAGCGATTCGGACGGCGCGGACGTTTCGAGCGGAGTCGAGGTCGCGCCGGAAACGTCCCCGCGCGCTTCGGCTAAGAGCGCTCGCAACCGTTCGACCGACGCTTGCGTTTCTTCGCGGCGAGCGCGTCGGCTCGGCGCGTCGGCGTCGGGGCGAGCGTCGTCGCTTTCTTCGGAACGGCGGAGCGCGGTCTCCATTTTCGCGACGTATTCTTCCGCTTCGTCGAGTTTGCCGAGCGCGACGCAAAGTTCGGCGCGAGCGGCGCGCAACGGTCCGAAAAATTGGAAGTCGTCGAAATCCGGACGCGTCTTCGCGAACTCGACCGCGAGCGTTTCCGCTCGTTCGAGGAGCTCTTCGGCGCGTTCGAGGTTCCCGAGAACCGCTTCCCGCTTGGCGAAGTGATAGTAAACGACGACGCGGAACGCGTCGTATTGCGGCGAGTTCGGGAACTTTTCGACGAGCGCGTCGGCGGTCGAAAAGGCGCGGTTTTCGGCGTTTTCAAGTTCGGCGCGTCGCGTCGCGACGTCGTCGACGGGAAGCGCGTCGGCGTCGGCGACCGTTTTAACGACGCAGTGAAGCATCGTCGCGACGTACGAGCGCGAGTCGTTCGGGTAAAGGGTCGCGAAACGACGCGCGAGGCGGTCGCTTTGCGCTTGCAGTTCGAGCGCTTTTTCCGGTCGACCGAGCGTCGCGGCCCAAATCGACGAAAACGCGTTGAACTTGATCGACGTGAAGAAGTAGTCCGGCGTTTGCGGCGTTCCGGAGGCGCGCAGGCGTTCGAGCCGTTCCTCGACGGCGGCGAAGTCGGCGGCGATTTCCGCGAGCGTTTCCGGCGTCGGACGCGTTCGTTTCGGCGTTTCGAGGAAATGGAGGCGACCCGAGCGTTCGTCGGCGACGCGCAAGTTTTCGAGACGGAGGATCGCCCGTTCAAAGCGGAGCTGCGCCGCCGCTCGGTCGCGCGCTTCGATCAACGGCGAGTCGGCGGGAAACGTCGCCAACTCGGCGAGCGACTCCGCGCAAAGGGGAAGGAATTCGGCGAGCCGGTTTTCGAGCGACGCCGCTTCGTAAGCCGCGCGAACGACGTTCGCTTTTTCGAGCGCGATTTGCGCCCGTTCCGTTTCGTCGGGGGCGAAATCGAGCGCGCGGCGGTAAAGTTCAAGCGCTTTCGGGAACGCGTCGGAGTCTCGGGAACGACCGAGCAACTTGCGGATCGTCCCGACGCGAACGCGAGCCCGCGCCGACTTCAAGAGAAGCGTCGGCTCGTTTTCGTTTTCGGCGACGAAACCGTCGTAAAACTCGAGCAGATTTTCGAGAACGCGCGCTTCCTTCGCCGAAATCGACGGGTCGTCGGTCGGAACGCCGAGCGATTCGGAGTCGTTGAGGAAGTTGAAGTCGACCGCCGCCGCGTCGCCGAGCGACCCGAACACGTCGTCGAACGCCGCCAGCGCGAGGTCGAGGTTCTTTTGCGCCCGTTGCGACTCCGCTTCCTTCGCTCGAACGAGGGCGCGCGCTTTAACGTACCCGTTGGAAATTCCGGTAAAAATAATCGCGACGAGAACGAAAATCGAAAAAAGGAGGTTCGCGACCAACCGGTTCCGCTTGCGCCAACGCCAAACGCGCTCGACGAAGCCGACGCGCCGCGCTCGAATCGGGCGGTCGTCGAGAAAACGCTGCAGGTCGTCGGCGAGTTCTCCGGCGGACGCGTACCGCTTTTCCGGCGTCGGCTCGATCGCTTTGAGGACGATCGTTTCGAGGTCGAGCGGAATTTTCGGATTGATTTTGCGCGGGCGAGTCGGGCGGCCCTCCGCGACCTGCGCGAGGAGCTTCGTATAGTTCGTTTCGTCGAACGCCGGAGTGAAAGTCAAGAGTTCGTAAAGGGTTAAGCCGAGCGAGTAAAGGTCCGAAAGGGGCGAAAAGTCGCCTTCGAGCGCTTCCGGAGCGAGGTAGCGGAGCGTTCCGACGAGCTGACCTTGGCGCGTCAAATCGTTTTCGGTCGTCGATTTCGCGAGGCCGAAGTCGGTGATCCAAACGACGCCGTCTTCGTCGACGATTAGGTTCGACGGCTTAATATCGCGGTGAACGACGTCGTGCCGGTGCGCGTAATCGAGCCCCTGCGCCGCTTGGATAACGACGTCGCAAACGCGTTGATAATAGTTCGATTCGGCGATGCGAACGGAGAGGAGCGGTTTGCTCGCCGCCGGAAAACGGGCGCCGAACGCGCTCGGATTGACCGTTTCTCGACGTTCCGACCGTCGGCGCTTCGCGTCGGCGCGGCGGGCGAAGAAGCCGTTGTTTTTTTGCGGGGCGTTCGGGGGGGGAAGCGCGGCGGAGTCTCGCGATTCGGCGGGAATTTCCGCTTCGCTCGGCGTAAAATTCGGCGGAAGATCCGTCGTTTCCGCGAAGGAGTCGACGTCGGCGGCGACCGACGCGACGGAGGAGGCGGACGTCGGAGCAAACGAACCGCTCGAACTCGAACCGAGCGCGGAACCGTTCGGCGCGTCGTCGGGGGAGTCGGAGGCGAGCGATTCGGACGCTTCCGCTTCCTTCATTCGCAAAAATTGTTCGAGATTAACGCCGTCGACGAGCTGCATGACGTAAAAAAACTTGTCGTCGAGCACGTCGGAATCGAAAACTGGAACGATATTCGTATGGTGGAGGCGCGCCGCCGTCTTCGCTTCGCGTTGAAAGCGTTTGATCGTTTGCTCTTCTTCGCCGGGGAAAATTTTCATCGCTTTGAGCGCGACGACGCGTTCGAGCGTTTCGTCCCAAGCTTCGTAAACGACGCCCATCCCGCCGCGCCCGATTTCGCGAACGATTCGATAATTCTTAAGGCGTTCGAGTCCGGAGATCGCGAACCCTTGCCGCGACGCGCCCTGCGACAGGCTCGAGAGCGCTTCGCGGGTTCCGCCCTTTTCGAGGAGAAGGAGCGCCGGGAAAAGGTCGCGAATCTCTTCGGCGAACTCCGGGAACCGCTCCGCGTACTCGTCGACCGACGGGCGGCGTCCGGCGCGGAAGTCTTCGACGAAGCGTTCCGAAAGCTCTTCGAGGTCGGGTTCCTCCGCGTCGACGTCCGGAGACGGCGAAGCGTCGGTCGACGGGAGAGAACGGGAAGTTTGCGTCGTTTGCGAAGAAACGGCGTCGTCGGCGCTCCGCGGAAGCCGCGCGCTTGGGGTATTTTGGGGGCTTTGGGGGGAAGTCGGATCGTAGCCATGT
>JAZNJF010000331.1:0-12012 GCA_045577885.1 Thermoguttaceae bacterium | reverse complement strand
AATGACGATCAGCGCGTTCCGCACGCACATGGGGAACATCGAAAAGACCGTCATGGGCGCGCTTTACATTCGCAACCCGAAAACCGGGCTGACCGCCGAAACGAACGTCTTCAACTCCGAAAAATACGCGACGAAAGCGCTCTTCGTCGAACGCGAAATCGACCAAGACAAAAACAAAGTGCGCGTCCGAACCCTCAAGAAAACGGGGGACGAAGCGACCTTCGACCCGGTCCTGACGACCGCCGACTTGAAGCAATCCGGCGAAAAATACGATCTCTTCGAAGATTTCGTCGTCGACGGCAAGGTCGAAATTTGGCTCCAATGCTTGGATTCGCAACAATATTTCGGCGCCGCGGAGCCGGACTTGTACCTCCGCGCTCGCGACGCGAACGTTTTCGCCAACTTCTTCAAGGGCTACCTCGGTCTTTGGCAACAGATGGTGATTTTGATTTCGTTCGGCGTCCTGTTTAGCGCGTTCTTGAGCGGTCCGGTCGCGATGGCGGCGACGTTCGGGATTTTGATCGCCGGGTTCAGCAAGAACTTCTTCGTCGAAATCGCGCGCTTGGAAGCGCTCGGCGGCGGTCCGATCGAATCGTTCAACCGCCTCGTTACGCACGAGAATATGATGTCCGACCTCTCGAACACCTTCGCGACGCAGTTGATTAAGGCGTTCGACGCCGTCTCGGGCGTTTTCTTGAGCGTTATCGGGTTGGCGTTGCCGGCCTTTAGCGACTACAACTTCTACGCGGATTGCGTCGCCAACGGTTACGACGTGCCGTGGAACGCCGTCGCCGTCCACATGACGACGACCGCGTCCTTTGTGATCCCGCTTTTCATCGTCGGTTACGCGATTCTTAAAAATCGGGAGGTGGCGAAATGACGCAACAAAAACTGTTTTATCGCAAGGTTTTTTACATCGCGTTGATCGCGGCGTTGGTTTTCCCGCTCTACATGATCGGGAACCCGGCGCGGCGCGACGGCGCGGGCGGGCTCTTGGCGCAACGTCGCGACGAGCTGAACCTCTCCGAAGCGAACCTCGGCGAAATCGACCCCGCCGGGAGCGCGATGAAATTGGCGACCTTCGGGATGCGCGGCGTCGCGGTTTCGCTCCTTTGGAACCGTTCGCTCGAATACGAAAAGCGTTCCGACTGGGACGCCGTCGTCGCGACGGCGAACCAAATCACGATGCTCGAACCGCACTTCATCACGATTTGGGACTTCGTCGGTTGGAAGTTGGCCTACAACGCGTCGGCGCAGTTCGACGATTATCGCGAACGTTACCGTTGGGTTATTCGCGGTTTCGAGTTCGTGCAAGAGGGCACGACGCACAACCAAGAGTCGCCGAAACTTTACGTTCGCGCCGGTTGGACGATTTCGCAAAAGATCGGGATCGCCGACGAAAAGAAGCAGTATCGACGTTTGTTCCGCGAAGACGACGAACTGGAACAACGTCAGCGCGAACGCGAAGCGCGCTACGTCGAAATTCCGAAGTTGCCGAGCAATAAGGACAACTGGCTTTTCGGGTACGCGTTCTACAAAGCGGCGGAAAAGTGGTTCGAGAAACGCGGCGAGGGGATCGGCAACGAAACGCGCCTCCTCTTCTACGGTCGCGCGCCGTTGAACCGTATTCGTTACGCCGAGTGGATGGAAATCGACGGTTGCGGCTTGAATAAAGAGAACGCGCCGGTTTTCGACGAAGAAAACTGCGCCAACGCTTGGCTTCAAGCGCAAAAGGACTGGGAAGACTACGCCAACCGCGTCGTCGACACGACGATCGAGGATAAGACGAATCCCGGAACGTACCGTCGCACGTCGTTGAGCCTCCACAAGGAAAAGCGCGCCGAAATGGACCGCCTCGAAGAGGAAATTATCGCGGCGCTTCCCGCGAGCCTCGGCGCGACCGCGCAAGAAAAACGCGAAGCGATCGTTTGGGAACGTTGGCACACGCTCTTGGACGACGGACAGCGCGCGGCGATGTACAATAGCGTCTTGTATCCGTACGACGAAAACGACTACAACTTGGGACGCGTCGGGTTCGGAGCCCGCGCCGTGCGCAAATACCTCGACGCCGAGGTCGCGCGAGCCAAGGAAGCCGAGGAAAAGGGCGAAAAAATCGAACTTTGGACCGGCGACGTCAAGGAATACTGGGCGCTGTCGGACGAAGAAAAGAAACGTTGTTCGCCTTGGATTAATTGGCAAAACGACCTGTTCGAGCTCCGCATGTCGTTCGTCGACGAAGAGTTGCGCGAATTGGCTCGCACGCCGCGCCTCCTTGTGCCGCAAGAGGATACGAAGCGTTACTCCGGCGCCTTCGCTCGACTCGACGAATGGCAAGGGCGCGCGTCGTCTCTCTTGGCGGTAACGCCGGACGTTTTGGCGTCGTACCTCGAAGGGGACGCGTACGCCGAGGCGATGGACAAGGTCGCGCAAATCGAAGAGTTGCGTAAAGAGGAAAGTTTCTCCCGAATGTTCCGCGACATTATGGGCGCCGACTTCCACGAACGCGAAGTCGCTTTCGAGCAAACGCCGGAAGCGCGCGAAGCTCGCCGTCAACGACAGTTGGCGCGCGACTACTTCCAAGACGCTCGCGTCGACGACGCGAACCAAGCGTTCCTCGCTTGCTTCGAAGAGTGGCGCAAGTTGTTGGAAGATCGCGAAGACTTCGCCGACCTGAAATATTTGCCGCAAATGCAATCGGAAATGGTCGCGGAACTCGAAAAGTACGTGATTATTCTCGACCAGCTCGAAACCGCGTTCCCGACCGAGTACGCGTTCCAAAACGTCGCGCGTCGCGAAGACGTCGTCGTCGATCGTTTGCGTCAAGCCGAAGCGGCGCTCAAACGCGTTCGCGAACTTCTCGCTTCCGGCAAGTCGACCGAAGCGCGCGACGCCGCCGAGACGCTGTTGCAAACGTGGACTTACTTTATGCTCGACAATTCGATTTACGCCCTGGCTCCGCTCCCGGAAACGACCGAGGCGATTTTCGAAACCGCGCGGCTCTACGCCGAGGCTTGGGACAAAGCGTCCGAAGCCGAACGCGACGCGGCGCGCAACGAAGGAAAGTTCGCCGATTATCCGACCAAGGACTTTATCGAACTGGTTATTCGCAAGCAAAACGCCGACTATCGCGAGATTCAACGCTTGGAAATGGAGCGATTGACGGACGAAAGCAAGGCGTTCGAAAATCTGGAAAAAGAGATCGCGCTTTGGGCGAAAATCGTCGAAGCGGCGCCGATGTTGAAATACGATTCGACTTCCGACGTCGGTTTTGAGATTCAAAACTGCGTTCGCGAATATCTTCTCGAGCTGAAGAAGCGCGAACAAGCGGAACCGGAAAACTTCCCGTTGCGAGCGTTTGCGGAAGCGGCGGAATAACGGAGCGCGGCGAACGAACGCTCGGCGACGGTCGGGCGTTCGCGCGACTCGACGCGGCGGCGTTTAGCGACGTCGGCGCGTTTTGACGGCGACGAGGGGCGGAAACGTCCTTCGCTCGTCGTTTTTGCGTTTTTACGGACGGCAAACGACAAAAACTTGAAAAATGTCGCGCCGCTTCTCGCGTTTCAACGGAGCGGCGGCGCGAAAACGAACCGAAGAGCGCGTTAAGGGCGCGAAATCATTCATATGACGGTCTTGGTGGATCACTCTCGACGGCGCGTCGAGATTTTGGAACGAGCGTTCGAACTTTTTGCGGAAGAGGGGTTTGCGGGCGTTACTTATCAAAAAATCGCAAACCGATGCGGCGTGTCGCGAACCTCGATTTACAAGTATTTTAAGGACAAGGACGAAATCTTCGTGTACGCGATCAAGTTGGCGACGAAGAATTTGTCGACGTCGGTCAAGAAAGTCGTCGATCGCGAGGAGTGGTCGACGGTCGACAAAATTCGCCGCGTAACGCGCTTAACGGTGAAGATGCTCGAAGAGAACCGCGTCTTTTTGCGGGTCGTGCTGGATTACTTGACGTCGCTGAAGTCGAGCGGCGGCGACGTGCGTCGCAAAGCGCGTCGGCACACGTTCGGTTTTCGTTTCCTTTTGACGCGGTTGGTCGCCGACGCGATCGCGAAGGGGCAGTTGCGTTCCGTCGACGCGGAGCAAACGGCGGCGCGTCTTTATTGCATTGTCGAGGCTTACGTCTTGAATTTGACCGTTACCGACGCGATGGACGGCAAAGAGTGCGTCGCGCTGATCAACTCGTATCTGGACGAGCTTCTCCCGACCGAAAACAAAGCCGCGTAAACGAGAGGAAAGACAAAGCGCCGCGCGCCCCGGTTTCGACGTTGAAAAGTCGCCGGGCGACTCGGTTTTGACGTTGGGAAGTGGGCGGGCGTCCCGGTTTTGACGTTGTCAAGCCGCCTTGCGACCCGGTTTTGACGTTGAAAAGCCGCCTTGCGCCCCGGTTTCGGCGTTGGAAATAAGCGAAAAAAAACTCGACGCGAACAAAAGCGTTCGCGTCGAGCATAAGCGAAAAGTCGGGGCGACACGATTCGAACGTGCGACCCTCTGCTCCCAAAGCAGATGCGCTAGCCAGGCTGCGCCACGCCCCGAAACAATCTTAAACGTATTGTACCGCTTTTCAACGCGTCGACAAGGGGGGAAGCGAAAAAAAGCGACGCCGAATCTGAAAAGGGCGTTTTCCCGACGTTCGAGAGCGGGCGAGCGCGTTTTTTCCGTTGCGAGAGCGTTTAAACGCGTTTGGGCGACGCGGCGAAGCGTCGTCGTTTGCGTTTTAGTTCAACGGCGCGCCGCAATATTCGCATTCGCCGTTTCCGACGCTCGCAACGCTGGCGCCGCAAGCGGGACATTTCGCTTTGCCGGAGTTCTTGGACTTGGACGAGAAATCGAATCCGCGGCAACTGCAAAATTTCGCGTCGGCGTTCGTTGCAAAACGGGAATTTACGCGCGCAAAAAGAACGGGTTTCGTCGCGGTAAATCGACGCGAGCGAGCGACGGCGAGGCGATCAAAGGAAGTCTTCGTGTCGAACGATCCCGGACTCTTCTTCGACCTCCGCGTGCGTCTGCCAACGCCAACGGCGACTCGGGCGACGCTTCTCTTCGCGAACGCCGTAACGCGGCGCCACTTTAAAGCCGAACGCTTCTTTTATTCGTTCGAAAATCGTTTTATTGAGAACGTATTCGACTTCGATGATCTCGTAAGGCTTTTCCGCTTCGAGATAAAGTTTACGCACCGAAATCTTCGGGCCGAATTCGCCTCCGCAGACGCTGCACGGCGCCTCGTGTTTCGGCGCGCGCACGGCGTGTCCGCATTTCTTGCAGATGTATCGGTATTCCCAAGGCCCGTAACCGTAACGCTTTTCTTTCATCGCGCTTTTTCCCGTTTTCGACTCGATTTTTCTCGAAACGCTCGCTCTTTCCGACGTTCGCGGTCGAGGCGCGAAGCGGACGGGGGAACGTTTCTTGCGATTCCAACGCCGATTTTACTCTATTATACCGAAAGGGTCGTCGTTTGTCGAGTCCTTGGGGGCGTCCTTTCGCGAGAAAAAAAGTAGTTCTGCGTTTTGCGCGCAAAAAAACGTTTTTTTTTCGCTTTTTTAACAGAAAACGACGTTATATTCGTTATAATCGGAGGTTAGGGCGCGTTTTTTATCGTTTGTTTTATTGACGGCGGCAAAATTTGAGCGGGCGTCGGGGGCGCTCTACCGTCTCTTGAAAAACGCGTTATAATAAGGGAAAGCGCCGCGTCGGGCGAGCGCGAGTCGAGAAGGGGCGCCGAACGGCAAGATCGGAAAGGAAGAAAATGAGCGAAACGTCGACGGAGAAAGGGACGGGCGCGGCGGAATCGACCGCGAAGAAACGGCGCGCGGCGCAAGAGGAGTTTAACGTCGACTTGCGCAATCCTTGGTTGGCCGGGCTTCTCGCTTGGTTGGTTCCGGGGCTCGGGCACTGGTATCAAGGGCGGCGGGCGAAGGCGATTATTTACGCGGCGGCGATTTGGCCGATTTTGCTCGCCGGGCTTTGGATGGGGTCGTATTGGGAGGCGACGCCGAACGCCGACTCGTCGCGGCGGCTCTTGGTCGCGCGGAACGTTTATTGGTCTTGGCGTTCCGGGGACAAGCGGCTCTATTTCGTTCCGCAGGCGGCGGTCGGAGCGGTCGCGATTCCGGCTTATCTGCAAGCGAAGGAGTTGAAGGACGGCGACGGCGGCGTTCTCTCGACGGCGTTCGCGCCGCCGCGTTTGCCCTCCGAAAGCGCGACGCGACCGAATCAGCCGAGTTCCGCCGAGATCGCCGCGAACCTCCATTCTTGGCTCGACGCCGGAACGATTTTCACCGTCGTCGCCGGGCTCTTGAACCTCTTGGCGATTTTCGACGCGGCGGGCGGCCCGGTCAAGCCGGTCGAGGAAGAGGAAGACGACGAGAAGAAAAAAGACGCGAACGAAGGAGACGGCGCGAAATGAGCGGTAAAGGCGGCGAAAGCGAAAAAAACGGCGGAACCGGCGAAAACGTTGATTTGGATAAAAACGGCAAAAGCGTTGAAGGCGACAAGACCGGCAAGGACGGCGCGCTTGCGTCGGAACCGTTCGAAGGAACGATTCAGTTTCGCGTCCGATACGCCGAAACCGACCAAATGGGCGTCGTCTATCACGGGAACTATTTTACCTATTTTGAAATGGGGCGCACCGAGTTGCTCCGCGAAGCGACCGGCGTCAGTTATCGCGACGTCGAGGAGAGCGCGACGAAAATGGTCGTCGTCAAGGCGGAGTGCAACTTTATGAAGCCGGCGAAATACGACGATTTGCTGACGCTCAAAACGCGCGTGTTGCGAACGACGCGGGCAAGCCTCGAACACGAGTACCGCCTCTTCCGCGACGGCGAGCTGTTGGCGGTCGGGAAAACGAAGTTGGCGACCGTCGACAATTCCGGCAAAATCGTTCCGGTTCCGGACTGGATCAAAAATTTGGCGCGTCCGCGTTCGAGCGAAACGGCGAAGTAGCGCGACGACGGCGGATAATTTCGACGGCGATAATGAAATTTTAACCTTTGCGAACGTTTAAAGAAAAGTTTCGCGTCCTAAAACGACGATTCTAAAAACAAATTTTCGTTTTTAATAAACGTCGTTTGAATAACGAGCGAATAAGGGGCGGGAAATGAGCGAAACGTTTTTCATTACCGGCGCGACCGGGTTTGTCGGCGGACGGTTGGCGGAGCGTTTGACGGAAGCGGGCGCGCGCGTCCGGTGTTTGGCGCGACCGACGTCGAATCGCGAGCGGTTGGCGGCGACCGGCGTCGAGTTCGTCGACGGCGATTTGACCGACCGCGCGGCGCTGCGGCGCGGCGTCGAGGGCGCGGACGTCGTCTTTCACTTGGCCGGTTTGACGCGAGAGCGGCGGCGCGGCGAGTTCGACGCGGTCAATCGAATCGGGACGCGGAACGTCGCCGAGATTTGCGCCGAAGTCGGGAAGGCGAGCGGAAAAGCGCCGACGTTGGTCGCCGTTTCGTCGTTGGCCGCGGCGGGGTCGGCCCCGAAAAGCGGAAAGAGCGGGCGACCGGAGGAAGAAAAAGCGGAGGACGCCGCGTTCGACCGTCGACGGTTGAAGCGCGAAACGGACGTTCCGAACCCGATTTCCGCGTACGGGCGGAGCAAGTTGGCCGGAGAGCGCGAGTTGTTGCGCTTCGCCGACGCGACGCCGACGACGATCGTTCGACCGCCTTACGTCTTCGGGCCCGGCGACGCCGCGTCGACGCCGCTTTATAAGATCGCGAACGAAAAGGGGCTTTTTCTCGTTCCCGGCTGGCTCGACCGCTTTTATTCGTTCGTCGACGTCGACGACTTGGCGACGCTCTTGATCGCGGCGGCGGAGCGCGGCGAACGAGCGGAACCGTCGACGCTCGACCCGATTCCGACGGCGGAAAAGGGCGCGTCGCCGACCTGTTCCGGACGCGGCGTTTATTTCGCGACGTCGGCGGTTCCGGTTCGCTTTTCGGAATTCGGCGTCGCGATCGGCAAAGCGCTCGGACGCAAGGTGAAGACGCAAAAAATCCCGCCGATGGGCGTTCTCGGAACCGGCGTATACGGCGAAATCGTTAAAATCGTCGCGAAAAAATCGCCGCCGCTCGACTGGAACAAAGCGGTCGAGGCGCTCTTCGGCGCTTGGATTTGTTCCGGCGAAAAAGCGGCGCGCGATCTCGGCGTTCGGTTCGAAACGCCCCTTGCGGAACAATTCGCCGCGGCGACCGACTGGTATCGGCGAAACGGTTGGGTTTGACGGCGGAGCGCGGTTTTTCTTCTTTTTCGCTTTTAAACGCTTGACGACAAGCGCGTCGGCGTTAAAACAAACGCGACTATTTTGGTAGAGAAAGGCGCGTCGGCGTTTTGGCGGCGACCGTTCGCGGCGGAAAAGAGGGAACAAAAGGAAAAGTCGAAAAAAGCCGACGACGGAAGTCGCCGACGGGAGAGAAAAATGCGTTTTGAAACGATTTTAGAGACGTTGGGCTCGACGCCGTTGGTTCGCGTCGGGCGGTTGAACGAAACGAACGCCGTTCTTTGGGCGAAGGTCGAGGCGTTCAATCCGGGCGGGAGCGCGAAAGACCGCGTCGCGGCGGCGATGGTCGAGGCGGCGGAGAAGGCGGGCGTTTTGAAACCGGGCGCGACGATTATCGAGCCGACGAGCGGGAACACCGGGATCGGGCTCGCGCTCGTCGCGGCGGTTAAGGGGTATCGGTTGATTTTGACGACGCCGGACTCGATGAGCGTCGAGCGCGCGAAACTTTGCCGGGCGTACGGGGCGGAAGTCGTTCTGACGCCGGGAGCGCTCGGGATGCGCGGCGCGGTCGAGAAGGCGGAAGCGTTGCGAGCGGAGATTCCCGGCGCTTGGATTCCGGAGCAGTTCGGGAATCCGGCGAACCCGGACGTTCACTTTCGAACGACGGCGGAGGAAATTTGGCGCGATCTCGACGGCGAAGTCGACGCGTTCGTCGCCGGGGTCGGAACGGGTGGAACGGTTTCCGGCGTCGGGCGGTTCTTGAAGGCGCGGCGCCCGAGCGCTCTGATCGTCGCGGTCGAGCCGGACGCGAGCCCGCTCCTCTCGACGGGAAAAGCCGGGCCGCATAAGATTCAAGGAATCGGCGCGAATTTCGTTCCGGCGAACTTCGACCGCTCCGTCGTCGACGAGATTCTGCCCGTTTCGGCGGAGGACGCCGGAGCGACGGCGCGAGCGGCGGCGCGGCGCGAAGGGCTCCTTATCGGGATTTCCGGCGGCGCGGCGCTCTTCGCGGCGCTTCAAGTCGCGGCTCGACCGGAGTTTGACGGCAAAAACGTCGTCGCGTTCCTTCCGGACGGCGGCGAACGGTACCTCTCGACTTGGCTCTTCGACGACGCCGAGTGAACGCGGAATCAAGCGGGAGAAAGCCCGAGCGAAGAGAAAGCCGAGTGAAACGGGGCGGAGTTTAACGGTCGCGACGGCGGCGGCGTGAAAAATTTTCGACGCGGCGCTCCTTCGCGACCTTATTTTTCATTCGCGTCGTTGTATATTAATAATAAGGACAAAATCGCGTCGAACGCTCCGGCGTCGAGCGCGGGGCAAAGAAGAAAAGCGTCGAACGCGTTGGAAACGTCGGCGTCGCCAAGAACGTTAAATTTGTTAAAAACGTTAAGGATGTTAAGAACGTTGAAAACGTCAAGACGTTAAAACGCTAAAAACGGAAGAACCGAAAGGAAGCCGACAATGCGACCGTTAGCCGAATACGAACAACTGACGAACGACGAACTGCGCGCGCGAATCGCCGCCGTCCGCGCCGAAGCGGGGGACCGCCTCGTCGTGATGGCGCACTATTACGCGCCGGACGAAATCGTCGAGACGGCGGACGTTTTGGGCGACAGTCTCGCGTTGGCGAAAAAAGCGGCGGAGTCGTCGGCGGAGGCGGTTCTTTTCTGCGGCGTCTACTTTATGTTGGAGACGGCGGATATTTTGCTGAACCGTCCGGAAAAAATCGCGGAGCGAGGCGGAAAGCGCGCGCTCGTGATGGCGCCCGACTTGACCGCCGGCTGTCCGATGGCCGATATGATAACGGCGGAGCAAGCGGAAAATTGGAAGCGCGAACTTTCGGAAGTCGTCGATTTTAGCGACTTTACGCCGATTACTTACGTCAACTCGTCGGCGGCGACGAAAGCGTTTTGCGGGGCGAACGGCGGCGGCGTCTGCACGTCGGCGAACGCGGAGAAGATCGTCCGTTGGGCGTTCGAGCGCCGTCCGAAATTGCTCTTTATGCCGGACTCGCGCTTAGGGCGGGCGACCGCGCTCGCGCTCGGCGTCGCGCCGGAGGAGATCGTCGTTTGGAAGGCGGGCGAACCGCTCGGCGGGCTCGACGTCGAAACGGTTCGGGCGGCGCGCGTTATCCTTTGGGACGGTTGCTGTCCGATTCACCAACGCTTTTCGGTCGACGCGATTCGCAAAATCCGCGCGGAAGAGCCGAACGCGCAAATTTGGGTTCACCCGGAGTCGCCGTTCGAGGTAACGGACGCGGCGGACGGGTACGGCTCGACGACGAAGCTGATCGACGTCGTCGAAAAAGCGGCGCCTGGAACGACGCTGGCGATCGGCACCGAGTGGAAGCTCGTCGACCGCTTGCGTCGTCGACGCCCGGAGTTAAAGATCGTTTGGCCGGGCGAGGAACCGTCGATTTGCGTCGACATGTCGAAATCGACGCTCGCGCGGGCCGCTTGGGCGCTTGAAAATTGGCTCGCCGGGGAGCCGGTCAACGTCGTCGAGACGCCGGAAACGGTCGCCGCGTCGGCGTATGAAGCGTTGCGCGTCGTTTTATAAGGCGGCCGAAAAAGCGGCGGACGATTCGGGCGTCGCCGACGTCCGGAGTTAAATATCGTTTGGCCGGGCTCCGAGCCGTCGATTTGCGTCGACATGTCGAAATCGACGCTCGCGCTCCGCCGCTTGGGGGCTTGAAAATTGGCTCGCCGGAGAGCCGGTCGACGTCGTCGAGACGCCGGAGAAAATCGCCGACGCGGCGTTCGAAGCGTTGCGCGCCGTTTTCTAGTTCGCGTTAAAGTTCGAGAAGACAAACTTTTCGCCGCTCGCCGTCGGGGCCGTTTTCCGGTCGCGACGGCGCGTCGTTTCTTGCGGCGGTCGACGGTCTTTTCTAAATCGCGTATTTTTCTTATTTTGACGCGAGGTCGCCGGAAAACGACGCAAAATCGCTAAAATTGGGCGGCTTTGAGGGAGGATTGTTTTTTTTTCGGCAAAATGGGGAAAAAGGCTTGCGTCGCGTCGCGGCGTTCGGTACAATCTTAAACGTCGCCGGGACTTTTGCGTCGCGGCGTCGGCGAAACGAACCGCCGCGCCGCGAGAATTACGCTCGTCGCGGCTTCCATATTATTTATTCCCTTGTAGATTTTAGAGGTTAAGTTATGTCGAAAGCGTTAAAATGGAGAGGCGGTCGACTTCGCGGCTTTACGCTCGTCGAACTTTTGGTTGTTATCGCGATCATCGGTATTTTGATCGGTTTGCTGTTGCCGGCGGTTCAGGCGGCTCGCGAAGCGGCGCGCCGTATGCAATGCACGAACCAACTGAAACAATTCGCGCTGGCGGTGCAAAACTACCACGACGCGAACAACAAACTCCCGGCGTCGCGCTGCACGGCGGGAACTTACGGTCGTATGAGCGAAGGGCTCGACAACGGCGGCGCGAACACCGGTTACTCGATTAACTTCGCGCTTCTGCCTTACGTCGAACAAAACGCGGTTTACGACGCGATTATCGCGACCGGGACGACCGGAGGAACGCCGCAACCTTGGACCGACCAAGACGGAAGCGTTATCGACGCGCAAATTTCGGCGTTCCTTTGCCCGTCGGACGGCAATTCGTCGCAACCGTCGCCGGACAAATCGCACGTTTGGCGTTCGAACGTCGCTCTTTCTCGCGGCGACGGCATGTGGGACTGCGAACGCTTCGAAGGTTGGTCGACCGCCAACGACACGCGCCCGCGTTCGCTCTTCAACCCGTTTATGTGGAAGTCGATGGCCGCCGCGACCGACGGAACGAGCAAC
>JAZNJF010000330.1:0-8248 GCA_045577885.1 Thermoguttaceae bacterium | reverse complement strand
AGTCGTTGGGGAACGCCGGTTAAGGGGCTTCTTGAATACAATCTCGACGGAACGGAACTGATGTTGCAGTCGCGGTCGTCGAACGTTTGGGGGCCGGCGAAACTCGATCACGTTTACGAGTTCGCGACGCTCGCGACCGCCGTCCGCGCCAAAACGGGGAACGACCCGAAAATTTGGTTCGACGATTTAAGGTCGCCGACGAAGCCGCGCGTCGAAACGGCTCGAGCGGCGCTCCGCGAAGAATTGCGAACGACGCTTTGGAACCCTAAATATTTGAAGGGGTTGCAACGCGAAGGAGCGGGCGCGGCGGCGTCGACCGCGAAGACCGTTCGCAACCTTTACGGCTGGAACGTCGCGCAACCGGAGACGATCGACGCGTCCGTTTGGGAGGAGACGACCGCCGTTTTCGTCGACGACGCCCGCGGTCTTGGGATTCGCGAATGGTTCGAGACGCAAAACCCCGCCGCGCTTCAAGATATGACCGCCGTTATGCTCGAAACGGTTCGCAAAGGCTATTGGGACGCCGCGCCGGAAACGGTCGAGAAAATCGCGAAACTGCACGCCGAGCTGGTCGCAAAACACGGCGCTTCCGGGAGTTACGAAACGACCGGGAATCAAAAGTTGATCGAGTTTATCGGGACGCTTCCGCTCGGCGAGGCGGGGGACGCCTACCGCGCCGAAATCGAACGGGCGACGACGCCTCCGCAAGCGCCGAAAATACAAGGGTTGGCGTTGACGGAAATAACGGAGAACGCTGAAAAAACGCCGGAAAGCGACGCGACGTCGGCGAAAGCGGCGGCGGAACGTCGGCGAGCGCTTCTCGTTTTCGCGGTTTTGCTCGGCGTCGTCGCGCTCGGATTCGCCGTCGGCGAACGCGCTTCTTTTACGCTCCGCTAGCCAAACGGGAAAAATCGGGTATAATGTCGAAAAGCGGACGCCGCGCCGCGAACCGTCGGGAAGCGGCGGAAGGTAAAGAAGCGGAGCGAAACGCGTCCGGCGCCGACGTCGAACAAAACGGCGACGTCGATATTAAGATTAAGGAAAGAACGGCCCCGCCGCCATCGACGGCGAGACGCTCGACGAAACCAAGAAAGTCGAGGCGAAAATATGACCGAAACGACCCAAACCGACAAAAAGTTTATCTATCTTGACAACAACGCGACGACCGCGATCGCGCCGGAAGTCCTCGACGCGATGCGGCCCTACTTCGAAGCGGAGTATTGGAACCCCAGCTCGATGTACGCTCCCGCCGAAGCGTTGGCGCGCAAACTCGACGAAGCCCGGGCGACCGTCGCTCGGCGGCTCGGCGCGGCGTATCCGGACGAGATTATTTTCACGTCCTGCGCTTCCGAAAGCAACAACGCGGCGATCGTCGGCGCTTGGAAGGCGGCGCGTCGCGTCGACCCGAAACGCAACCGCGTTATCACGACGAAAGTCGAGCATCCGGCCGTTTTAGAGGTTTGCCGTCAACTCGAACGCGAAGGCGCGGAAGTCGATTATATCGGCGTCGACGCGCAAGGGCGGATCGATTTGCGCGAGTACGTTCGCGCTCTGCGACCCGGCGAAACGGCGGTCGTCTCGATCATGCACGCGAACAACGAAACCGGCGTTATTTTCCCGATCGAAAAGTTGGCGCGGCTGGCGAAGCAAACGGACGAAAAAATCGTCTTCCACTGCGACGCGACGCAATCCGTTACGAAACTGCCGATCAATTTGAGTCGAACGGCGACCTCCGACGAACCGAACGGCGCGTTCGCAAACGTCGATATGCTGTCGTTTAGCGGACACAAGATTCACGCTCCGAAGGGAATCGGCGCGCTTTACGTTCGACGCGGAACGCCGGTCGAGCGGTTCCTGATCGGCGGGCACCAAGAACGAGGGCGGCGCGCCGGGACGGAAAACGTTCCCTATATTATCGGGCTTGCCAAAGCGCTCGACCTCGAAGCGGAAGATCGCGACGCGACCGCGGCTCGAATGGAAGGAATGCGCGACCGGTTGCAAGCGGAAATCGAAGCGCGGATTCCTTGTGTCGTCGTCAACGGCAAGGACGCGCCGCGCACGCCGAACACGTTAAACGTCGCGGTTTACGGCGCCGAAGGGGAAGCGATTTTGATGCTTATGTCGGAAGCCGGCGTCTGCGTTTCGAGCGGGTCGGCCTGCACGTCGGGCTCGCTCGAACCGTCGCACGTCCTCTCGGCGATGAAGGTTCCGGAGGGCGCGTTGCAGGGGAATTTCCGGTTCAGCCTCAGCCGTTACACGACCGACGCGGAAATCGACGCCGCGCTCGAAGCGTTCGTCGACGTCGTCTCGAAAGTGCGGGCGACCTCGTCGAAATGGGATAACGTCAAGGGCGAGCCGATCGCTTGATGTTGACGGCGAAAACGGCGGCGTTCGAACCGTCGGGAGGTAAAAAAACGCGTTCGAGTTTCGGCTCGAGCGCGTTTTTTGCGTTAATTTAGGGGAACGGCGGCGTTTTTAACGGTCGCGCGCTTTCGTTTTTTCGCGTTTTTTTAAGGAAAACGTCGAATTATTTTTTCGCGGCGCCGACAATGGTGCCGACGTGTTCGCCTTGGACGGCCTTTTTGAAGTTGTCCGGCTCGCGGAAGTTGAAGACCATAATCGGCATGTTGTGTTCGGCGCACTTCGCGAACGCTTCGGAGTCCATCACGCGGAGGTTTTGGCGCATCGCGTCTTCGTAAGTCAGCTCCGAATAGAAGGTTGCGTTCGGGTTCTTTTTCGGGTCTTCGCTGTAAATGCCGTCGACTTTCGTCGCTTTGAGGATGACGTCGGCTTCGAGTTCGAGCGCGCGTTGAGCGGCGGCGGTGTCGGTCGTAACGAACGGACTGCCGGTGCCGCCGGCCAAGATGACGACGCGGCCCTTTTCGAGGTGGCGTTGCGCGCGGCGACGGATGTACGGCTCGGCGACGACGTCCATCGGGAGCGCCGTCATCAGGCGAGTCGGTTGGCCCTGCGCTTCGATCGCGTCTTGGAGCGCGAGGCCGTTAATGACCGTCGCGAGCATGCCCATATAGTGCGCCGTCGCTTCTTGAATCGAGGAGTTCGCCGCTTTGAACTGCGCGCCGCGGAGGATGTTCCCGCCGCCCATCACGACCGCGATTTGCACGCCGCTTTGCGCGACGTCGACGATTTGCGCCGCCAAGTGGTTGACCGAATCCATCGAGACGCCGCGGTCGTTTTCCGGGCAAAAACTTTCGCCGGAAATTTTCAACAAAACGCGGCGCGGACGGGAAAGGGAAGCGGAAGAAGCGTTCGAAGTCATTGCGTTGAATCCTTGGAGCGCGTTCGTTTGGGCGGGGCTTTTGGCGCGACGTTCGCGTTGGAAATGCAACAATCGTCGCGTCGAAGTCTCGACTTTGAACGCGTTAGAAGCGTTGAGGAAAGGGGGAACGGATCGGAAAACGGCCCCGCGTCGCGAGGGCGAGGGCGGCGACGTTTCCGCGTCAAATTAGTCCTATTTTGCGGAAAAATTTTTCTTTGTCAAGAGGGGCGGGCGTAAAAAAACCTCGCGTCGTCGAACAATTCGACGCGAGGTTAAGCGTCGACGGTCGCGAACCGTCGTTAAGGGGCGTCGCTTAAAAAACGACGAACGACGGAAAGCGCGTCAAACCATATCTTTCAACGCTTTGAGGGCTTTCACTTTGATCTTCCAATGCGCCGGTTTCGCCGGACGGTTCGTCGTTTGGCCCGGGTGGAACGGATCCGGAACGTTTTCTTGACCCGGTTTTTCCGGAACCCATTGCTTTTCAATCTTAACGAGACCCGGCAAGGTGAAGCTGTCGGCTTCCGCGAGGCTCGATTGAATCAGCGCGCCGAGTTGGTCGATAACGGCGGAAACGTCTTTTTTGCTCAGCCCGGCGTTTTCGGCAAGTTGCGCGATGATTTGCGTTTTGGTCAACGGTTTCGCTTTTTCGTCGACTTTCTTTTCGACCGCTTTCTTTTCAACTTTTTTCTCGGCTTTCGCTTCGACTTTTTTTTCCGTCGTTTTTTTCGCGCAAGTTTTTTTCGCGCAAGGTTTCTTTTCTTTAGCCATTTCGCAGGTCCCTGAAGAGTAACGAGTCAATTAAACGAATTAAAAATGATTTCGGGCGAAAAATAAGGGCGATCGAAGCGAGCTTCGTTATATCGCGACTAAAAACGCGCGCCGTCGTTTTTCTCGTCCGAAACTATTATGACGACTTTTTTCTCCGAAAGCAAGCAAATTTCTTCGATTTCGACAAAAAAACGCGTCTTTTTTAAATTTTTTTGCCGAACAAGCGGAGCGGGCGCCGTTTGGGGCGCTTTTCGCTTGCGACAAACGAAAAAGTAAACAATATTTGCGGCGGCAACCTGTTAACGCTTGCGCCGTCGATTTCTATATTATTATCGAACGGGCGCCCCGGCGTCAACGCAAAACGCCCGTCTTTTCGGTTTTTTCTTCATTTTTTCAAAAATTTTTCGACAAAATGCCGTTCGATTGGAAAACGTGTTAAAATACGGAGTTTGCGTTAATTTGTTAAAACCGTCGTCCGAGGGAGAAAGAACCGCAAGATAAAGGCGAACGTCGACGGGCGGAAAAGTTAGGCGCCGCTTTACAGACGCGGAAAATTTTTTATAATAACGGAGTCGCCGAGAATGGAGAGGGCAAGCGCCAAAGCGCCGAGAAAATCGACGCGACGCGAGTCGAACGCTTTGCGCGAGGCGGCGCCGGAACGACCGGCTTTTCTCGTTTTTATAACGTTTTGATAACGCGCCGACGACGCAAGCGCAAAACGTCGCGGCGAATTATTCCGCACGGACGGAGGTAGACGAAATGTCGCAGTACACGATGACGAGCGCGCCCGATTACATCCCGGTGAAAATGCTTCGCGAAATCCAAAACGAACGCTTCATGGAAACGTTTCGTTACGTTTACGCGAACGTCCAATGGTACCGCGATCTGTTGGAAGAAAACAACGTTTCGCCCGATTCGATCAAGTCGATCGCCGACATTAGCAAACTGCCGTTTGTCAAAAAGACCGATTTGCGCGACACTTACCCGTTTGGCATGTTCGCCGCGCCGCGCAACGAAATCGTCCGCTACCACGCCAGCAGCGGGACGACCGGCAAACCGATCGTGATGGGGTACACGCGCGGCGACCTCGAAGTCTGGAACGCGTCGGTCGCTCGCGGGCTCGCGGCTTGCGGAATCAACGATACGGACGTGCTGCAAAACGCTTACGGTTACGGCCTCTTCACCGGCGGTTTGGGCCTGCACGGCGGCGGCGAAAAACTCGGTTGCTCCGTCGTTCCGATTTCCGGCGGGAACACCGAACGTCAACTGATGCTGATGCGCGACTTCGGCGCCACGGTCGTCTCCTGCACGCCGAGCTACTTCCTCCACCTGATCGACCACGCGAAAAAAATCGGCTTCGACTGGAAGGAAACGAAGATGCGCGCCGGGTTCTTCGGCGCCGAGCCTTGGACGGAAGAAATGCGCCGCTCCATCGAAGCGGAAACCGGTATTAAGGCTTACGACATTTACGGTTTGACCGAAATTTCCGGCCCGGGCGTCGGTTGCGAATGCGCTTGCCAAGCGGGCGTTCACATCTTCGAAGACAACTTCTACCCGGAAATCGTCGACACGGAAACGCTCGAACCGCTTCCGGACGGCGAAATCGGCGAACTCGTTTTCACGACGCTCTGCAAACGCGGGACGCCGCTCATCCGTTACCGCACTCGCGACATTACGTCGATCGTCGTCGAACAATGCGCTTGCGGTCGTACGATTCGCCGCATCAGCCGCATTTCGCACCGCTCCGACGACATGATGATCATCCGCGGCGTCAACGTCTTCCCGGGCCAAATCGAAGCGTCGCTTTTGGCGGTCGACCCGACGTTAATCCATTACCAAATCGTCCTTTCGAAGAACGCGACCGGTCTCGACGTCATCGAAACCCGCGTCGAATTGAGCGCTGAAAAGTTCGCGGAACTCGCCGACAACGTCGCCGCCGTCGACGCGTTCAAACGCGCTATCGGCGAAAAGATGCAACGCACCATCGGCATTAACGTTAAGATTACGTTCGTCGAACCGAACTCGCTCCCGCGCAGCGAAGGGAAACTGAACCGCGTCGTCGATAACCGCAAGAAATAAGCGGAGTTAGCGAACGGGCGAAAGCGCGAACCGAACGGCGCGGCGGCGACGGCTAAAACGTCGCTCGGCGCGTCGACCGGGATTTTGCGCGCTCGAGGCGTTCGCGTTGAACGTCGAAAACGAAAAAAAACGTCGAAACCAAACCCTTGCGAGGGAACGGTTTCGACGTTTTCGCGTTTCTTGGCGGCGATTTGTAACGTTAGCCGCCGATTTTAAGCGTTTGACACGGCGTCGCGGCGCGCCTTACTTCTTGACGAAACCCGGAATCGGGCGCGGGTCGACGCTCGGACCGTCGACCGTTAAAACGCCTTTCGAGTCGACGAACATACGGTCGATAAAGAGTTTGCGGTCGCGCCCTTCGGTGCGCGCGTGGTAGACGTAGTACATCTCGGAGCGGTCGGGCGAGAAGAAGACGTTGCCGTGTCCGGTTCCGCGAACGATTCCGCCCTTGTCGGAGTTTTTCTCCAAAATCGGGTTGTTCGCCGCTTTCGTATACGGCCCGAGCGGCGCGTCGGCGGTCGCGTAACCGACGGCGTACCAGTCGCCGCCGAAGAAGTTGGCGGAGTACGTAACGTAATATTTGCCGTTTAACTTGAACAACGCCGAGCCTTCCGTCCAGCGGCGGTTGACTTCGCCGGACGCGACGGAGCGGCTTTCCCATTCGGCTTGCGCGTCGTCGAGTTTGACCGGCGGACGGAGCAGAACGACCGGTTCGCCGTCGACGTTTTTAAAGTCTTTCGTCAGTTTGACGCCGTAAACCCAGCTTTCTTCGATTTCCTTGAACTTCCCTTCGGCGCGGACTTTAGCGGCGAGTTCGCTCTCGACGGCGTGTTGGTAGCAGCAGCGCGAATAGGTCAAATACGGCGTTCCGTCGTCGTCGATAAAGAGGTTCGCGTCGATGATCGGATAACCGGGATCGAAGATCGGCTCGTCTTTGAGGAGCTTGAACGGTCCGCGCGGCGAGTCGGCGACGGCGACGCCGATGTTAAACTTTTCGGCGGTCGTCCAAGGGAAGTCGGCGTTTTGCGCGCTGAAAAAGAGGTAGAACTTGCCGTCGATTTCGTACCCTTCCGGCGCCCAAAACGCGTCGCGGGCCCAGGTTCCGGTCGCGTCGAACGCGACGCCTTCGTCCTTCCACTCGACGAAATCGACGGTCGAACGGACTTCGTACCCGCGAACGTCGCCGCGTTCGGAAGTGAAGTAAAGCCAATACTTGCCGTCGAATTTAACGACTTCGCCGGTCGGCTTGCGCAGGACGGACGGGTCGGCCGCGACGCCGTTCGGATTGCGGTATTTCAGCGGTTGGTCCGCCGAATCGAGCGCGAAAACGGGCGCTCCGGTCGCGCCGAGAACGAGCGCTCCGAGCGCGCCGCCGACGATTTGGCGATGAAAATCTCTTCGGTTCATTGCGAAAACTTTCTTTGATTGAATGAAAACGTTGAAAAATAAGACGTTAAATTGGGACGCTTGACGGACGGCGCCGCGTCGTTTCTATTGCTTCGCCGGTTTGCTCGCCGGTTTATCCGCCGATTTGCGGCGTTTCCAGCGGTCGCGCGGATCTTCGGCGACGCCTTGTTTTTGCGGCGCGGGGATCAGTTGGAACGCGTCGTCGCCGAAGCGTTCCTCGACGCGGCGTCGCATCTCGCTCGTCATGTCGAGTTTGAATTCCGGGCATTTCAGCGTCGCTCGGGTTCCGTCGCGCATCAAAAGGCGGATTTCTAGGTCGGAGCCGCGAGCGTTCCCGTCTTTGCCGACGCGGTACGTCTTTAAAATGTCGTAAAGCATTTTCGAACCGCCGTTTACGATCGACGACTCTTTCAAGCAAATCGCGACGCCGCGCGTCATCTCTTGGTCGGCGTTTTCGAACGGAATCGCTTCGTCGACGAAAAACGTCGTTTCGACGCCGCTTTCGGAGTCGTCGTCTCCTTCCGATTTTTCCTTTTCTTTCTTCTCGAGTTTACCGCGCAAAAAGACGACGGCGTCGTTCTTTAGGTGTTGACCGTATTTCGCGAACGCGTCGGCCCACATGATCGCGCGCATCGACGAGTCGAGGTCTTCCACTTGGAAAATCGCGAATTGACTCGGGCGGCCCGGTTTCGGGTTCTTCGACGTTTTCAC
>JAZNJF010000329.1:0-2400 GCA_045577885.1 Thermoguttaceae bacterium | reverse complement strand
ACGCGATTTCAACCGCGACGGAGAACGCGGCGGGTTCAAGCGCGAAGACCGCGGCGGCTGGATGCGTCGCGACGACCGGAATTTCCGAAATAATCGCAACGACCGGAATGATCGCGGCGGCTTCCGTCGTCGCGACGACCGCGATTGAGCGTCGCCGACAAGCGGATTTTGTCATTAATATTGATAAGGGGTTCGCGCGGCGCCGACAAACGACGTTCGCGAACCGCCCCTTTAACCGCTTCCCGTTAAAATCGGCGCGACCGTTATTTTCGGCGTTTCGCGTTCCGTTTCCTTGCGCGCCGTCGAGCGTTAAAGTCTCGACGGCGCGTCTTTTTCTTGTTTTCTTGCGTTTTTTAGCGAAATTCCGAAAAAATCGCGGCGGTTCCTTGCTTTTCTCGCTCGCGTCGTTTACAATAGACGGCGCTTCGTCGTCGATTATCCGCCGCGAAGTCGCAAGAGGGCGTTGCCGAACGTCGCGTCGTCTCCCGACGCTTCGCGCCTCCGTTTCGTTTTCCAAACGCGAATTCCCGTTATCCGTTACATATATCATCTAAGGAGAACGCAATGACTCAAAAACGCGGTTTTACGTTGGTCGAACTGTTGGTCGTGATCGCGATCATCGGCATTTTGATCGGCTTGCTTCTTCCCGCCGTCCAAGCGGCGCGCGAGGCGGCCCGTCGAATGCAATGCACCAACAACATGAAGCAATACCTGCTCGCGATTCACAACTATCACGACGCCAACAACATGCTCCCGGCGTCGCGTTTCAACTTCCACAATTTCAGCGTCAACCAACTCGGCGGCGCGGCGTACAGCGGCTACTGCAGCCCGAACATCGCGTTCCTGCCGTATATGGAGCAAGCGCCGCGTTACGACGCGATTTCCGCCCACGCGAAAGAAGTCGCCGCCGGCTCTTGGCCGTTCCACGGCACGGAACCGTACACCTCGCTTATTTCGACGCTCCTTTGCCCGAGCGACGGCGGCTCCTCGCAACCGTCCCCGCACCAAAACATGTGCCGCAACAGCATTTGCATTAGCGTCGGCGACGGCATGTGGCACAACAACCGTCCGGACTGGGACGAAGGCGCCGCCGCGCAAGAAGACGGTCGCGGCTTCTTCGCGCCGCTCCGTTGGCGTCCTATGTCGTTCATCACCGACGGTCTCAGCAACACCGTCGCGATTAGCGAAATGCTCGGCGACGCGAACCGCTCGACGAAGGTGAAAGGCGGCGTCTACAAAACCGGCTCGATGCACGACGGTCGCGCGAAACCGGCCGCCTGCCTCACCGAGTCGCGCCGCGCCGACGACCCGACCCAACTTAACTCCGGCACCGACACTTGGCGCGGGCTCCTTTGGACGGACGGTCGCTCGGTCAACTCCGCGTTCACGACGATTCTTCCGCCGAACTCGCCTTGCTGCATTCACACTTGGCCGAACATCGAGAATATGGCTTGGGGCGTTTTCTCCCCGCAAAGCAACCACTCCGGCGGCGTCAACGTCGGGATGGGCGACGGTTCCGTCCGTTTCATTTCGGACACGATCGACTGCGGTTCGCCGAACTCTTACGCCGTTACGAGCGGCAAGTCGCCGTTCGGCGTTTGGGGTGCGCTCGGTTCTCCGGCGGGCGGCGAAACCGACACGCAATGACGCCGGTTTTAGCGATATTAACGTTTAAACGACGTCAAACTTAACGGTTTTAAGTTTATCGACGTTTTAACGTCGCGCCCCTCCCAACGCCGCGACGTTAAACGTCGTTAAGCGAACGCGTTTTTTCCCGAATCGCCGCGTTCGCCGTTTTTACTTCCGTTTCCCACCTTAGCATTCTTCGCTATTTTACTTTACCGATTTCAACGAAAGGTCGTTTTATGCGTTTTCATTCGATTTTTGCCGCGTCGACGCTCGCCGTTTCGCTCCTTCTCGCCGTCGGTTGCGGCGGTCAAAAAACGCCGCCGGACATGCCGAAGCTCCAACCGACGACGATCGTTATCGTCCAAGAAGGCGCTCCGGTCGAGGGCGCGAGCGTTCAGCTGGTGAAGCCGGACGACCTCAATTACAAATGGCTCGCGGGGGGCGTTACCGACGCCGAAGGGCGTTGCGTTATTCAAACGCACGGGAAATACAAGGGCGCGCCGGAAGGCGAATTCGCCGTCGTCGTTTACAAAACAACGACTTCCGAAAGCGAAACGCGCAAGAACGTCCCGGTCCCGTCCGACGCCGCCGCGGTCGCCGAGTGGAGCGCGAAAGTCGCCGAAGAGGAACGCACCGTCGAAGAAATCGACCCGAAATACAAGAAAGCCGACACGACCGACCTCCGCATAACCGTTAAATCCGGCAAAAACGAAGAGACGTTCGACGTCGGCGCCAAAGTCGAGGTCGAAGTCGAGCAAACGACGAAATCTT
>JAZNJF010000328.1:0-7637 GCA_045577885.1 Thermoguttaceae bacterium | reverse complement strand
CCGGACCGACGGAACCGCCGACGTTCCCAAAACCGCCCGGACCGACGGAACCGCCGACGTTCCCAAAACCGCCCGGACCGACGGAACCGCCGACGTTCCCAAAACCGCCCGGACCTCCGTTTTCGCCGCGTCTTTCCCAATCGCTATAATCGTCGTTCATCGCTTTCGCTCCGCGCCGACGGACGCCCCGCTCGGCTTATTTTTGCGCGTCAAAATCAACGCCGTCGACGTTCCGGTCGGCGGAATCTTGTCGGTATTCGCTTCGAACGTCAAAAGCGCGTTGTCGCTCGAACTCTCGAACGGAACGTCGAGAACGGAGCCGGGAAAGTTCGAAACGCCGAAAATTTCGCCGGTTACGTTCGCCAAGTAATACTTCTTTCCCTCCGCGTCGACGCCGAACAGCCCGCCGGTAAAGACCCAAGGCGCCGTCATTTCGCGCCCTGTCTCCGCGACGCGAACCGCTTCTTGCGCCCGAATTTTGCGAACCGCTCCGCTCTCCGCGTCGCGCCAACGCAACTCGATTTCGATCTCTTCGCCGGTCGGCGGGACGAACTCCGGATCAAATTTCGCCGGTTTCCCTTGCTTCGCGCCGACGGCCAGCAACGCCGCGCATATCAGGTGCGGCGGAACGTCGAGCGAAACGACCGACTCGTGTTCCTTGCTCCCGCGTCGGCAAGCGAAGAACTCGAGCGGCCCTTCGCGCAAGCAAACGACGCCGCCGAGAACGACGCGCTTGCGGTCGCTCGAAACCCAAATCGGCGCCGTTTTGTCGAGTCGACGCAACTTCTCCGGCTCGTCGACGGTCGCGGAAACCGTTTCCTCGACCGCCCGCCGCGTTCGCGCTTCGGCGTCGTTTTTTTCTTCGCCGGAGCCGCCGTTCGAGCCGTTCGAGCCGTTCAAGCCGTTCAAGCCGTTCGCGACCGCCGCGGGCGCGCCGCCTTCTTTTCCCGTTTTTCCGGTTTCGTCGTTCGCCGACGCGACGCTCGCCGCCGCCAACGCGACGCCGACGCAAGCCGCCGCCAATTTCGTTCCCAATACTTGCGTTCGTTTCATTTTTCTTCTCCGTCGGTCGCTTCGTCGTTTTGTTAACGCGTCGAAAGTCGGCGCGGCGCCCGTTTTCAACGCTTTTACATTTAACGTTCCAAAAAGAGCGCGCTATAAATCGCCAACGCGGCCAACAATCGCTCCGTTCGCTCGATCGCGCCGCCGTCCTCCGCCGACAAGCGCCCGCGCAACCGCTCCTCGTAAGCGCCGCGAATTCGGTCGACCGTTTCGTCGTCGAGTTGGGGCCGCCAACGCAGCCAAAAGTCGCGCAACGTCTCCGCCGCCGCTTCGTTTCCGACGCAAGCGTCGTCGAACAACGCGTCGAACCGCCGCAACTCCTCGTTCCAACCGGGAAACTCCGCCGACAACGCCGCGAACGGAGCCAACCGCAAACGCCGCGCGTCCCGCTCCGCCGAACGCCGTTCCTCTTCGCCGCGTCTTCCGGCGTCGCGCCGCGACGTTCGTCCCAAACGCTCCAACGCTTCGGCGCCGCGTTCGTCGAGCAACGCGCTCAAGTTCGCCAAACCGTCCAAACCGAGCGGTTCGTCGAACGCCCGCTCCGCTTTCAACAGCTCAAAAAACTCCTCGCAACGCCCCGCGATCGCCTTGCGCCGCTTTCCTCCCGTTCCCGCGACGCCGTTCTTCCCGGCGAAAACGAGTCGCAACGCTTCGAGCGCCGCCGCCTTTTCGTTCCCCCCGTCGCCGACTTTGCCGTTTCTCCCGTCTTTCTCAACCTTTCCGTTTTTATCTATTTCACCGCTTTTATCGACTTCATCCTTTTTAGCGTTTTTCGTCTTTCTCTCGCTCTCCTTGCCTTCGTCGCCCAACACGGCGTCTTCCGTTTCTTCGGCTCCGTTTCGCCGTTTTTGGGTCGCGGCCCATTCGTCTTCAAACGACTCGCCGGCGAAAATCTCGTCGAAAGCGGCGGCGCGGCGCGCGTTTTCCTCGTCGTTCTCTTCCCCTTTCTTATCGTTATTATCGTTTTTCTTTTGCGCCGCGTTTTTTTCCCGACCATTTTCCCGGTCGTTCGCCGTTTCGACGCGCTCCGCTTCGGTCGGCTCGACGACTTTAAAACTAAACGTCGGCGCGACGCGTTCCTCGGTCGTCGGTCGCTTTTCCTCCGCCGCGTCCGCCTCGTCGACGCGCCAACGTTCGTCGCCGTCCGAATCGCGCCAACCGCCTTCAAACTCGCCGTCGAAAAACGACTCCGTCTCTTCGACGCGCTCGTCTTCTTCCGCCGCTTCGGCCGCGTCGCGCTCGACGTTAAACTCGTTCTCCGCGTTCGCGTCGCCCGCTTCGTCTTCCGAATCTTCGCCGCGAATCGCGTTTTCGAGCCCCGAACGCCAACGCGCCCCCAACTCCGCGACCTCGGCGCTCGACGCGCCGCGCTCGCCGCCGTCGTCCCGACGCCGTTGATAAAGGAAAAAATCCTCCGCCGTTCGCTCGTATAAATAGTCGACGCGGTTCCCCTTCAACGCCGCCTCGACCAACGCCGCCCAAGCGTTCTCGATCGGATACGCGTCGTCGTTCTCGACGACGTCCCGCAAGTCGCAAAACGTCGTTCCGGTCTCGACGCTCGGCCCTTCGACGCCGCGACGCGCCGTCGCGCCGACCAAACGAAACGAAGAATCGCCGCGAAAACGAACGCCGACCGCGAACGTCAACTCCGCCCGCCAATGAATCGGCGTCAACTCGAACAACGCCGAAACGACCAAAAACGCGTTGTAATCGGCGACGAACGTCGTTCGACTCGATTCGAGAACCGCTTGTATCAACGTCGTCAGCGCTCGCGTCCCCAACCGCTCCGTCGTTCGCCGCAACTCCTCTTGGTCGATCCAAGGCGCCCGCGCTTCCAAACGAAACGCCTCCAACTTCGCGCCCGGTCGATAGAGCGCGAAACGAGCGGTGTTCAACGCCAAATGCAAGAGCGCGACCGGATTCGCGCCGCATTGGAAAAACGCGTCCTCCTCGATAAAAAACGTTTGAAAATAGAACGCGCCCTCCCCCGCTTCCGGAGCCGCCGGCGTCAGACGCCCGATCGCGAACGCGCCGCTCGGCGTCGGAAAGAAAAAGAGATTGCGCGCGTCGTATCCGGTCTCGAACGTCTCGACCCGCGTCGCCCGCTCGAGCGCCGCGTCCAAATCCGCCCGCGACGCCCGCTCGCTCGCCGCAAGAGGAAACGCCTCGTTGCGCCCGTCCGCCGAGCGCCGCGCCAAATTCACCGAAAAAACCGCCTGTTCGACAAGAAAATAAATCTCGTTCACCCTCGCCGCCTTCAAATCCGTTTTACTCGTTTTATCCGTCTCGTTCGTCGCGGTCCTCCGCGCCGCCCAACGTCCGTTCGACCTCGACGCGCTTCAGAGTACGCCGCTCGCCGCCGTCGACGCGCGACCGCTTTCGACATTTTAACAAAATTTTGTCAAACTTCCACAAATCGCGACGCTTTATTCGATTTTATTTTTTAAAACGATTCGCCGGGCTCCCTATTTTCGCTTCGATCGCTATTTTACAAATATTCGCTAAAACCGTTCGCTCGCCGCGCCCGTCGCGTCCCCTACGCTCTTCCCCTTTTCTCCATTTTAAACCTTCGCTAAAACACGCCAACCGTTACGTTTCCCCGATTCGCCCCATTTTAACGTCCCGGTCGCCGCCGTCGAAAGCGCGACGATCGTTTCCACTCGCATAATTTAAACGAAAACTAAAACTCGTTAAAGTCGGCCGACCGTTAATGCCGATGAGACCCCTACGACAGCGTCGACGAGTTTTTTCCGTCTAAGGCCGATAAAGGAAATTCGCCTTAAAAAGCCGACGAACGGAAATCGCTTGCGACGAGATTTTGCGCGCAAATTCAAAAACAAACGCAAAATCAACCCGACGGTCGCTTTTCGCGCTTTCGCCGAATATCAAATTTGCCGAAAAAAATAATTTTCACGATTATTCCGGTTTTTATTGATGAAGACGCGAATAAAACGCCGAAAACGTTACCAGTCAAACGGAGTCGAGCGTCTTTCGCTTGCGAAAACGCGCCCGTCCGCTATTTTTCGTTAAGTCTCGACCAACGTCGACGCCGCGCCTCGCGAAGGATCGCTTGACGCAACGCGACGCTCGGGACGGCAAAATTTCGCGCCGAAACGGATTTTGGCAAGAAATTTCGTTGGATACCTAACGCGTACAATTTTATCGGAGAGTCAGCAATGAAGGTTTTCACCACCGGTCAGGTCGCCAAGATCTGCAAGGTCGCCCCTCGCACCGTCAGCAAATGGTTCGACTCCGGTCGCCTCAAGGGTTACCGCATCCCGGGTTCGCAAGACCGCCGCATCCCGCGCGAATGCTTGATTAAATTCCTCAAAGAACACGGCATGCCGCTCGGCGACTTGGAAGACGAAACCTTGGCGAAGGTCTTGATCGTCGCGCAAGACCAAGTTCTTATCGAAAACGTTAAACGCGAACTGCCGACCGAAAAAGCGTTCAAAGTCGCGGTCGCCGCCAGCGGTTTCGACGCCGGCATTCAAGCCGAAAGCTTCCACCCGGACTGCATTATCGTCGACTTCTCGATCGGTCGCGCGGAAGCGTTGCAAATTTGCCAAAACCTCCGCCGCAACCCGGAATTTGGCGAAATCATTCTCATCGCCCTTCTGCCCGACGACGGCAGCAGCACGAGCTTCGATCGTTCCAGCATCAACGAAACGTTCCGCAAACCGTTCGACTCGGCCCTCCTCGCCGAACGTCTGCGTTCGTTGGTCGGTTCCAAGAAAGAACTCGTTTGATCGTCTTTCGTCCGCGACGGAACTAAAAAGGATTTCGTTCCGGCGGCTTCCTCCGAGGAGCCGCAAAGTTTCCGACGAAAAGACGAAAAATAACGAAAGAAGTCGACCGCGCGCCGTTTCGCTTTGCGTTCGCTCGCCGTTTTATTCGATTTTTTCCTTAAAAAACGAACGAAACGCGCCGGTCGACTCTTTCTTTACCGCTCCGAAAGCGACGCTCAACGCCGCCTTCGCGACGGTCGAACCGCTTTTCGCCCGCTAAAATCTCGAACCGACCGACGAAACGCGCAAGCGTCGACTCGGTCTTTTGGTCGTTCTTGGCGGTCGAGTTCGGCGCGACGGTTCCGCTCCGCGCCCTTTCCCGTCGCTCCCGCTTCTCCCCCGCCCTCCATTTCCCCCGCTTTCTCCATTTCCCGCATTTTCCGCTTATTATGAGAGCTTGCGTTCAACGCGTCGCTTCCGCGAGCGTCGCGATCAAAACCGAAAACAACCGAATTTCCGGCAAAATCGACCGCGGTTTCCTCGTCTTGCTCGGCGTCGGCGTCGGCGACGACGAAGAGGACGTCCGTTATTTGGCGAAAAAAGTCGCGTCGCTCCGCGTCTTCGAGGACGCCGAAGGCCGAATGAACCTCAACTTGGCGCAGGTCGGCGGCGCCGCGCTCGTCGTCAGCCAATTCACCTTGTTCGGCGATTGCATTAAGGGAAACCGCCCCGGCTTCGTCGACGCGGCCCCTCCGGAAACGGCGAACCGACTTTACGAACGCTTCGTCGCGGAGTTGCGCTCGCTCGGCGTTCCGACCGAAACCGGCGTCTTCCGCGCCGATATGGCCGTCTCGCTCGTCAACGACGGCCCGGTAACGCTTTGGATCGACGCCGACGACCGCCCCGCGAAAAAAGCGAAACGAGCGAAAGAAGCGAAAGAAACGCAAAATTAAAACGACGACGCGACGCGACGCCGACTCCCCCGTCGCCCCGTTCCGTCCCGCAAAAAACGCAAAATCGGAACGCGCGACCGTTAAAATCGGGGAAATTTTCCGTCGAAACGCAACTTCGAGGGCCGCTTTTTCGTCAAAACCCAAAATCGCGCCGCAAAAACCGTTTGCGTCGTTCGCGTTTTTTCGTTATAATAGAACGCGACCGTCGCCGCGTCGCCCGGTCGCGTCGACCGCTAAGTCGCAACTTTTCCCTTCAAGACCGCCGACCGTCGTCAACGTCCGTTTTAGGAGACCTTTTTAGATGAAATTTTCGCGTTCCCGTTTTTCTTCGAAACCGTCGTCGTCCGCGAGCCGTCCCGCGCGACGCTCGGCCCGCTTCGAACGTTTGGAAAACCGCGAGTTGCTCGCGTTGACGGTCGGTTCCGCCGACTTCCAAGCGTTGGCCGACTCCTTCGTCGCCGACGAAACGGACGACGCCGCGATCTGGGTAACGACGCTCGCCGATTCGTCGTCGCAAACGGACGGCAAAATCTCCTTGCGGGAAGCGCTCGATTACGCCGGAACAAAAATCGACGGTCAAACGCTCTCGTCGACGATTCGCTTTGCGCTCGGCGGAACGATCGAACTTTCGAAAACGTTGACGATTAATAAAGACGCGACGGTCGACGCGTCGGACGTCGGCGGCGTCGAACTCGACCGCGGCGGCAAAGGGCAAGTCCTCCTTTTATACGGCGGAACCGCGAGCGGCGAAATCTCCGTCTCCTTGGTCGGTTTGACGCTGACCGGCGGCGTCGCGAACTCGTCGGCGACCGGCGGAACGTACAAGGGCGTCGGCGTCAACGTCGGCGCGTTCTGCAACTTAACCGCGACGAACTGCGCGGTCGTCGGCAACTCTTCGAGCGCCGCGCTCGGCGCCGGGATTTACGTCCAAGGCGGGCGGCTGACGTTGGTCGACTCGACCGTTTCGGGGAACTCGGCGGGCGGCGAAACAAGCGCGGGCGGCGCGATTTACGTCGACGGCGGCGACCTGACGTTGACGCGAACGACCGTCGCGAACAACTCGGCGGCGACCGGCGGCGGCGTTTATTTGAAGGGCGGCTCGGCCGTTCTCGACGGCGCGCTCCTTTCCGACAACGTCGCGACGAACGGTTCCGGCGGCGGTTTTTACAACTTCGCCGCTTATCTCGACGTTGAAAACGCCTCGTTCTTAAACAACGTCGCGACGAACGCCGGCGGCGGCCTTTACAACGTCGGCGTCGAAGGGCGCGAAACGCTCTTCGTCGACGCGACCTTCGCCGACAACTCGGCGCAAAACGGCGCCGCGCTCTTCGCTTCCGGCGGCGCGCTTTCGTTGACCGACGCCCGTTTCGAACGGAACGAAGCGCTCGATTCCGGCGGCGCGATTTACGTCGACTCCAACGCCGAGCTTCGACTCGTCGACGCCGCCTTTTCGGCGAACCGCGCCGACGGCGACGGCGGCTCCGTTTGCAACGTCGGCGTTTTAACGGTCGACGGCGCCCGATTCGACGGCGACGGCGCGGAAGGCGACGGCGGCGCCGTTTTCTCGACCGGTTATTTCGAAATCCGCGACGCCGCGTTCGCGAACGTTTCCGCGACGAACGGCGGCGCGGTCGCCGTCGAAAACGAGTCGACCGGCTCGATCTCTTGGATTTTGGCGTCGACTTTTGAAAATTGTTCCGCGAGCGTCGGCGGCGCGCTTTCGCTCGACGGCTTCCTTTCCGGCGCGGAGCTTCGTTTCGTCGATTGCGTCGCGACGTCCGGCGGCGGCGCCGTTTCGAACGACGGAACGCTCGTTCTCTCCGGCGCCGATTTCGACGCTTGCGTCGCGGGCAGCGACGGCGGCGCGCTCCTCAACTGGACCGGCGCCCAACTA
>JAZNJF010000327.1:0-17032 GCA_045577885.1 Thermoguttaceae bacterium | reverse complement strand
GTCCTTCCTTTCCCGCGAACAACGCAAGGGCTTCGAACTCCCGACGCTCGATTGATCGACCGCGCGACTTTCTCGAACGTCGCGGCTTCGCTAGTCTCGCTAAACTCGCCAACTTCCGCTCGGCCGCCGTTTAGAACAAGTCTCTTCGCGGCGGCGCGAGCGGAGACGCGGTAAAAAAAAGAAAAATCGGGCGAAATTTTCGCAAAATCGGAAGAACGTTATTCACAAACGAAGAAAAATCGCTTATACTATATATTAATAAGGAGAGAAAAGCGGGCGGACGTAAAATTAACGTTCCGACCGACGAGCGTTTGCGACATGCGCCGCGCGCTCGTCTCGCGTCGTTCCCGCTCTCGACGTCGAACTATTGAGGACTCGTTACCAATGAAGAAAAACGTTATCGTTCTGATTCTCGGCGGCGGACGCGGCACGCGCCTGTACCCCTTGACCAAAATGCGCGCGAAACCGGCCGTTCCGGTCGCCGGTAAATACCGTTTGATCGACATTCCGGTCTCGAACTGCATCAACAGCGGTCTTAATAAGATTTACGTTATCACGCAGTTCAACTCGGTCAGCTTGCACCAACACTTGCAAACTTACCGTTTCGACGCTTTCGGCGGCGGGTTCGTCGAAATGTTGGCGGCGCAACAAACGAACGACAGCGACTCTTGGTACCAAGGGACGGCCGACGCGGTCCGCCAAAACTTCAACTTCATCCAACAACGCGACGTCGATTACGTCTTGATCCTCTCCGGCGACCAACTCTACCGGATGGACTTCCAAAAGATGATCGAGACGCACGAACGCTCGAACGCCGACGTTACGATCGCCTCCGTTCCGGTTAAAAAAGAGCGCGCCGGCGAACTCGGCATTATGCGCATCGACGAAGAGGGCCGCGTCCTCGGCTTCCTCGAAAAACCGCAGACGGACGAAGAACTTTCGCACGTCTTCACCGGCGAAGACTTTATTCGCGAACGCGGCCTCGACCCGCAAGGTCGCGACTACCTCGCCAACATGGGCGTTTACCTTTTCAACCGCGACACGCTCGTCGAAGCGCTCGAAAAGACCGACTATAAAGACTTCGGGAAAGAAGTGTTCCCCGCGTCGATTCGCACGAAGCGCGTTTGCGTTCACCTTTTCGACGGTTATTGGGAAGACATCGGGACGATTCGTTCCTTCTACGAAGCGAACCTCGCGTTGGCGCAAAACCCGCCGGTTTTCGAAATTTCGACTCCGCAAGCGCCGACGTATACGCAACTTCGTTACCTTCCGGCCAGTCGTTTTGACAACGCGACGGTTCGTTGCAGTTACATCGCCGACGGTTGCTTAATCGGCGAAGGCGCGGTAATTGAAAACTCGATTCTCGGCATTCGTTGCAAAATCGGCAAAGGCTGCGTTATCCGCAACTCCATCATTATGGGGCAAGACTTTGTTACGAGTCCCGAAGAAGACGCGGCGGAAATCGCGGCCGGTCGTCCGCCGGTGGGAATCGGCGACCACACGGTCATCGACGGCGCCATCGTCGATAAAAATTGCCAAATCGGTTCGAACGTCTTTATTATCAACCCGGATAACGTTCAAAACACGAAGGAACGCGAATTCGGAATGATTCGCGACGGCGTTATTTGCGTTGAAAAGGGCGCGGTTCTTCCGGACCATTGGCATTTGGCGCAATCGCTGAAGAAAAAGGGTTGACCCGCGGCGGCGTTCGCGTAAACGCGATTTAAGCCGTTAAACGAACGAGGACGAAACGAGGCTTTTTAGGCGCGTCGTTTCGTCCCGTCGTATTTCTTGTCGAGCGTCTCTTACCTCGGCGTTCGCGTTTGCAAACGTCGCGACTTCCCTTTCGTTCCGGCGAAACGCCCGATCGCGACTTTCTTCGTCTTCGCGCCCGGGCGCTTCGTCGTTTGAAGCCGACGTTTACTCGACAAAAATTTTCCGTTTAAATTTTATTCCGTTTTCTCCAACTCGTCGAGAATTTGACGGCAGGAAATAATTTTCTCAATCAAATCGTTCGGAATAAACCAATATTGATTCGTCGACTCGAAGCCGACGCAAGAATCCGCCGCCGCGGCGCGACGCAACGCTTTCGCCAACTCGATTTCGTCGCGAACGATCGCCGCCATTTCCGACTCGACCGCCGTTAACCTCGCCGCGTTTTCGCTATTTTTCGCGTTTTCCGCTTTTCGCAGAGCGAGCCGTTCGTCGCGAAGCAACGTAAAGCGCGCTTGATTGGCGCAACTCAAATAAACGACGCCCGCGACGTCGGCGCAACGCGCTTGCCGCTCCGCTTCGACGCGACGCTCCGCCGGAGCGTTCTTCGCCGCTTCGGCCAAAAGCGCGGCGCCTTCGCGAAATCCTCGCCCGCACTTCTCCATCTGCTCGGCGAAAACGAGCGGCGGATACGGCGCCGTCCAAGAAGCGACGTCGTCGTAAGGAATCCCGACCATCGTCGCCTTAAAGCCGCTCGGCTGCAAGCGGAGCAAATTCGCCGGGCCGATTTGGTTCGGCGCGGTATAAACGACCGCCCCGGAATACGGGAATTCTTCGAAGGCGCGGCTAACTTTCGTCCAGCCGGCGCGCCCGGTCGCCGCACCCTCCGCACCGAAAACGCGCGTCGCCAAGCGGTCGAGAACCTCTTCTTCGGTCGTCGCTTCGTCCTCAAATTCTCGGAGCGCTTCCAAGTTAATCGACGGATACCCGCCGAGCGACCAACCGGCCATCACTCCGTCGACGCCGGAGCGCGAAAGGTTCGCCGCGTGTCGGACGACCAAGTCGAGCGCCGGAATCGTCGGAATCGACGCGATTTCCCAGGTCGCGTTGAATTGGCACTTCGCGATCGTTTTGAGCCCGGCCTTCTTCGCCGCCGCCCAATGCTCGACCGCGCGCGGCCCAGGCCCGACCGCCGAAATCGAATATTCGCCAATCGAAACCGGAACGCCGCCCCGATTCAGCGGAAGCGCCCACTCGCTGACCGACTGCAGCCAAACGCCCTTCGGCAGCCGTTCGATAATGTCGGTCGCGAGCCCGTGTCCGCGCCAACCCCAGTCCCAAACGATCACCTTCGCGTCCGGCGCCGACCGCCAAACGCCTTCGGCCATCGCGGCGTTCAGGTCGGCGATCAGGTCGACGTAATCCCGTTTCGAACAGCGCGGGCACTCGTCTTGCCGCATATGCGACGCGCACGTCGTCAAGTTTTCGGAGCCGGTGATCGTAAAAATCCCGCCGAGCCCCGGAACGTCCGCGAAGACCGCCGCCAACGAGTCGACGAGCCAACGTCGCGTCTCCGGCGCCGACGCGCACATCGCGAAATATTTTTCTTGCGCGACGCCGCGAATATACGGACGATTTTCGAAAAACGGCGCCGGAAGCGCTCGCGGTTCGTTCATATAGAGGTAAACGTCGATCCCGTATTTCTTCGCTCGTTTCACTAAATTGCGCAAAGTCGCGCGGCGAACGTCCGATTTCGCCCCCAATTCCGGAAATTCGGCGGTCGGCGGCGCCAAATCCCGCAGGAGCGCGTGCAACCAAACGCCGTTCACTCCCCGTTCGCTCAACTTTTGGAGGAGTCCGTCCGGACAGAGTTTCGCGTCGTCTTGCAAAAGCGGGTCGCCGAAGACCGAGAAATACGAATGCAAATAACAGATTTCAAAACGCGATTCGTTTTTCGCGACGGCTTCATCGTTTCCGTTCGACGAGTCGCCGCCGTCAATCTCGCCGTCCTTTACCGAATCTTTTTTCCCCGCCGCTTCTTCTTCAATCGCTAAACTTTTCTCAACCGTCAACTTTCCCGCGTCGAGCGTTCCGAGTTCGTCGAGAAACGCGAAACGAGGCGTTTCCGGCGCGTCGAGTTTGCCTCCGAACGTTTCGCGAACGACGGCGGCGATTTTGCGCATCGCGGCGACGTCGGCTTCGTTCGGCTCTTCAAACCGCAAAGTTTCGCAAACCGGCTTCAAACGTCCCAATTTAACCCAAAGAAAGTCGTCTTCGCGGAGCTTTTCGGCGTACTCGACCGGCGCGAGATCGAGAAGCGTCAGCAACTGCTCGTAAGGTAAAATCGACCAATTTCGTCGAGTTAGCGTAATATAGACGCGATCGGACTCCCAAGTCGGTTCCTTATACGGCGGCAACCCGAGAAGATCGGCGACTTGCGCAATCTTTTCCGGCGACGTTTCGAGCGTTCGCGCCATCGCTTCGAGCGTCGCGAGGTTCCAGTTGCGCCAAATGAACGCGGCGGTTCGGTTCGGAAAGTGCGGAATCGGTTCGGCGGCCTTTTCTTCGCCGGTCGGCAGGGGCGACAAATCGAGCGTCGCGGCGTCGGACGCTAGTGTTAAAATCTCGCTATTTCCTCCATTTTCACTTTCGGGAACGCCCGAAATTTCCGTTTCGACGCTAGACGCGTCCGCAAAGCCGCTAAAATCGGTTTCCGCCGCGACGCAAAGCCGTTTCGACAAGCTCGACGGCGCGTTCGCCCCGAGTTCGACGCCGCTAATTCCGACGCCTAGCGCGCACCAAAGCGCAATATTAATACTCGTTTTTTTTGTTATTGTCGTCTTATTAGTCCGGCAAGTCCTAAAAATCAAATTTTTCTTCATTATCGTCTCCAAAAAGTCACGGCATTTTCTCGACCGGCGTTTACGCGACGCGTTCGATAAGCGTTTATCGTTGCGCAAAACGTTTTTTTGCCGCGTCGTGTAAATCTTGCCGTCGCGAAAAAAAACGAACGGAATTTCCGGACGGCGTTTTCGACCGTCTTCAAAAAATTTTGAATTTTTCTCGCGGCGTTTTGGAAAACGAAACGCTAGACGGTAAACGCGGAAATTACCGCGATAAAGCGTTGTTTCCGACGCCGCGCGGCGCCGCGTCGAACACTATTATATCGGAATGAAAGCGGAAAAAAAAGCCTTTACAAGAAAATAAAATTTGATAGAATTTGCTTAGTCGGTCGAAAGGAACGCTAAATAAAGCGCGCTAAAAATCCGACCTGCTATATAACGATTGCGTGAAACATTTATTTTGCGCGACGCAAAAATACGACTTAATCGTCAACCTCGTCTTGTTTTACGTGTTTTCACAAGTTCGCCCCGTCCGCCTCGTCGAACGGATAATCGCGAAAACTTGCCGAAAACGCTGAAGAAAACGCCGCGATTCGGTCGACAAAATCGGTAAAGTTTACCATTTTCGTTTGCCCACGACCGCGAAGGAACGCCGATGATTCTCTCCGGACTCGAAATTGAAAAAGAAATTGCGAATGGAAATATCGTCGTCGAACCGTTCGACCGTTCGCGTTTGAACCCGAACAGCTACAATTTGCGCCTTCACCACGAGTTGCTCGTCTACGACGGGCCGACCCTCGACATGAAGACGCCGAATTCCTACCGCGAACTTACGATTCCGGAGGACGGTCTTCTGCTCGAACCCGGCAAAGTTTACCTAGGCCGCACGGTCGAGTACACCGAAACGAAAACGCTCGTTCCGATGTTGGAAGGCCGTTCGTCGGTCGGTCGTCTCGGGTTGTCGATTCACATCACCGCCGGTTTTGGCGACGTCGGATTTAAAGGCTTTTGGACGTTGGAACTCCATTGCGTTCAACCGATTCGCGTCTACGCCGGCGTCGAGATTTGCCAGATTTATTATCACACCATCGAGGGCGACTACGTGCCCTACGACGGCGGCAAATACCAAAATAATCGCGGCGTTCAAGCCAGTATGATGTACCTCGATTTCGAAGACGCGAAAAAATCGGCCCGACGCTGACCTTGGTCGGCGGTTCGCGCTTCCTGCCTAGCGTTTCGTTTTGTTTCACGCGACAAAGCGAAAAAACTGACGCGTTAACCTAGAAAACGTTTGTTATCCAATAATAATGTCTACAATTTCCGAGACTGCTGCGCAAACGATGATTAAACTGAAAAATCCTCCTGAAACGGCGATCGAAACGATCGAATATATCGTCAAACGAGACGGCCGCCGCGCGCGCTTCGCCCCGGAAAAGATCGGCGCCGCCATCCAAAAGGCGTTCGTCGCGACCGGGCAGCCGCAACCGAACGAATACGTTGAAACGTTGACCGCCAAAGTCGCGGCGCGCGTCGTCGACGCCGGATTTGTCGCTCCCGAAGTCGAAGACGTCCAAGACTGCGTCGAATCGGTGTTGATCGAAAACGGGCACGTCCGCACCGCTCGCAACTATATGGCGTATCGCGCCGAGCGCACCCGCGTTCGCGAACTCGGCTCCCGCCTGATGCGCACCTTTGAAGACATCACCTTCAAAGACGCGAAAACGAGCGACGTCAAGCGCGAAAACGCCAACGTCAACGGCGACACCGCGATGGGACAGATGCTTAAGTACGGTTCCGAAGGCGCCAAGGAGTTCTTCCACAAGTTCGTCCTGAAGCCGGAGCACTCGCGCGCCCACGTCGAAGGCGACATTCACATTCACGACCTCGACTTCTACACGATGACGACGACGTGTTGCCAAATCGACTTGATTCGCCTCTTCAAGAACGGTTTCGGCACCGGCCACGGCGTCTTGCGCGAACCGAACGACGTGCAATCGTACGCCGCGCTCGCCTGCATCGCGATTCAGTCGAACCAAAACGACCAACACGGCGGCCAGTCGATCGTCAACTTCGACTACGGCCTCGCGCCGGGCGTCGTTAAGACGTTCCGCCGCCTCTACCGCGATAATTTGTCGAAAGCCGTCGCGTTTTCGACCGGTTCGAGCGCGCCGATCGCCGACGATTTGAAGGCGTTGCACCGCGAAATCTTCGCCTCCGGAGTCGAATTGAAGCTCGAAGAGCGCGACGCGTTCTTCGCCGCCGAAAGCGCCGCGGTCGCCGACCGTTTCTTCGCGAGCTGGAACGACGACGCGACGACGCCCCTGACCGCCGACCGTTTCGCCGAATTGCAAAAACAAGCCGCCAACTTGGCGCTCCGCGAAACCGACCGCGCGACGTTCCAAGCGATGGAGGCGCTCGTCCACAACCTGAACACGATGCACAGCCGCGCCGGAGCGCAAACGCCCTTCTCGTCGATTAACTACGGGATGGACGTTTCGCCGGAAGGCCGCATGATCGTTAAAAACGTCCTTCTCGCGCAAGAAGCGGGACTTGGCGCCGGAGAAACGCCGATCTTCCCGATTCACATTTTCCGCGTCAAGGAAGGAATCAACGCCGAAGCGGGCGACCCGAACTACGATTTGTTCAAGTTGGCTTGCCGCGTCAGCGCGAAACGCCTCTTCCCGAACTTCGCGTTCCAAGACGCGCCGTTCAACCTGCAATACTACCAACCGGGGCGACCGGAGACGGAAATCGCCTATATGGGGTGCCGCACGCGCGTCGTCGGGAATATTTGCGACCCGGAACGCGAAATCACCTACTCGCGGGGCAACCTGAGTTTCACGTCGATCAACCTGCCGCGGATCGCGTTGAACTCGAAGGGCGATATGAAGGCGTTTTACGCCGACCTGACCGCGAAGCTCGATTTGGCGGTCGACCAACTCCTCGAGCGTTTCCGCATTCAATGCCAAAAGAAGGTGAAAAACTTCCCGTTCCTGATGGGACAAGGCGTTTGGCTTGACTCCGAAAACCTCGGCCCGGAAGACGAAGTCGGCGAAATCCTGAAACACGGGACGCTATCCGTTGGGTTCATCGGGTTGGCGGAGACGCTAAAAGCGTTGATCGGCGTTCACCACGGCGAAAGCGCCGAAGCGCAAAAGCTTGGGCTTGAAATCGTCGCCTTTATGCGCAAGTACCTCGACGACGTCGCGCAAGCGAAACAGCTGAACTTCTCGCTCCTCGCGACGCCGGCCGAAGGGCTTTCAGGCCGTTTCGTCAAGATCGACCGCAAAAAGTTCGGCTCGATCGAAGGCGTTACCGACCGCGAGTACTACACGAACAGCTTCCACGTTCCGGTTCACTTCCACGTTCCGTGTTGGCAAAAAATCCAACTCGAAGCGCCGTATCACGCGCTGACGAACGCCGGGCACATCACTTACGTCGAGCTGGACGGCGACGCGACGCAAAATTTGGACGCGTTCGAGAAAATCGTTCACGCGATGCGCAAAGCGGGCGTCGGTTACGGCGCGATCAACCATCCGATCGACTCCGACCCGGTTTGCGGTTTCAACGGCGTCATCAACGGCGACGTTTGCCCGAAATGCGGTCGCAAAGAAACGCCGGACGTTCCGTTCGAACGCGTTCGCCGCATCACCGGTTATCTCGTCGGGACGCTCGACCGTTTCAACGACGCGAAACGGTCCGAAGTTCGGGACCGCGTTTCGCACTCGACCGCCTGCCCGGTCGCGCAAAACGCCGAGTCGAACGGGAGCGCCGAATGAAACTTCGTATCGCGGGTCGCGTCGGCGATTCGATCGTCGACGGGCCCGGTCTCCGGTACGCGCTTTTCACGCAGGGTTGCCCGCGCGCCTGTCCCGGCTGTCATAATCCGCAAACTCAACCGCTCGAAGGGGGCGAAGAGACGACCGTCGAGGCGATTTTAGCCGAAATCGACGCGAATCCGCTCCTAGACGGCGTTACGTTCAGCGGCGGCGAGCCGTTTTTGCAAGCGGCGGCGCTCGCAGGATTAGCGCGAGAAATCAAAAAACGCGACCTTAATCTAGCCGCGTACACCGGTTATCTTTGGGAAGAGCTGATCGCGGCGAACGATCCCGCTTGGAACGCGCTTCTCGCCGAACTCGACGTCGTCGTCGACGGGCCGTTTGTGCAAGCGTTGCGGAGTTGGACGCTGAAATTCGCCGGCTCGACGAACCAGCGTTTTATCGACGTGCAACGTTCGTTGCGCGAAGGTCGCGTTATCGAACTGGAAAGCTGGAAAAGTTAAGTCGAATTTAACGTTGTTTTCGTTTGTCGACGGCGTTTTTCGAGCTTTCAAACGTTTCGTTGTTTTACTTGTTGAAGCCAAAATCGGCCTTAATCGCCGCGCCGCGCGTTTTGTCGCGACGCGGCGTTTTTCTTTTCGCAATCGTCGCGCCTTCCCCAATTTGCCGAATTTTTCTCCGACCTGTTCCTCGCGTTTCCTTTTTTGACGCTCGCTCGTTAAAACCGGAAAAAACGCAATATTTTCGCGCGCCGCCGCTAAAGTCGAAGGCTCTTTTGGACGTTTAAACGAATGGACGGCTTGTTTTTTAAGAGAAGCGGCGTTTTTGAGAAATTTTAACGGTTTTAACGGCAAGCGGAGGCAAACTTTGGCGGGCGAACGGGCGGCGATATTTTTTCGAACGGCGTTTTCGGCGACGGTCGGCGCGGCGGCGTTTCTCCTCGGAAGCGCGAACGCGGCGGCTCAAGTCGTTTATTCGTCGCCGCAATTTGACGGCGGGTTCGTTCCGGACGCGACGACGTTTGGCGCTCCGGTCGTCGGCGATTCCTTCCCGAACGGCGCGTTTTTCCCGCCCAACGCCGTCGGTTTTTCCGGTTCTTCTGATTTTTCCGGCGCAATTCCGGCCGGAACGCCGCTTGGCGGGCAAATTATCGGCGAAGTTCCGTTTAACGGCGACATTAACTCAATTCCGTTGCTGGAACAAAAACAACCGAACGCGCCGCGCCCGTTGCCGACCTTGAACGTTCCGCGAACCGACGCCGACTTCGAAAAACGCGTCGAGGCGTTGGCGCGCCGCTTTTCGAAACCGCCCCTTTCGATCGAGGGTTCGACGCCGGGCCGTTTGCTTCGTTACTCGCTGATCGGCGGCGCCGACGCGACCTTTCTTGCGCCGAACCGCGCTCTTTCTCCGGAAAATACGCAAACTGGGCAAAATTTATCCGCGTCGACGCCCGATTTGGAACCGATTTACGCGCTCGGCGCTCTTTGTTGGAACGTTCCTTGCGGCGGGCGGCGGATTTTGCGCGTCGTCGACGGTCGTCCCTTAGCGAAAGTCGGGTTCGGTTTCCAATCGAAACGCGGCGAACTTCTCGCGGCGCTCGCGTTTACAAAAATCGATCGCAATTATGAAATTCGAATAAACGACGAGAAATTCCGCGTTCAAGACCTCGTCGACGCGGAAAAACTCGCTTGTTCGAAGGGCGCGAATCTCTCGACGGTCGCCGTCGGGCTCGCCTACTACTCGCAAAATCCGGACGAAACTTGGACGAACGCGTTCGGCGAAACTTGGTCGCTCGCGAAGATTCTCGAACAAGAAACGCGCCGTCCGGTCGATTGGGGCTCGACCGAAGCGACCGACAAACTCCTCGCGCTGACTTTTTTGCTCGCTCGTTTGAAGAAAGGCGCGCTCCGCGATTCGCCGGAACTAAAGCGCGCCGAAACGACGTTAATCGCGTTAAAAGGGCGAGTTTGGGCGTTTTATAACGACGCGACGCTCGCCGAAACGCTCTTTTTCGACGAAAAAGTTAAACTTGAAACGCCGCACATGCGCCTTTACGTCAACGGCGCCCTTCTCCGCTGGTTGACGTTGACCGCGTCGCCGGAGGAGCTTCGTTCGGAGAAAGCGCGTCGAGCGGTTTTCGAACTTTGCGGGCTTGTCGATCAGCTCTTCAACTCGGTCGACGACCTCGACAAGTTGGCGCCGCTCGACGAAGAATCGCTCGCCGTCGCGATGCAAACGCTTCTGCTTTACCGCGCTCGCGTTAAAAACGCCGCCGCTTCTCCAAATTAACGTCAACCGCCGCAAGCAAATGCGCTTTGCCGATATCGCTCGACGCAAACTTCGCCGAGCGACGGTAAAGCGCGTTTTCGCTAATCGGGCTATTTCCGCTGTTTTCGCAAATCTTTTCGTTTTACCAGCTTAGCCATTTTCTCCAATTTGCGTGTTTGTTTCAATCGTCGTAATCGAGACTCCGTTCGTCTTCGTCGAGAATCCAAGCGAGCCGCCCGAGCAAAAGCCCGTAAAGCGGCGTCAAAACGACGAGCGCAAACGGCGCCGCCCACCAAAACGTCGTCGTTTTAAAATAACGGATCCCCAACGCGAGCGGAGCGAAAACGAGCGCCGCCGAAACCGCCCAAAATTGCGTCCAAACGACGATTCGCCGAAGAAAACTCGCCAAAACCGCCCCGCAAATCGGCGCGAACGGCCAACCGGTGTAAAGCGTCGAAAGGTAAAAAATCGGGAAGCAAACGCTAAACGATCCGGCAAGCGTCGCCGCGATTCGCAAGTCGACGAGCTGAAGTCCGCTTAATGCTTCGGCGGTCTCCTCTCCGCTTTCGAACCAACCGAGTCCTCCGGCAAGCGCGACGCCCGGCGAAAAAGCCGCTCCGACAAGCGCGACGAACCAAAGCGCGTAAAGGAGCCCGTCGAGCCGGTCGTCGTCGCGCCAAGAGAGGACGCGACGCGCTCCGGACGCCCCGGCGCCGAAGATCGCTTCAAAAAAACTCGCCGTCCAATACGTCCAAAAGAGCGCCGTCGGAAGCGCAATAACCGTTAAAACGCAAAATTCGAACTTCTCGATCGGGCCGCCGCTCCCCTGCGCCGCGATCGTCGGCGCCAACGAATAAAGAACGTAAGCCGTTAACGCCAAACCGATTAGAACGACCGTTCCCGCCCGCGCCCAAAGTTCGTTCGTCGCGAGCGCTTGAAACGTTCGGTTGAAGAGCGGAAGGCGGCGCGGCGGCGCGGGGCGCGTCCAAATCGCTTCGCCGTTTCGATAACGGAGAACGAGCGGCGGCAAAAAAGCGGTCGGGTCTTCAATTTCCGGCGGCGTCGCCAAGCGGCGAACAACGCGTTTCAGCGTCCGAATCGGCGACGTTAAAACCGACAAAATCGCCAACGTCCGCTCAAGTTCGGGGTTTTCGCCCAAAACGCCGACTTTTTGCCGTTCGCCCGTTGGCTCCGTCGAATCGTTTCGCGTCTTTCGCAACGCCTCGTCGACCGCGGCGGAACCGAACTCCGCCTTCATCTCTTCCAAACGTCGGCGCCGTTCCCGCTCTTCCCGACTCGACCGTTTTTTCGGCTTAACGACGGCGCTTAAACCGGTCGAGCCGCTCTCCTCGCCGGCGGAACCTTGCCGTTTTTTCCGTTTATCCGGATATTGCGCCGACGCGTCGGGCTTTTTCGGCGGCGTCGGCGCGATCGTTTTCGCCGAATTCGGAACGAAAACCGTTTTTCCGTCGAAACGTTGATAAACGCGGTCGGGAGCGTCCGGGATTTCGCCGAGTTCGTAAACGCCCCGGTCGCGCGGTTGAAAACGGACGTCGGTCGTCGCGAGCTGTTCTTTCAGCGCCGCCGTTACGACGGTTTCCGTTCCGCAATCGGGACAGCGAACCGTCTTCCCGAGAAGTTCGGCGGGCGCTTGCGTCAACGTTTCGCAAACGCGGCAACGCACCGGATAATAAACGGGCTCCGCCGATTTTTTTGTCTCGCTTTTGCCGACTTTTCCGCTTTGATCGCCGAGGTTTTCGCCGCCCAACGCGTTTGAACGCCCGCCTCCCGGAAGATTCGACGCGGCGTCGGAAGTCGAGTTGGTTTTAACGCTTTTAAGACTTTTTCCGGTCGCGTCGACTTTTTCTTTAACGCCGTAAATATCGGCCCCGGCGACGTCGATTCCGACGCGGTTTGGATTGCGCGCCGGAGAAAGGAGTTCGTCTTGCCGCCGTTTTTGCGGATTATTAAAGCGCTCGTAATCGGTTTCCGTTTCAAAATCGAGATAATCGGGAACGACGATCTCTTCGTCGCAGTCGGGGCAAACGACGATCTTGCCGACGTCCGCCTTCGTCGCGGAGAGTCGCGTTCGGCAACGCGGGCAACCAAACGAGCGGTATCGAACCGGCGACGCGGGCTCGGAAGTCGGCGTCGCGGAGTAAATTTCGGCGTCGTCGGACGGAGTTCGGCGGCGGTTCGCGTTCGGGTCGGGAGCGGAAGTCAACGCGACGGTTCCTTTCGGCGGGTTCAAAGGGCGTTAAACTGTTAAATTAAGCGGTTCGGCGAAATTTTTTCGACGCGACGCCGACGACGGAAACGGCGACCGTTATTAATTAAAGCGTCGACGACGGCAAAAATCAAGCGGCGCGACGGAAAAAAGACCCCAAAACGGCCAAAAAGCGGCCAAAAAGCGGCGATCGTCCGAATTTTTAGCGCGACGCTTTCGTTAAAATCAACAAAGTCGGCAAACTCGGCCGTCCGAAAACGCTCGGCGACGCGATTTCGTCAAAGTCCCGACGGAACGACGTCCCCGGCGGCGCAAGTGAAGAGCGCGGCGAACGTTTCCGCGTCGATCGTCTCGGAGTGAAACCGGGCCGAACCGTCCGCGTAAAGGAAGTTCGCGCCGCCCGGATGAAGCGAGAAAATTTCGTTGTTGTTCGCGTTGTTGAAAAAGCGACCGTCGGGCGCGACGACGGAGGCGTCCATCACAAAGCCGGAGCCGGGATCGGCCCAATCGGAGTTGAGGAGCGGTTCTTTCGGCGTTTCGTTCGGGTCGCCGCGACGGCCGCCGCGCAAGAATTTGAACGGACGACCGGACGCTTCGAAAAAGAGGAACGACGAACTCAACCCGTCGAGAACGGCGCTCGGATAAACGGGCGCGCGCCTTGAAAATTCGACGGAATTGGAAAAGTCGGGCAATAAAACGCTCGTCCATTCGGAGCGGTCGCGGAGCCCAAGTTTCTCCCGAACGCCGCGCCGAATCAGATAACAACTCGCGTAATCGGTCGGATAATACTTTTTCGTCCCGAAATCCCGGTCGCCGGGCGCGGTCGGGCAAAGAAAAATCGGAATCCGCTTCTCCGTCGCCTCGCGATTAACCGCCGCCGACCAAGTCGCCGTCCAGTCGACCGCCGAATACGCCGCGCTTTCCTCGACGAACGGGAGCAAAATCGTCAAAACGTTATGCCGGTCGCGACGTTGACCGTTCGGCGCGACATACGTCGTCTTCGTCGGCGGGAAAACGCCGTTGACGTCCAAATACGAATGAATCGCCAAACCGATTTGACGCATATGCGAAACGCAACTCGTCCGACGAACCGTTTCGCGCGCCGCTTGAACCGCCGGCAAAAGCAAACCGAGCAAGACGCCGACCACCGCGATTACGACGAGAAGCTCGACCAACGTAAAACCGCCGTTCGAATCGCGTTCGCAACCGCCGCCGTCAAAAGCGCTCTTCCGATCTGCGTCCGCGCCGCTTGCGCAACGGTCGAGCGAGCGAAAACGACCGCTCCGACGCGAACAAAATTCGCGCCGCGTTTCGATTTTCATCGTTTCCGCTCCCCTTCCCGGTTCCGAGGTCTCGTCAAAACAAACCAAAACCCGACGCGTCGAAAAACGAGTCTCGGCGCGTTGGCGTTCGCTTGCGTTTCGCCGCTTTCGCCTTCCGCGACTTTAGACGATGAAACGGCGTCGCGTCCAAAGCGGAAAACGAAAATAGGCAAAAGCCGGCGTTATTTTTTAACGATTTTACCGACTTTCCAGTTTTGCAGGTTCATTTCGGCGAGCGTCGCTTGCACGTCGTCGGCGATTTCCGGCTTGACGACCAAGACGAGGCCGAGCCCCATATTGAAGACGCGTTCCATTTCGGCGTCGTCGATCGAACCGAGCTTTTGCAACCAACCGAAAACCGGCGGAACGTCCCAAGAATTCGGGGTAATCTCCGGCGCGACGCCCTCGGGGAGAACGCGAGAGAGATTTTCGACCAACCCGCCGCCAGTAATATGCGCGACGCCGCGAATCCCGTCGTTCGCGCCGAACTTTTCGAAGAGCGCGAGCGCCGGTTTGACGTAAAGGCGCGTCGGCGTCAAGAGCGCGTCGGCGACCGTTTGGTTCAATTCCGGGACGAATTCGTCCGGTTGGAGCCCGGCGATATCGAAAACGACGCGGCGAATCAGCGAATAACCGTTCGAATGGCAGCCGCTCGACGCGACGCCGATCAGGACGTCGCCGTCTTGAATCGCTTTGCCGTCGATGATTTTCGAACGTTCCGCGACGCCGACGCAGAAGCCGGCCAAGTCGTATTCGCCGGGGTTGTACATGCCGGAGAGGATCGCCGTTTCGCCGCCGATCAACGCGCAACCGACTTCTTCGCAAGCCTTAGCGATTCCGGAAACCAGCTCTTCGAGTTGGTCGGGATCGTCTTTCGGCGTCGCGACGTAATCGAGGAAGAAGAGCGGTTCGGCGCCGCAGCAGATCGCGTCGTTGACGCTCATCGCGACCAAGTCGATCCCGACGGTCGAATGGCGGTTCGTTTGGCAGGCGATTTTGATTTTCGTCCCGACGCCGTCGGTGCAGCTGACGAGCACCGGGTCTTCGTACTTGCGTTCGGGGCCGCCGTCTTTGAGGAGGCCGTTCAAGCGGAAAAGACCGGCGAACCCGCCGTCGAGGCGCATCACGCGCGGCGAAAAGGTCTTCGCAACCAATTTGGGCAAACGGGACATCGATTCGGCGTAAATATCCAAGTCGACGCCGGAACTTTTATAAGTCGCTTTTTCCATTTTTAGGACTCTCGTAAACGGGGTTTCGCGGGGGGAACGAAGGAATCGACGGCGGAGCGCGCCGGTTTTAGCGATTGCAACGATTCTGACAACTTTAGCGTTTTCGACAATTTCAACCGTTTTATCGACGTTAACGGCGCGCCGTCGTCGGAAAGCGCGTCGCCGAGCCGGTTTAAGTCGCCGACTCGAACGCTTCCGCCCTTATTATAATTCTTCGGCGAAATAACGCAAGGACGGGCGGCGGGAGAAAAGGCCGACTTTTTCCGCTTCGCGCGCTTCTTGCAAAAAAATCGCGCCGGATCGTTAAGGGGGGGAAGACAAAACGGCAAAATCGGGTTATAATAACGGCGAAAACGTCGCGGACGGTCGAAACGCTCTCTCGATTCGCCCCGTCCGAAGCGCAGACGCGCAAGACGTCAACCGAAAAACGTCGAAAACGCTTCCCGTCGTTTTCTCCTTATTAATTAATAACGACAAAAAAAAGCGTCGACGCCCCCGAACAAGGAAGAAACGAATCGAAATGTTGGAATCTAACGATCGCGCCCCCGTCGAACAGCCCGCCGAAAACGCCGCTCAAACGCCTTCCCCGACCGCCGAAGTCGAGTCGCCGCAAGTCGCGGAAACGCCCGTCGTCGACGCCGTTCAAGTCGACGCAACCGTCAAAACCGAACCCGCCGAGTCGGCCCCCTCGTCCGCCGACGCCGCGCAAGAAGACGGCGCCGAAATCAATCTCGACGCCGTAAACGCTCGACTCGCCGAAAACGCGGACGCCGAAACGCCCGCCGACGAAGGCGAAAACGCCGAGCCGGTCGCCCCGCCCTCCGCGACGCTCGAAGAAGCGCTCGAAAAGTTCGGAATCGAACTCCCGGCGAAAAAAGTTAGACTTCTCAAAGAATATTGCGAAACCCTTTGGATCTGGAACGAGCGCGTCAACCTCACCCGGCACGACGATTACGACAAGTTCGTTTCCCGCGACCTCGTCGACTCGATCCGCTTGGCCGCTTGCCTTCAAAAGGGCGAACACGTCCTCGACGTCGGCTCCGGCGGCGGCGTCCCGGGTCTCGTCGTCGCGATTTTGCGTCCGGACGTCGTCGTCGAACTTTGCGACTCGACCGGCAAGAAAGCGGAAGCGCTCGGCGCCATCGTCGACGCGCTCGGCCTCGAAACGAACGTTTGGTACGCGAAGGCGGAAGATTTGTTAAAAGTTCACCGCTTTCACACCCTTACGATCCGCGCGGTCGGCAAAATCGCGAAACTTTTGCCGACGTTCGCCCCGCTTTGGCACGCGTTCGACCGCATCTTGATGATCAAGGGCCCGAACTGGCCGGCGGAACGAGGCGAAGCGCGCCACTACAACCTTTTGAACAACGTCGCGTTGCGCAAAATCGACGAATACGAGAACCCCGGCGCCGAACACAACAGCGTTATTTTGCAATTCTGCCGCAAGAGCCGCTTCGAAGAAATGGAGCGGCGCGCGCAAGCGTTGGCCGAAGGCAAGCCGATCGAGCTGGAAGTCGAGCCGGTCGAAGTCGACAACAAACAACGTCGCGAGTTCTCCGACGACCGCGGCGGTCGCGGGCGCGGCGGACGCGGTTTCGGCGGCGGTCGAGGCGGCAAAGGCGGTCGCGACGACCGCAACCGTCGCCCGGAG
>JAZNJF010000326.1:0-8535 GCA_045577885.1 Thermoguttaceae bacterium | reverse complement strand
TTGGGGAACGCGTTAAACGACGAAAAAAACAGAGATTTGCGTCGCCGTCGATCGCTTTTTGGAACTTTGGGGCGAATACGACGTTCGAACGGCGAAATTTGTCGAAGCGTTGAAAAAAACACCGCGCGTTCAACCTTGCGTCGAAAAACGACGGGACGATTCAAGCGTTGAAATACAAGAGGATAAAAACGTTGAAAACGACGCCGCCGACGAAGCGAACGGCGCGCGACGCGACGCCGCCGATTGCGGTTTTGAATTTTCGATCGCGCAAATTCTCGGACTTGACGCGTCGCTTGACGGCGAGAAAAAGGACGCGTTCGGAGGACGCGGCGGCGGGGAAAAGGACGCGTTTGGAGAGCGCGACGAGAGCGAACGCCGATTGGACGACGCGACGTCGGCGACGCTTAACTTGTTGACGGATGGCGTGTTGCGTTGCGTTTTAACGCGCGTTCAAACGATTCAAACGGAGCGTCGGTTGGGAGCGAACGCCGCGTTTTTGTATTCGAACGGCAAACGCGACGCGGCCGCCGCGCTGGAAATTTGCGACGCGACGTCGGCGTTTGAGCGGCTCGTTCGCTTTTTGGACGGCGAGGCGTTGGACGCGGAGGCGAGCGAAAAGGACGACTTATCGCAAGAAACCGCCGAACTTTACAAACGTTGCGGATTGGCGCTCGACGCCGTTTTGGAAAGGGAGGCGCAGGGAGAGGTCGACGAACGCGCGGAAGCGATTCGGCGCGGTTTGGAAACGTTGAAAACACTCGAAACGCAACTTAACGACGCGACGTCGTTTCGAGGGCGCCGCGTCGCGTCGCAAGGCGAAGAGTATCTCGAAAACCGCTTGGCTTTTGCCGACGTCGTTTTGCGAAACGAGCGAAATTTTCAGTTTTGGAATCGTTGGAATCGATTGCAAGTCTCCGTCGCGCAAGAGTTTCCGGGACTTGTCGAGGCCGTTGAACGGCGAGAGATCGCGTCGGACGAAGTCGCGCCTATTTTGCGTCGTTCGCTTTTCGCGCAATTTGCGGACGAGATCGTCGACGCTTCGCCGACGTTGCGCTATTTTGTCGGCGACGAACGCGAACGCTTGATCGAGCGTTTCCGCGAACTCGACGCGCGACGTTCCGAGTTAACGCAACGTCTTGTTATCGCGAAACTTGCGAGTCGGCTTCCGGCGGCTCGAACGGGCGAAAACGCTCTTTCCGCCGAGGAAACGAACGCTTTGACGTTTTTGCAACGCGAAATCGGCAAAAAGCGACACGTTCGCTCGATTCGGCAAATGTTGGACGAAATGAGACCAATTTTTTCGACGCTAAAGCCTTGCCTCTTAATGAGTCCGCTTTCGGTCGCTCAATATGTTCCGGCGAACGGCGAAAAGTACGACGTTATTATCTTTGACGAAGCGTCGCAAATTCCCGTTTGGGACGCCGTCGGCGCGATCGCTCGCGGAACGCAACTGATCGTCGTCGGCGACTCGAAACAGTTGCCGCCGACCGGTTTTTTCCAACGACAAAACGACGACGAAGCCGTCGGCGACGAAGTCGAGGAAACGGAAAGTATTTTGGACGAATGCGTTGCGTCGCAAATTCCGGCGCGAATGCTGAATTGGCATTACCGCAGTCGCCGCGAGTCGCTGATCGCGTTCAGCAACCGACGTTATTACGACGGCAAGTTGACGACGTTTCCGTCGCCGCGCAACGATTCTTTGGGCGTTCAGCTGCGTTTTGTCGAAAACGGGTTGTATGAAAAGGGCGGGTCGAAAACGAATAAACCGGAAGCGAACGCGTTGGTAAAGGAAGTCGTCGCTCGACTTAGGTCGCCGGAGTTTGCGAGAAAATCGTTGGGCGTCGTTACGTTCAACGAAGCGCAACGGCGGCTGATCGAAGATTTGCTCGACGACGCGCGCCAAGATTACCCGGAAATCGAGTCGTTTTTCGATTCGTCGAGTCCGGAACCGACCTTTGTTAAGAATTTGGAGAACGTTCAAGGGGACGAACGCGACGTTATCTACTTTTCGATCGGGTACGGGCCCACGTTAACGGCGTCGTGTCGATGAATTTTGGGCCGCTTAACGCCGAAGGAGGCGAACGGCGACCTAATGTCGCGATAACGCGCGCTAAAGAGGAAAACGTCGTTTTTTCGTCGATTCGAGCGAATCAAATCGACCTTTCGCGAACGCAAAAGCGGGGACCAAACGACTTGCGCGCGTTTCTCGAATACGCGGAAAGCGGCGGCGCCTTTCTTTTCGACGCGTCCGGCGCCGATTCCGACGCGAACGATTTCGCGTTTGAACGGTCGGTCGCCGATTTCTTACGTTCGAAAGGATTTGAGGTTGTCGAGCGCGTCGGACGTTCGAGAAGTCGCGTCGATTTGGCCGTCGTCGCGCCGGGAACAAAGGCGGGCAAGGGGGAATACGCCGTCGCTATCGAGTGCGACGGAACGACTTACGCGTCTGCCGCGACGGCGCGAGACCGCGACGTTTTGCGCTCGCGGACGCTGGAAAACCTCGGTTGGCAAACGGTTCGCGTTTGGGCGACCGATTGGCTTTTCGATCGAACGGGCGCCCAAGAACGACTCGAAAGAGACGTCGCCGCCGCTCTCGAACGTTGGCGGAAGACGGAAGACGAACGAGAAAAAACGCGCGCTTCGCAATCTTGGATCGCGTCGCAAGTTGAAGTCGGGGAAGGCGTTAGCGTTGGGAACAACGCAAACTTCGAAGCGGCCGACGGCGGCGAAAGCGTTTATCCGTCGGTCGATTATGCGACGTCGCCGAATTTTGCGGAAACGCTCGACAAGCAAGAACGCTTTTACGATCCGGCCTTTCGCGGAACGTTAAGGCGGCAGATGCGCGAAATTATCGACGTCGAGTCGCCGATTACGGAAGCGCTGTTGTTTAAGAGGATGCGAACGCTTTGGGGATTCGCGCGCGCCGGAGAAAAGATTCGCGAAACGTTGCGAGCGGCGACGCCTCGCGACGCGACGGCAACTCGCGACGGCGACGGCGACGTTTTTTGGAAAGCCGACGCAAATCCCCGAGAATACGACGGTTATCGCGTTCCGAGCGAAACGTCGAATTCCCGAGAGTTCGCGGAAATACCGACCGTCGAACTCGTCAACGCCTTAAAAGCCGTCGCGAACGAACTTGGAAGTTGGGACGACGAAGAGGCGATTTTCCGCGAAACGGCGAAAAAGTTGGGCGTTTGCCGACTGACGCAACCGGTCAGAAATCGGTTGACGGAAACGATTAAGAACGTAAAAAACGGACTTAAATAACGGAACGACAACGGTTAAAAACGGAACGTCGCGTTTGCGCGCCGAATTTGACGGCGGTAAAACGCGACGTTGAAAAGCGTTCTGACGAACGGTGAAACGCGACGTTGAAAAAGCGTTCGGACGAACGGTGAAACGCGACGTTGAAAAAGCGTTCTGAAGAGCGGTAAAGCGCGATGTTGAAAGACGTTAGACCGAGACGCCGTCGCGACGGAAATAAGCGGCGGCAAGGCGTCGCGAGCGCAAAAAAAAACGTTCTCGAACGAGAACGCGTCGAAACGCTTCGCTCGAGAACGCAAAAAAAAAGTAAAACGCCGTTAAGCGTTGCGAACGCGTCGTTTGCGATTCGGCGAAACGACGCGTTCGCGGTTAAGGGGCGATTAGTACATGCCGCCCATGTCCGGAGCGGCGGCGCCGGCTTTGTCGTCTTTCGGCATGTCGGCGACGAGCGCGTCGCTGGTCAGCATCAAGGAGGCGACGCTCGCGGCGTTTTGCAGCGCGGAACGGGTAACTTTCGCCGGGTCGATGACGCCCGCGGCGACGAGGTCTTCGTACGTGTCGGTCAGCGCGTTGTAACCGAAGTTGCCGGAACCTTCGCGGACTTTTTCGGCGACGACGCCGCCGTCTTTACCGGCGTTGCCCGCGATTTGGGTAATCGGAGCGGCGCAGGCGCGGAGGACGATGTTGTAACCGACGCTTTCGTCTTCGCCGAGTTCGGCTTTGACGACGTTCGACGCGGCGCGGAGAAGCGCGACGCCGCCGCCCGGAAGAACGCCTTCTTCGACCGCGGCGCGGGTCGCGTGCAGAGCGTCTTCAACGCGGGCTTTCTTTTCTTTCATTTCGGCTTCGGTCGCCGCGCCGACGTTGATCTTCGCGACGCCGCCCGCGAGTTTCGCGAGGCGTTCTTCCATCTTTTCCTTGTCGTAATCGCTCGTCGCGACTTCGATTTCGCGACGGAGTTGAGCGATGCGCGCTTTGATTTCGTCCGGGTTGCCGCCGCCTTCGACGATCGTCGTCGCGTCTTTCGAAACGACGACGCTCTTGGCCGTCCCGAGGTCGGCGAGGGTAAGGGACTCCGGATTGCGACCGAGGCTGTCGAAGAGAACTTCGCCGCCGGTCAAAATGCCGAGGTCTTCGAGCATCGCCTTGCGACGGTCGCCGTACCGGCGCCTTCACCGCGCAAATCTTCATGCCGCCGCGCAGACGGTTGATGACGAGCGTCGCGAGAGCTTCGCCGTCGACGTCTTCCGCGACGATGAGGAGCGGACGACCGCTGTTGACGACCGCTTCGAGAACCGGAATGAAGTCCTTAATGTTCGAAATTTTCTTTTCGAAGAGAAGGACGTAAGCGTTTTCGAGAACGCATTCCATCTTTTGCGGGTCGGTAACGAAGTACGGCGAGAGGTAGCCGCGGTCGAATTGCATCCCTTCGACCCATTCGACTTCCGTCTTGAGCGATTTGCCTTCGTCGACGGTGATGACGCCGTCTTTGCCGACTTTTTCCATCGCGTCGGCGAGGAGGCCGCCGATTTCCGCGTCGTTGTTCGCCGAAATGGCGCCGACTTGCGCGATGCTCGTCTTGCTGTCTTTGACGGAAATCGCCATCTTCTTCAGTTCGGCGACGACGTCTTCGACCGCTTTTTCCATCCCGGTCTTCATGTGGAGCGGGTTGACGCCGGCGACGACCGCTTTCATCCCTTCGTTGAAGATCGCTTCGGCGAGAATCGTCGCGGTGGTGGTGCCGTCGCCGACGACGTCGCTCGTTTTCGACGCGACTTCGCGAACCATACGGGCGCCCATATTTTCGTAAACGTCTTCGAGGTCGACTTCTTTAGCGACCGTAACGCCGTCCTTCGTAACGAGCGGCGAACCGAAGCTTTTTTGGATAACGACGTTGCGACCGCGCGGGCCGAGCGTAACTTTGACGGCGCGAGCCAGTTTCGAAACGCCGCGGCGGAGAGCTTCGCGAGCCTCTTGATTGAAAGCGATCATTTTCGCCATTGCAATAACTCCTTTTATATCGATTTTACTGATTTTGCTAATTTAAAGCCGGTCAACGAAAAACGTTCGCGGCGCGACGCGGAAAACGTCGGCGTTGAAAAGCGTTAAAACCGTTAATATCGGCAAAGGTCGACCGACCAAACGTCGGCGACGGCGCGCAAAACGCTCGACGATCAGGAAATGATCGCCAAAATGTCGCTTTCGCGCATCAGAAGGAATTCGTCTTCGCCGAATTTGAAGTCTTCGCCGGCGTAAGACAGGAAGAGGACGCGGTCGCCTTCCTTAACGGTGAATTGGCTGCGTTCGCCGTTTTCGAGAACGCGACCGTCGCCGATGCTGACGACGACGCCGCGCGCCGGTTTATCTTTCGCGGTTTCCGGAAGGTAGAGGCCGCCGGCGGTTTGCGCTTCGGCTTCGTCGCGACGAACGACGACGCGATCGCCGAGAGGTTGCAATTTCATACCGCAGCATTTTTCCGTCGCGGCTTCGCCGCACTTTTTCTTGGCCATTTGGAACTCCTTAGGGGGTGTTTGCAACGTCGCGCCCTTGTCGGTCGACAAAAAAGGGACGCGACGCGGAACCGAGCGATCGGCGCCGCAAAGTTCGGGCGTTCGTCGAATTTTCGCGAAAATTAAGCGGAAAACCGCCGAGCGTCGCCGCGAGAGGGCGAACGAGCGGAAAAGTCGACGTAAACGTTATAGGTTAAAAACGTTCGACGGCGGAGCGTCGCGCCGTTTTTTCAGCGCGAACGGTCGGCGAGCGTCAAAAAACGAACCGCCGCGCCGTCGGTTGTCTTATATTACGCAAACGCGGCGCCAAAAGTCGCTTTCTTTTCGTTTGTACGCAAGAAAATCGACGAAAAACGCTTTTTTTCTTGAAAAAATTTCCATTTTGAGGCAATTTGAGACGTTCGGCGGTTTTTTTTCGGCGCAAAATAAAAGTCGGCGGCGCAAAACGCGACAAAGCGGTCGGCGTTCGCGCGTCATTTTGGCAGGCGGCCAAGCGGAACGAACGCGTTTTTGACTAATTTGACGAAAAAAAGGCCGAACAAAAATAGCGGTCGCGCAAAATTGGCAGATTAGACTAAATGGGAAGGTTAGCGATAATGGGGGAGCGGCGGCGAACCGAGAGCGGGAGAAAAAGTCGAGCGGGAAAGAATCGCGTTCGACGCGCAACCCGGCGTCGCGAAAAGTTAAGTTCGACGTTTTCGCCCTTATTCTTAAGAGGGGCGAAGAAGAAAACGCGCGACAAGAAAAGGAAGCGCGACGTTTGAAACGGCTTCCAACGTCGCGCTAGGGGGAGGCGAGGGAACTCGCGACGATTAGAAGAGGGCTTCGCCGCCGCCCGCGTTCGCGCCGCCTTGGCCGTGTTTATCGCCGGCTCCGGCGCGCGAGAAGAACGCTTGATAAGCGCGCAGGTTTCAGATTTCCGAAACGAGGCGAACGTTGCCGTCGGCGAGGGGCGCGTTCGTCCCGCCGACGCGGAGGGAACGCGGCGCGCGGGCGTCTTCGCGGTAGGCGAGGCGGTTGAGCGGAATGTCCGTCGCGCCGCTGGGCGTGAAGACGCCGTAACCGTCCGACCAGCGCCCGACCGAAACGAACGGGTTGGCCGAGTCGCCGACTTTCGTCGCGTTCGGAAAAAAAAGCGGAGAAAACGTCGAACGGGGGTAAAACGCCGCTCGACGTCCGCAAATGATTATTCAAAATCGATTTTGAAGTTTTTATCCTTTTTCTTGATTTCGACTTCTTTGACGTCCGTGCCGGTCATGCCGTATTTCGCGATCATTTCGGCGTATTCTTCCGGAACCGGATTGATTTCCGGGTTGTCGTTCCAGAAGATTTTGACTTTGCACGTTCCGGCTTTAACGCCTTTTTGCGACGGGGTGTGAATAACTTCGAACTTGCCGCCTTCTTGGATGTTGCCGAAGCTCGGACGGCTGCCGTCGGTCGGTTCGAACTCGACGCGGAAACCGGTCGGGATCGGTTTGCCTTGGTAGGTCGCGACGCCGGAGATCGGGACGAGTTCGTAAGGGGCTTTCGGGCCGCAACCGCTAACGGCGACGACGGCGGCGGAAGTCATTAAAGACGCTAAAAAAACGCGGCGATTCATACGATTCTTTCGTTATTCTATTGGGAGGTGAAGTCAAGTAAAAGACGCGGCGCTCGACGTTGCGGCTTCGAGCGTCGCGTCGCGTAAAATTTAGGGAACGAAACGAGCGCCGATTAGAAGAGCGCTTCGCCGCCGCCCGCTTCGAGGTCTCCGCGACCCGGAAGCGCTCCGGCGTTGGCGCGGGTGAAGGTCGCGTTGTAAACGTTGTTGTTGCAGGTTTCCGAAACGAAACGGACGCTGCCGTCGGCGAGGGTCGCGTTCAAACCGCCGGCGTGGAAGGCGCGCGGCGTGCGGGTCGTTTCGTGGTAGGTCATGCAGTTCGGCGGAATGTTCATCACGCCGTGGTGCGTGAAGATTCCGTAGCCTTCAGACCAGTGCCCGACCAAAATGAACGGGTTCGCGCCTTTGCTTTGTTTCGACGCGTTCGGGAGCGTAACGCTGGCGAGTTCGAGCGCGAGGAAAGTGTGGGAGGTGCCGTCGGTGATCGATTGCATCCCGAGGCCGCTGTTTTGCCAGAAAAGGCCGAAGTGCGGCGCGCGAGCGTTCGCCGCGGCTTTAATCGGGGCGTAAGAGTCGTTAGAGGTGCGTTCCGGGAGTTCGGCGCCGCCGTTGACGCAGTAGTCTTTTTGCGAACCTTTCAGACCGGATTGCGGGCAAGACGGGCAAGCGAGGTAGCCCGGGCAATTCGAACCGGCTTCTTTGTTCGCTTCGTCGCCGCAGGTTCCGCCGCTTTCGTGGCCGTAGTTGCCGAGTTCGACGTAGCTGGCGTAGGCGCGTTTGGTGAAGTCGATTTGTTCGTAGAGCGCGTTTTGCTCCATAAACGGAAGGACGAACGCGGCCCAGCCCATCATACCGTGGTAGACGCCGCCCGCTTCGCAACCTTTGCCGGTGCCGCGGAGGTCGGTTCCGTTTTGGCCGTTGAAGAAGGTGTTGCCCGGCGGGAAACTGTTATGCACGTCGTGATAATTGTGCATCGCCAAGCCGATTTGCTTCATATTGTTCGTGCACTGCATACGACGCGCGGCTTCGCGAGCGGCTTGAACCGCCGGGAGAAGCAAACCGATCAAAATACCGATGATCGCGATAACGACCAACAGTTCGACGAGGGTGAAACCAAGTTGTTTGCGTTGAAAGGTCATACTACGTTTCCAATCGAAATAG
>JAZNJF010000325.1:0-3055 GCA_045577885.1 Thermoguttaceae bacterium | reverse complement strand
GGCAAACGTCGCGAACGCCGCGAACGGCCGACCGCCGCGCCGCGCGGCCCGAACTCGTCCGTCCAGACGCCGAATCGTCGCGCTCGTCTTTCGGACGATCTCGAAGACGAATTCAACGCGCTCTTGAGCGGCGAATCGCTCGACTCGCTGATGAAAAACGACAAAGCGAACGTCGGCGCCGAAGCGCTTGAAGAAGGAACGAAAGTTCGCTGCCGCGTCGAAGCCGTCCAACGCGACTCCGTTTTCGTCGACGTCGGCGGGCGCGAACACGGCCTTATTCCGTTGAAACAATTCCCGGAAGACGCGCAACCGACGGTCGGCCAAGAGTTCGACGCGGTCGTTTCTCGCTTCAACGCCGACGACGGCGTCTACGAAGTTTCGCTCCCGTTGGCCGCGGCGGAAGTCGGCGACTGGCTTAGCCTTACCGTCGGCGCGATCGTCGAAGCGCGCGTTACCGGCGCCAACAAAGGCGGGCTCGAATGCGAAGTCGGCCGTCTGCGCGGCTTCATGCCGAACGGTCAAATCGCGCCGTTCTTCGTCGAAAACGCCGAGCAATTCGTCGGCGAACGTTGGAAGTGCGTCGTTACCGAAGTCAATCCGGAGCGCCGCAACTTGGTCGTCAGCCGCCGCGTCCTGATGGAACGCGAACGCGAAGAAATGCGCGAAAAGACGATGGCGGAACTCGCCGTCGGGCAAACTCGCGACGGTCTCGTCCGCAAGATCATCAACGTCGGCGCGTTCGTCGATCTCGGCGGCGTCGACGGTTTCCTCCCCGTCTCCGAAATGAGTTGGGGCCGCGTCTCCGACCCGTCCGAAGTCGTCAAAGAAGGCGAACGAATCAATGTTATCGTTACTAAAATCGATCTCGACCGCAACCGCATTTCGTTGTCGTACAAAGACGCGAACAGCGATCCTTGGAAGAAGATCGACGAAACGTTCGCCGAAGGGGACAAAGTTCGCGGCCGCGTTACGAACCTGATGGCGTTTGGCGCGTTCGTCGAGTTGGCGCCGGGCGTCGAAGGGCTCGTTCACATCAGCGAAATTTGCTATAAACGGATCGCGCAAGTTTCGGACGCGCTCCAGGTCGGCGATTTCGTCGACGTTCAAGTCCTCTCGATCGATCGCGAAAAGCGCAAGATTTCCTTGTCGATCAAGCGTTTGAGCCCGGATCCGCGCGAAGAGGCGAAACGTCGTCGCGACGCCGAAACCGCGGCCGCCGACGCCGCCGCCGAAGCGCAAGCGGAAGCCGAGCTCGCCGCGATCGACGAACGGATTCAAAAGAAACGTCCGAAGGGTCCGCTCAAGGGCGGTCTTTCGAACGCCGGCGACAACCCGTTCGGTTTGCACTTCTAATCGAACGGCGACGCGAAGGGAAATTTGGCTCCCGGGCGGCGACGTTTTGCCGTCGGTTCCGGGGCGTTCGCCGAACGTTCGGCGCGACGAATCGAAATCGTTCCGTTCTCGGTTCTCGGGTTCCCGTCGAACGTTCCGCTTGAAACGGAAAATCGATTCCGAGCCGCCCGCCGTCCCTCCTTTTCCCTTTTGCGCGTTTTACCCAATTTAACGCGAAATCGCCGGTTTGCGCCGACGGTTTCGCGTTTTTTCCTTGTTCAAGTCGGTCGTCCTTCTTTTCGACGACGCTCGACGTTCCCTCCTTTTTCCTTCGACGTCGCTTGCAACCTCCGCGCGCTTTTCCCAATTTTCGCCCGACGCCTCCTTCCGTTTCCGCCTCGTCCGCTTCGCCGTCTCGTTCGCCGGTTTACCTCGAACCGGAAGCGCTCGAACGCGCTTGCCGAATGGAGCGTTTGCGCCGCTCCGGACCCGGCGGGCAAAACCGCAACAAAGTCGAAACGGCGGTTCGCTTTTATCATCCGGCGACCGGGCTCGTCGGCGAAGCGACCGAGCGGCGTTATCAAGGCGAAAACCGCAAAATCGCGCTCGAACGCCTCCGAATTGAAATCGCGCTGACCGTTCGAAGCGCCGTTCCGCCGAGCCTCGCCCCCTCCGCCGACGTTAATTTAGGCGCTTTAGAGAATTTAGAGTCGTCAAAAATCCCCGCGTCCGCCGACGACCGCGCTTCGCTCCGTTGGTTCGCTCGCTTGCAAGGGGGCAAGCTCCGCGTCGCGCCGTCGAGTTTCGATTACGCGATTCTTGTTTCGGAATTCTTCGACGTTTTCGAAGCGAACGGCGAGAACCTGCCCGCAACCGCCGCCGCGCTCGAAACGACGGCGAGCCAAATCGTTCGCTTTTTATCGGCCGTCCCGAAATGCCTCGAAGAACTCAACCGCCGTCGAACGCGTTTGGGGCTTTCGCGTCTCAAACCTTGACGCGTCCTCGCGTTTCCGCGCTTTGCCGACGCTGCGCCGTCTGCCTATTTTAACGCGAAATTTCCGCTCGTCCGTCCGCTTCCGTCGTCGGAAATCGCGAAAGAAGCGGAAAACGGGCTTGAAATTTTCGCGTCGTCTCGTTAAAATGAAGAAAGCGCGGTCGTTTCGACGTTTCCGCGTTTCGCGTTTTCCCTTTTCGCCGAGTTCGCGTCGCCGACGCGGCGGCTTTCGTCCCTTAACCAACGCAACGCAAGGAAAGATTAATGGCGATTCGAGTTATCTGCTCCGGCTGTATGACGTCGTTCGAAGTCGGCGACCAGTTCGCCGGTCAAAAGGGCCCCTGCCCCAAATGCGGACACATCATCGAGATTCCGAAGGTTCAAGTCGTCGTTCACGCGCCGGACGAAGTCGTTCAAGACGGCAAAACGACGCGCGTCGGGAAGGAAACGCGGCCGATCGAACAAAATCGATTCGAGTTTTCGACGAAAAGTCTTCTTCTTAGCTTGCTCGGAATTCTGCTCGTTTTCGGCGCGGCGTTCGGCGTCGGGCTCGTTAAGTCGGCGGTTTTGAGCGGAATCGTCGGCGCCGTCGCGGTTTTCGGAATCGCCTTCCCGATCGCGCGCTTCGGATACATGCTGATTCGCGACGCCGACGACCTCGAAAAGCTCGAAGGGGGCGAGTTGGCGCAAAAATCGCTCTTCGCCGCGCTCGTTTTCGGCGGTTCTTGG
>JAZNJF010000324.1:0-4133 GCA_045577885.1 Thermoguttaceae bacterium | reverse complement strand
CGTCCGTTTTCGGCGCTTCCGAGGTCGGCGAGGAACGCCGCGTCGATTTGCGAATTGCGCGTCGACTCGAAAAACGGGTGCCCAATCAGCGTCGAGCGGACGCCGTTTTCGCGGAACCAAGCGTCTTCAAACGCGAAACAGGAGAGAACGAGATCGGTCAAACGGCGCATTTTCTTGACGCGCCATTGGGCCCAACCCCAAATTTGCGGCGGCATAAAGTAAACGACCGGGACGCCCGCCGCCCTCGCTTTTTTCGCAATTTTCCAGTTAAAACCGGGAAAATCGACAAGAATGACCGCGTCCGGACGTTCGTTGCGGAAGATTTTATCGGCGTTTTTCAAAATGCGAAGGAAATTCGGCAGGTTCGCGACGGCGCGACCGATCCACATCACCGCGAATCGCGTTAAATCGACGCGAACGTCGCAGGAAGTCGCCGCCGTCTTCGGGCCCGCGTATCCGGCGAAACGAGCGTTCGGGAAGCGGCGTTCGAGCGCTTCGACGAGTCGAGCCGCGTGCGCGTCGCCGCTCGGGTCGCCGGCGGAGATAAAGAAAAAGGGACGGCGCGGCGTTTCGGGAGGGACGGTGGAAGCGTCGAAAGGAGCGGACGTCATCGGAACTCGTTGCGATAAAATGGGAAGGCGGGGTTAAATGGTGAAATCGACGGGCGCGTCTTTTCGAGCGGCGGCGAGAAGATCGGAGATGAGAATCGCGTTCAAAAATTCTTGCCGCTTCGTTTCCGCGTCTCGCCAAGCGCGGTCGAAAAGGGCGCGGGTCGCGACGGCGGACGCGTCGGTCGCCGTCGAGTCGACGACTTTGCGGCGTTTGTCGGTCGCGCGATTTTTACCGAACGCGGGCGCCTCCGTCGAGACGACGTCGGGAGACCGCGTCTCGGTTTGGTCCGACGTCGCCGTTTTTTTAGAGGAAGGGGGCGGCGCTTCGACGGCGGCGACGACGAAACCGAGCGTCAGTTCGGCGGGGTCGGCGATCAAACGGAAACCGCCGAAAGAACCGCGCTCCGTTCCGACGATTCCAAAACGGCGGAGGCGTTGCAACGCTTGCGTTAAAAAACGCTCCGAAAGGCCGTATTTCTCGGCGATTTTGCGCGCCGACGTCGGTCGACCGGTCGGGCGTTCGAGCGCCAACTCAAAAACGGCCAACGCCGCGCACTCGGCGCGCGCCGACGGACGCGGCGCTTCGGGGGGTCAAGGTTGAACGAACGTTTGCTGCTCCATTGACGGCGTTAAAAACGTTAAAATTTAACTTAAGCGTTCGGGAATCGAAAAAACGCGCTTGCCTAAACGGCGTATTTTGCCAAGTCGAAACGACCGACGCCCCCAAAGAGACGACGTTTAATTGACGACGTTAACCGGTCGACCGGTCGCAAACGCGCGCAAATTCTCGGCGGCGACGGCGAGCAACCGGGTTCGCGCTTCGAGCGTCGCCCAAGCGGTATGCGGCGAAATAAAGCAGTTCGGTGCGGCGATCAACGGGGCGTCCGAGGCGGGCGGTTCGGTCGAGAGAACGTCGACGCCGACGCCGCCCAATTTGCCGGAAACGAGCGCCGCCGCGACCGCCGCTTCGTCGAGCAAGGGACCGCGTCCGGTGTTGATCAGCCAAGCGCCGGTTTTGACGCGACTTAAACGCTCCGCGTCGACGAGATTTTTCGTCGCCGGAGTTAGCGGACAATGCAACGAAATCGCGTCGCTCGTCGCGAAAAGTTCGTCAAGACTAACGGCGCGAACGCCCGGCGCGGGTTCCGAACCGATCGTCAAACGCGGGCCGAACGCGACAACCTGCATCCCGAACGCTCGAGCGACTTCCGCGACGCGACGTCCGATCGTTCCGAAGCCGACGATTCCGAGCCGCTTCCCGAAAAGCTCCGTCAGCGGGCCGCGAGTGAAGGTAAAGTCGGGCGCGGTCGACCAAGCGCCGTCGCGAACCGCCGCGGCGTTGACGGCGAGACTCGACGCAAGGTTCAACAAATGCGCGAAAGTCGATTGAACGACCGATTCGGCGCTATAGGTCGGAACGTTGGTAACGACGACGCCTCGTTCGCGCGCCTTTTGCAGGTCGACGACGTTGAAACCGGTCGCTAAAACCCCGATATACCGCAAATTCGGAAGCGCGTCGAGCGTTTCCGCGTCGAAAACGACTTTGTTCGTCAACGCGGCGTCGGCGTCGAGCGTTCGCGCGACCGTTTCGGAAGCGGGAGTGCGGTCGAAAACGGTTAGGTCGCCGAGTTCGCGAAAGGCGTCCCAACTTAAGTCGCCGGGGTTGGCGGTAAAACCGTCTAAAACGACAATTTTCATCGGATTACTGGGAATTTTGTTAACGTTGCGTTAAGCGACGGCGAGCGAACGGCGATCTTCGCGAAACGTCGACGCGGGAAACATTAGGCCAACATAATGTCCATTTGTTGTTGCATCTGATCTTCGATCATCCCTTTGACCATCATCGCGACAAAGGGAAGATTAAGATTGACGATAATTTCCGAATCTTCGACTTTTAACGTTCCGTCGACGCGATAATTGAAAAGCGTCATCGCAAAATCAAGGTTGTACGGGTCGTTCCAAACCTCTTTCGAAACGGAAGCGACGTTCGCCTTGCTAATTTTTTCGGACGCGATTCGTTCTTTGATGCGGCGCGCGGCTTCCTCTTTGCCGAGCGAATGCGGATAAGTTTTCGTCAGGTTGGGCATTTAGGGTTCGTCCTTGAAATTGGGGGGAGAATTAGGGGAAGGAGCGTCGGAATTACGTTTCAACGCGGCAAAAAACGACCCCGCCCGCTTAAAAAAGGAACGTCCGACGTCGTTTGACGCGACGCGTTCGATTTTTAAGCGGGAAAACGGGTGCAAACGGCGACCGTCGGTTCGACGCAGATTAGAGCGTCGCTTTGATCGCGTTGATCACTTCGATCGCTTGACCGATTTCGGCCTTTTGGCGTTCCGGTTCTTCCGGAATTTCGCGTTCGATCGTCAGCGGGCCTTCATACCCGACTTCGGCGAGCGTTTGGATGAAGCGTTTCGCGTCGACGTCGCCTTGGCCGAACGGAACTTCGCAACCCCAATCGACGCCCGGGACGCCGGTCGTTTTTTTCGCGTCCTTGCAATGGCAGGAACGAATATATTTCGCGACTTTTTTCAGCGATTCGATCGGATCGCCCATTCCGTACAGAATGAGGTTCGCCGGGTCGAAGTTGATGAAGATGTTGTCGCGGGCGACGTCGCCGAGGAACGCGAGGAGGTTTTCGGCGGTTTCTTGACCGGTTTCGAGGTGGAGGCGTTGACCGTTCGCTTTCAGATAGTCGCAATATTCTTGAATCGCGGCGACCATTCCTTTGTAAAGGTCGGAGTCGCGGTCGTGCGGGACGAAACCGATGTGCGAACCGATCGCTTCGACGCCGAGGAGTTTGGCGAAGTCGGCGATTTCGCGAGCTTCGGCGAGACGGGCGGCGCGCGTTTCTTCCGGAACGAAACCGACCGTTTTCGCGGTGATTTCGATCGTTTCGTAACTTTCGCCTTCGAAGCCGAGGAAGACGACCGTCGTCGTGATCCCGTAATCGGCGAGTTTGGCGAGGAACGCCTTAGCGTTTTCCGGAGTGCGGGAGGCTTTCGCCGGGGTGTGCAGTTGAATCGTTTTGACGCCGAGGTCGCGAACGACTTCCAATTTGACGCCGAGACCCGCGTCGATGCTGGCGAAAACGCCGATCGGCATTTTTTCCATGTTAAAATTCCTTTCTTGCGCGCTAAAGCGATTTTCGTTAATAAACGGGCGCCGCGACGCCGGATTTGCGTCGCGGTCGAATCGATTTTGCGAGTTTCGACGTTTGGATAAAATATAAGGCGCGAACGTTGTCCGCCGTCGTCGACTCGACTTTTCTTCAGTATACCGCGCGGCCCGCTCTTTTTCAAACGCAAAACGCGATTTTCTTGGAAATTTTTTTATTTTTTGCGGATTTTTGCGGCGTCGAAGCGTTAAAAAAGGAAACGGCGCGGAAAAAGGAGCGGAACGCGGAGAGGCGATGCGAAAAAATAAGCGGAAAGACGGAAAACGCGACGCGAAAAAATAAGCGGAAAGACAGAAAGCGCGACGCGGAAAATGGAGCGGAAGAGGGAAGAAGGCGGCGCGAACAAG
>JAZNJF010000323.1:0-9897 GCA_045577885.1 Thermoguttaceae bacterium | reverse complement strand
CGCCCCAAACGGTCGCGCTCCGCCTCCGCTTCGGCGCGCTCTTCGGCGAAATCGACGCGGCCTTCCTTCTCCTCGATCAAACGCGCCCATTGAATCGCCGCCCAATCGAACGCGTTCGTTTTCGTTCGTTTCGCCATCCCTTTTTCCCTTCTCTCGTTCAACGAGCCGCGAACCGCCCCCCAACGCTAATCGACGGTCTCCCGTCGCCGACCGACGCCAAACTAAACGTCGACGACGGTCGTCGTCGCGACGCGGTCGAAAAGATTCGGGCGAAAAATCGTCAGCGCCGTCAACGGCAAGTACCAAGCCATATAAAGTCCGCCGCGGTATCCCATCCAAAATTGAACGCCCAACATCAACGCCGCGGAGCCGGAAATCAACGTCGCCAAGTCTTTGCGCGGCGGCCAAAGCGCGTATCCGACGCAAAAAACGCCGAACAACGAAATCAACGGAACGCGGTAAAAACGCGGCCAATACTCCCAAAGTCCGTTCGCCGACGCTAAAAAGAACGACCGCCGCCCCAACATCGCCGCCAACGCCGAACCGTAATTTTCGCCCAAGCCGGTCGTCGCCAACAAAACGACCGCGAACGTCAAAACCGCCGCCGACGTTCCGATCGCGAAACGCGCCGCGCCTCGTTTCCAATAAAATCCGAACCAAAGAGGCAAAAGGAAAAACGGATAAAACGCCAGCGATCCCGCCGCTCCCAACGCGAAACCGGACGCGACCGGACGGCGATAAAACAAAACCGCCGTTAAAATCGCCAACGCCGGAACGATATGATCCAAACACGCGGAAAATTGGTTGACATACGGCGCCAACAGGTAAAGCAACGCCGCCGCAAGCCCCGTTTGCGTCGAGCCCAAATGAAAACGCCCGATCAAAACGATCAAAACGACGACCCCGATCTGCAACGCGCCGACGCTCAAAATTAACGCCGTCCGCTCGATCGAAGGCGTTCGCGGCCCCGCGTCGCCCGCTTTCTCCCCGTCCCCGTCGAGACCGGACGCGCTTTGCGGATTCGCGTCGGCGTCGGAGGGCGTCAAACGATAAACGTCGCGCGGCGGCGGCGTCGGAATCGGAGCGGGAATCGGCGCGCTCGTCGGCGTCGACGCCGCCCCAATTCCCGCCCCCGACTCGGAAACGGACGGCGCGACCGGAGCGGGCGGAGCGATTTCGGCGCCGACAAACTCCGTCGACGACGCGTTCGCGTCCGTTTCGCCGCGCGCTCGATCGCCGGTCGCAAACTCGTTTTCGCCGACGCGTCCGGCCGCCCAGCGCATCGCGCGCATCGCTCGGGACGTTTTTTCGCCGTCGGCGGAACGCTCCGGCGCGCCGTCGACTCGAATTGACCTTCCAAAAAAATAAAGACTCGACTCGGCGTTCGTCGTTTCGGTCGCGGAACTCGTCGCGGCGCGAATCCAAGCCTCGTCCGACGGCGCAAAGAACCGATTCGTCTTTTCCGCCGCTCGCAAAAAGGGGCGAAAACCGGGCCGCTCCTCGACGTTAACGGCGTTCTCGTCGTTCGCGTCCGCCGCCGTCAAAATTTGCTCGAGCCGCCAAGCGCGCGGCGACTCCGAGAAATCGCCGCGATTCAACCAAAGATTCGGAACAATAAACGCCGACGCCGCGACGCAAGCGAACGTCAATCCGGCGACGTTCAAGTTCGGCTCCAACATCGGCCGCCGACGCAGCGCCGAGTCGAAAACCAAGCGCGCGAAGACAAACGCTCCAATCAACGCCAACCAAAGATACCCCTGCGGCGCCGACCCCATCGCGATGTAAATCAGCCCCGGCGTCAAAAAAATCAACGCTAATATATCGAGGTTGCGAACGCTAAAAACGCGATTAAAACGGAAAAAAACCGCGACGATCATCAGCGACGAAAGGTAAAACCACGTCGTCGGCAGCATTTCGTACTGAAAAAGAGACGTCGGCACGTTAATCGCACTCCGTTTTAAAATTCGTTTTCAAGCCGCCGACGCCGCCGTCGCGCGCCGACGTCGCCGCTTTTTCCAACGCGACGCGTCAGTCGGTTTGGACGCGCCAACGCAGGTACTCTTCCATAAACGGATGAACGCCGCCGTCGAGGACTTCGTGAAAACTCCCCATCGCGAACCCGGTGCGGCTGTCCTTAACGCGTTGCTCCGGGTGCAGGAAGTAGTTGCGAATTTGCGACCCAAAGCCGACTTTCGCCATATTCTTATATTTTTCGGCCATCATCTGTTCGCGCTTTTCTTCCTCGCGTTGGAGGAGACGGGCGCGGAGCATTTTCCAAGCGGTCGCGCGGTTCTTGTGTTGGCTCCGCTCGTTTTGACACTGCACGACGGTGTTCGTCGGGACGTGCGTCAAGCGAATCGCGCTCGACGTTTTATTGACGTGCTGCCCGCCGGCGCCGCTCGCGCGGAACACGTCTTCGCGGACGTCTTCCGGTTTAATATCGACGTCGATCGAGTCGTCGATTTCCGGGTTGACGTCGACCGCGGCGAAGCTCGTTTGCCGCTTGCCTTCCGAGTTGAACGGACTAATGCGAACCAAGCGATGCGTTCCGATTTCGCTTTTGAGATAGCCGTACGCCATCGGGCCGCGCACCATGACGCTCGCGCTGTTGATTCCGGCTTCCTCGTTGTCTTGCCGGTCGAGAATTTCGACGGAGTACCCGCGCGACTGCGCCCAGTTGATATACATCCGCAAGAGCATTTCGGCCCAGTCGTTGGCGTCGGTGCCGCCGTCGCGAGCGTTGATCGAGAGGATCGCGTCGTTGGCGTCGAACGGACCGTTCAGGAGCGCGGCGGTTTGCAACTTGGCGAGCGTTTCCTCGACGCTCCGCAACTTCGCCGGGATTTCGGCGGCGGTTTCTTCGTCGTCGCGACCGATTTCGAAGAAGACGTCGAGCTCGTCGAGTTCGGCGAGAATTTCGTCCATCGGCTTCGTCAGCGCCTTCAACGCCTTCATTCGCGCGACGACCGATTGCGATTTTTCCGCGTCGTCCCAAAAGTCGGCGGCGGTCATTTGTTTGTCGATTTCGGCGATTTCCGCTTTTTTCGCGTCGTAATCGAGGGACGTTTTGAGTTGCGCAAGTCCGCTTCGAATTTGTTCGGCGCGGTCGATTTGCTCGCGTTCTACCGGCATTGTTAAGGGTCTCCTGTCGAAAAAATAAAAGCTCGGGCCGTCGCGTCGAACGAAAAGCCGCCTTTATTTTACACGAAACGCGCCGTTTTCCAAGGGACGCGCCGCCGTTTCCGCAAAAATCGTTCGTTTCGCGCAAAAAACGACGGAAAAAGCGAAAACGCGCCGTTCGTTTCGCCGCCGTCCGACGGAGCGAAAGACGGCGAAAATTTCGCCGACGGTCGCGCTCCGATCCCAATTTTTGTCAATATATATTAATACGTCGAAAAAACGACGCCGTCGCCGTTCGCTCCGGAACGAATTTCGGAGTTCGAACGGCGGCGCGCGTCGCTTTTATCGCTTCTCGACTCAATAAAGATAATTCGCGAGGTAAGCGTCTTCGACTTCGGTCAAAACTTTATGGACCGTGTCGATCGGAACGCCGACGCGGTTGTCCAAAATAACGCGAACGACGTCGCAGTTTTCCGCTTCCGCTTCGATCAAACCGCGCAGGTCGCTCATTTCGACCGTCTTTTCGGCGCCGTCTTCGCCCGTCCAAATGATTTCGCTCTTCTCGGTGAAACGAATATTGACGGTCGTCCGTTTTTCCGCTTTCGCCGCTTTAATCGCGTCTTTGAGGTCGACCGAGGCGCCCTTGGCGCGACGGCTCATGTCGGCGGCGGTCATGAAGGCGAAAATCGCGGTCGTTTCCTCTTCGGAGACCGGCGCGACGCCCGTTTCGAAGAACTTGCAAATTTCGCGAACGAGCGGTTCGTACCCCTCGTAAGTTCCGGCTTCTTCGACGCCCTTTTCGGCGAAGACTTTGGCGCCGTAAGTCGCCGCGCCCTTGCGAACGCCGCGGAACGTCCCGATTTTGCGCCCCTTCCAAACGCCGACGACGACGTCCGCCGAGGTCGTGTTGGTTCGCGAAACGGAAACGCAATCCGGACCCATAATCGTGAATAACGACTCGACGCCGTGAATACCGTACCAATAAAGCGACGGGTGTTTCGGGTTCGTCGAGCAGGGGCTCGTCGCGTCGCAACCGAAAATTTCGCCGAGCGGCTGTTCGTTGCGCATCTTTTGGTATCCGGCGACGAAGCGGAGCGACGACGCGGTAAAGATCGGAACGTCGTTTTCCTTCGCCAAGCGGAACATTTCGAGGACGTCGGCCAAGGAGCCCGCCATCGGCTTGTCGACGAAGAGCGGTTTCTTCGCGGCGATGACCGGTTTCGCTTGTTCGAGGTGCGGGCGACCGTCGACGCTTTCGAGCAAAACGCCGTCGACGTTCGCGACGAGTTCTTCGACGGTCGGGTAAACGGTCAGTCCGGCGGCGACGCATTCGCTCGTGTATTTTTCGACGCGATCCCAGCTGTCCGGATTGTCCGGCATCCCGCCCGGGTAAACGGCGACGACTTCGAACTTTTGGTAAAGCTCTTCGCCGTCCGGATTGTTGATAACGCTAACGAACGCCGGAACGTGCGACGTCGTCGCGCCGATAACGCCCAACTTAAAAACGCCGTCCGCCGCTTTCGTTTCTTGCGCCGCTTCTTGCGCGAACGCGTTCGAACCGACGCAAACCGCCGCCGTCAACGTCGCCGCGACGCAGACCGCTTTAAAAAACCGTTTCATCGAAAATGCTCCTCGACTTTTCCAAAAAATTTCAACGTCGGCGCCAACGCTCCGAAACGTCCGACGCGTTCGCAACCGCTTCGAAACGCCCGATTGGGCCGAAGCCGTTCGCGACGGTTCGCGCGTTTTCGCCCTTATTAATATTATACGCTCGTTTCGGTCGCTTTCCAAGCGCTCGAGCCGCTCCGCGACGCGTCGAAAACGCCCCGAAAACCGCCGCCGCTCCGCAAAATCGACGTTTTCCGCCGACTCGCCGCAATCCGCCGACTTTCGCTCGTTCGCGCCGACCGCTCAAATCGCCCCGTTTTCCGTTTTTTACTCGCTTACGTTAACAACCCAAACCGCCCGGCTCGCCGTCGTTCAGCTCCAACGCAAACCGAGCGGAAGCGTTTCGCCAAAAATCGCGGTCGTTTCGGCGTCGACGACGCGCTCTTTCGCGTCGAGCGCTCGTTCGGTCGTTTCCGCGACGCCGTTCTTCGCCAAAAACGCGGAAACCGCGTCGCGGGTCGGGTCGTCGACGTCGAACGCCGCTTCGCCGGAGCGCCGAGTCAACCGCGCCAACGCGAAAAAGTCGGTCGCCGTCGGCTCTTCGCCGCGCTCTTGCAGGAACGCGAGAAAGCGCCGCGCCCAATCGCTCGCGGTCGCCGCCGGAACGACGCGGTCGAGCGGCGCGTTGAAAAGCGTTCGCGCCCCGACCCGTCCGAGCGTCCAAACGAGCGCGTCGCGAATCGGGCGGAGATTCTTTTTCGACAACACGTCCAAAATAATCGCGCCGATTTCCTCTTTCGTCTCCGGCGGGAGGAGTTCGAGCGCGCCGAGGAGCCGCCAAATTTCCGCGCCTTCCTGCGACGTCAAATCGACGTCCGGTCCCTTCCCGCGCCCGTCGACCAACCGCCGTCGGAGCGCCCGCAGGTTCCCGAGGAGCGGTTCGGCCAACGTCTTTTGCCGTCCCGCGCCGAGCCCGGAAGCGACGCGCCGCCAAAGAATCCAGTATTGCGTTCGACTCTCCGGCGTCCCGAACGCGAGCGCGCCGGCGACCGCTTTCCAAGTTTGCTCGACCCGCCAATCGTCGGTCGCGGCGCCGAAACCGGGTCGAAGCGCGAACCCGAGCCAATTCAGCCAACGCGCCTCGACCGCCGCTTGACGGCGCCGCCCGTCCGCCAGTTCGAGCGTCGTTTCGGCCAACCGGCGAAGAAGCGTTATCGGAAATTCGTTCCGCGACGTTCCGACCGCCTCCGCCAACCGCCGAAAGAGGTCGCCCGGCTTGACGCGTTCAAGCGGTTCGAGTCCCGCCGCCGTCCGCGTTTCGTTCGTTTGCCGGAGCGTTTCGTCGGTCGCGAACGTCGCCGTCAAGACGAGTCGCGCCGCCTCGACGAGCGATTCGTCGACGACGCCTTCGCTCTCCCCTTCGTTCGCGGTCGCTTCCCAGTCGGTTTGCGTTCCGCCGCGAGCGTCGAATTGGAGCGCCCAGCGCGACGCCCGCGTCCGCCGCCCGCTTTTCCCCGCCGACTCGCCGTTTTCCGCCGCTTCCGCCGTTATTTCCGTTTTTTCCGGCAAAACTTCCTGCAGGAACAGCTCGATCGTTCCGATTTCGGTCGGTCGGGCGACGAGGCGCGCTCGAATCGTTTTCGCGTCTTTTTTCGCTTGCGACCGCGTTTTAAGGGCGGTGCAAATCGGCGCCAACTCGCGAATTTCGTTCGGGTCGATTTCGACCAAATCGCCGGGCGCGTCGGTCGTTCGAACGCTCGAAACGAAGATCGGGAACGAAACGGGTCGGTCGACCGCCAACTCAAACGTTTTCGGGAGCGTTACTTCGTCCCCCGGTTCCGCGCGCGCCGGAAGCAAGCAAACCGCCTTCGCCGCTTCCCCCGCCTTGCCGTTTTTGCCCTCCTTGTCCTTCTTGCCCGTTTCCCCCGTTTTCTCGTCCGTCGCGACGCCGACGTAATACGTCCGAGCCAACGACGCGCCGATTCGGGTTCCGAGCCCGCGTCGGACGAGCCCGTAATAAGCCGCGCCCTTCGCGACCGCCCAATACAAGTTTTCGTTTTTCAAGACCTTAGGACGCCAGCCGGACTCCGCGCCGCCGAACCAATCGACCAACGACTCGACGATTCGCGCCCGCAACGTCGGCGACTCGAACGCTCCGCCGTTAAAAAGAACGACGTCCGGACGCGCTCGATCGACCGCGTTCGCGACGCCGCCTTGTCCAACCTCGCCGTCTTGCTCAATTTCGCCGTTTTTCCCCGCCGCCGGTCGCCCCGTCGTCCCGTCGAAAATCCCGGAGCGTTCGAGCTCGAGCCCGGCGTCGCGTCGCGTCGTCAAAAAATTCGCCAAATACTTAGTGATCGCCGGGTCGGGCGCGTACGGCAGCGCGATTTCCCGAACGCCGACGCGTCGACGAACCGGCGCCGCGTCGAGCGGAACCCGCGGAAAGAAGCCGTCGAGCAAAATTTTCTCGACGTCGGTCCGTTCGACCTCGACCGAGAGCCCGCCGCCGACCAATTTCGCGCCGCTCCCCGGCAAAACGACCCGCCGACTCTTCCTATCTTGCGCGTCTTCGCTGTTTTCCGCGTTCGCGCTCAAGAAAAATTCCTTCGTTTCGCGACTTTCCCGCAACAGTAGCGCGCGTTCGCGAGCGGAAAGAGGCGTCGGTCGCTTCTCGGCGAACTTTCGCTCAAGAAAATGGAAAAGCGCGAGGTCGAGATTGTCGCCGCCGAGAATCAAGTGATCGCCGACCGCGACGCGATAAAACCGAACGCCGCCGTTTTCGCTATTTTGCCCATTTTCGCTATTTTCCGTCGAATCGCCCCGCTCAAGCGCGTAAATCAGCGCGAAGTCGGTCGTTCCGCCGCCGACGTCGCAAACCAAAATCTTTTCGCCCGGTTTGACGAACTCCGTCCAATCGTTTTCCCGCCCTTCGAGCCAAGCGTAAAACGCCGCTTGCGGTTCCTCGACGAGCGCGAGTTTCGGAATCCCCGCCAACTTCGCCGCTCGAATCGTTAACTCGCGCGCCGTTTCGTCGAACGAGGCCGGAATCGTCAAGACGACGTCCTGCGTTTCGAGCGGAAATTCCGGGAACCGAGCGTTCCAAGCGTCGCGAATCCGCGCCAAAAAGAAGGAGCTAATCTCGACCGGCGACCAACGGAGCGCGCCCGCCTCCGCGTCGGTCGACCAAGGCAAAATCTTCGCCGTCCGGTCGACGCCCGAATGACAAAGCCAAGACTTCGCCGACGAAACGAACGAATCCGGCTCCGACGCGCCAAAATCGCGAGCGAACGCCCCGACGACGCCGATTTTCCCGTCCTTCGGCGCCTTTTTCGTCGAAAAATCGCGACGCTCCGGGTTCGTCGGCTCCGTCGGCGCGTCGGCCGAGCGGCAAAAAAAGGACGGAAGCGTCGTCCGCTCTTCCAAAACGCCGACCGCCGCCGCTTGCGGAATCGGCAAAATCTCGAGCGAACGCTCCGTAGCGTCGAGATCGACGTAAGAAACGGCGGAGTTCGTCGTGCCCAAATCGATTCCAACGACAAAACGAACGCGCGCCGCGTCCGTTTCTTCCGATAAATAACGCGAAAAATGATCGCTTTTCACCGAGTTTCCCTCAAAATATTTAAAAAAATGCGCGACAAAATAAACGAGGCCGCCCGCGCGCCGCCCGCCTATGCGTTATATCATAAAGGATTTTAAAAAAAGGAAAAGCGGTCGCAAAAAAACGAGGTTAAAACGCGACGATAAAGGAACGGCCCCGAGACGAAATCGACGTTCTGAAAAAATTTGAAGAAAAAAAACAAAAAGCCCCTTGTCAAATTCTGAAAGTCGGTTATCATTAACGCATCGTTAGGGGGTTAAGCAAAAGCCCAAAGCCGACGCTTCCTCAAACGAAACTTGAAAAAAAGTTTTAAAAAGTCGCTTGACAAAAAACTTTTACAAGTTAAAATAAAATCGTCGCGCTTACCGAGATGATCTTAAAAACATTTTCCGGCTAGCGTAGCTCAATTGGCAGAGCAGTTGATTTGTAATCAACAGGTTAGGGGTTCGATTCCCCTCGCTAGCTCTCCAAGAGTAAAACAAAGGACGTGAAAAATCGTCGACAAATAAAGGGGGTTTTCCCGAGTGGTCAAAGGGGGCAGACTGTAAATCTGTTAGCATCGCTTTCGGAGGTTCGAATCCTTCAACCCCCACTTTATTTAAGCGCTAGTTTGCTTGGCAAACAAAGCGACGGCGTAAAAAAGCCGGTATCAGTCTCTTGACTCGCCGGTTTTTTTGTCGCAAAGTTTGCGGGTGTAGCTCAATGGTAGAGCAACAGCCTTCCAAGCTGATAACGAGGGTTCGATTCCCTTCACCCGCTTAACGATTTCTTTGCCGTTTTTGCGGCGGAAGACGTAAAGCGACGTAAAGACGAGTCTAGCCCGTCTTAGCGCGAGATTACCCCAACCGGGTCCTGCATCGCTGCCGTAGCTCAGTCGGTAGAGCGCGTCCTTGGTAAGGACGAGGTCATGAGTTCAAATCTCATCGGCAGCTTTTTTCTTAGGGCTTGCGAGGGGTATCGTTGTAATAGCATCGTTTAACACTTCGATCCTAATTATAGGAGATTTCGCAATGGCGAAGGAAACTTTCCAACGAACTAAGCCGCACGTTAACGTCGGCACGATCGGCCACATCGACCACGGTAAAACCACGTTGACGAGCGCCATTTTGGCCGTTCAAGCGGCGAAGGGCCTTGCCCAAGTCAAATCCTACGCCGACATCGCGAAAGGCGGCACCGTCCGCGACGCTACCAAAACCGTTACGATCGCCGTCGCGCACGTCGAATACGAAACGGAAAAACGTCACTACGCTCACATCGACTGCCCGGGCCACGCGGACTTCATCAAAAACATGATCACCGGCGCGGCGCAAATGGACGGCGCGATCCTGGTGGTATCCGCTCCCGACGGCCCGATGCCCCAGACCCGCGAGCACATTCTGCTGGCCCGTCAGGTGGGCGTGCCCTACATCGTCGTGTTCCTGAACAAGACGGACATGATGGACGACGAAGAGCTGCTGGAGCTGGTTGAGATGGAAATCCGCGAGCTGCTGAGCTCCTATGATTTCCCCGGCGACGACATTCCGATCGTGAAGGGTTCCGCTCTGCAGGCTCTGGAAGCTATCCAGGCTGGC
>JAZNJF010000322.1:0-10757 GCA_045577885.1 Thermoguttaceae bacterium | reverse complement strand
CATTTCAACGCGACCGCCCCTACAAGCGCGCTCGCGCAAAGAATCGGGTGAAGCCAAACGTACGAAAAGTCGGTCATCATCCCGAGCGAAATGAAGAAGATCGCGGAAAACGCTTCGCGGAACGGCGTTACCAGCGCGTCGATTTGCCGCGTCAAACGGTTTTCGCCGAGCGCGACGCCGGCCGCCAACGCGCCGAGCGCCGGAGTCAAACCCAGCGCCTCCGCGACGCAACACATTCCCAACAAAGCGAATACGGCGAACAAAATCACCAGCTCGTTCGAACGCAACGCCGCCAAACGCGGCACGACCAATTTCACGTTCGCCCACTTCGCCAAGACGACGACCGCGCAAAAAGCGCCCGATTTCGCCGCCATATCGACCCAAGAATTCGCGAACCAACCGCTTCCTTCGTCCGCTCCGGCGCCCAAAATTTTCGGCAGAATCAAGAGGAGCGGCACCAACGCTAAGTCTTGAAAAATCAAGAGGCCGACCGTCGCCTGCGCGCGCTTGGTGTCCGCTTGGCCGACGTCCTGCACGCTGCGGTACACAAGCGCCGTCGAGCTAAGCGCGACGACGCACCCCAAGACGAACGCGCTCGTTAAACTCATTCCGAACAACATGTTGGCGGCGATCGAGATAAGAATTGTCAGCCCCATTTGCAAGGAGCCGCCGAGGAACATATAACGCGCCGTCGCCGCCAGTTTGTCGAACGTAAACTCAATACCGATCGCAAATAAGAGCAACAGGACGCCGAACTCCGTCGTCGCGTCGAACGCAAATTCGTCCTTGCGGATTTCCTCTTGAATTTCGACGACGTGTTGTTCGCGCTCGGCGAGCTCTTCCGCAAGTTCTTTCTCGGTCAACGGTTTTTCCGTTTTTTCCAAATTTCCCGTCGCGTTTTCCGCCGCGGTCGTCTCTTTTTTCACCGCTTGCGCATCGCCGGAAGTCGTTGTCGAGTCAACGTTTAAGCGATGAGTTTCGGCGAAATCCGGATCGAGTTCCGCCGCCTGTTCGACCGCTTCGTTCAGCGCTTTTTCCATCTCCTTCGAGCCGGTTAAGTCGAATCCGCCCGGGCCGATCAGCGCGCCGACGACCAAATAGCCGATCAGCGGCGACGCGTTCAAGCGTTTGCAAATCCATCCGGCGACCAAACCGGCGCCCAAAATTATCGCGAGGTGCAAAATGAAGATGTTTTCCATCGTTCGCCTTTCCGATTAACGTCGAATTCCTTTCGACTCGCGGCTCTTCGTCGCTATTTTATCGTCGTCGCCTTCGCTTCCGCCCTCGGAAAAACGCCGACGCGACGCGCTCTTTAAAATATAACAATCTTGCGCGTTATGCCTAGGGCTCGCCCCTTAAAACTTTCAAAATTTTCATCGCTCCGTTCGTTTTTTATTCGCCTTTCTTTCTTATATTACGCATTTTTACGTTTTTTGTTTCTCCGCTTCGCCGTTTTACTCAATATTATCTTCTGTTTTTTTCAAAATATTTCCGTCAAAACGCTGTTTTGAAAACAATATTAATCGCGACGATATTCCAAGACGTCGTCGTTCATCGCCTTTTCTTCCGACGACGTGAAGACGTCTTTTGATTTTTTGAAATCAGCGTCTCTTTTCTTCGTTAAAATTTTCCGCATTTTCTTTAAAAATAAAACCGAACGCCCGCCGCGTACTGGAAATCGCCCGCGCCGTCGGATATAATAAACGTTCGTCGACCGAGCGAGCGCCGCTTCTCCGCGAAATTTCGCGTTTCCCGCCGCCGGCTCGACGACGCTTTTAACGTCAACGTTTACCCGCCCTTAGCGTTTCGACGCTCGGGGCCGATTAAGGAAAATCCGATGCGCAAAAAACTCACCCGTTCGGCGCTCGCGGCGCTTCTCGGCTGCCTCGTCGGTTCGGCGTCCCTTTTCGCCGACGACGCGGCCAAATTCCCGTTCGTCATTCAACACGGCGCGCAAGGCAACATCACCAACGTCAAGACTTGGGACAATCCGCTTCCGAGCGCCGGGTCGCGAGGTTTCCTCGGGACGAAGGACGGTCGGTTCGCGTTCAAATCCGGCGACGCGCGCTTCCTCGGCACGAACCTCTGCTTCGGCGCCAACTTCCCGGAAAAAGAAAACGCCGAGTTCCTCGCTCGGTCGCTTTCGCGGTTCGGGATCGGCGTCGTCCGACTCCACCATATGGACAGCCGCGAAATTTGGGGCGAAAACTTCGAGAAAACGCAAACGAAAATCGATCCGAAACAGCTCGACAAACTCGACTATATGATCTATTGCCTTCAAAAAGAAGGAGTTTACGTCAACATTAACCTGCACGTTTCGCGAGCGTTCGACGAGCGCGACGGCTTCGAAAATTCGGAAGGCCTTCCGACGCAAAACAAGGGCGTCGACAACTTCGAGCCGCGAATGATCGAGCTGCAAAAGAGGTACGCCCGCGACCTTTTGACGCACGTCAACCCTTACACCGGCAAGGCTTACGTCGACGACCCAGGCGTCGCGGTCATTGAAATCAACAACGAAAACTCCGTCGTCGCCTCTTGGTCTTGGGGCGAACTCGACACGTTGCCGCAACCGTATTGCGACGAGCTTCAACGTCTTTGGAACGCTTGGCTTACGAAGAAATACGGCTCGACCGCCAAGCTCCGCGCCGCTTGGAACAGCCGCGACTACCCGACCGGCCCCGAACAAATCGCCGACGGCTCTTTCGCGCCGGACTTTAAGTTCAACCGTCCTTGGGAGTTGCAGCTCGACGAAACCGCGAAGGCGAGTTGGAGAATCGTTCCGGCGAGCGAAACCGGAATCGACGCGAACGCGTTGCGACTCGACGTCGAAAAAACCGGCGCCGTCTCTTGGATTCCGCAAATTCACCGCGTCGGTCTCGGCGTCGAAAAGGGGACGCCTTATCGACTTACGTTCAAAATCCGTTCCGAAAGCGAGTCGAAAATTTCGGTCGGCGTCGTCGAAAATCACGATCCTTGGCAACCGGTCGGCGTCCGCCGCGACGTAACGGCGACGAAAGATTGGCAAACCGTTTCGATTCCGTTCCTTCCGACGAAAAGCGACGACCAAATCCGCGTTTCGTTCGGCTCCTTCCAAGACGGAACGTCGATCGAAATCGCCGATCTCTCGCTCCGAAGCGGCGGAACGCTCGGCGTCGACGCGTCGCAAACGCTCGAAGCGAAGTCGATTCCGGTTCCGAAACGCAACGGCGACTCGGCAACGCTCTTCTCGCCGGAAACGATCGCCGACTTCTCGGACTTCCTCCGCGATCTCGAAAACAAGTATTGGCAAGAGATGCATCGCTTCATTAAGGACGAGCTCGGCGCGAAACAGCCGGTCGCCGGCACGCAGCTGCAATACGGTTTTTGGCACGCGCAAGCTCGCCTCGACTTCTGCGACATTCACGCTTACTGGAACCATCCGAACTTCCCGGGCCGCTCTTGGGACCAAAATCATTGGCTCGTCGGCGCGTCGGCGCTGGCGAACTCTCCGGCGAACGGAACGCTCTCCAACCTGGCCGCGGTTCGCGTTTTAGGGTCGCCGTTTACCTGCAGCGAATACGACCATCCGTTCCCGAACCCTTACGCGGCGGAAGGGAACGTCATGTTGGCGGCGGTCGCGGCGTTCCAAGATTGGTCGGCGATTTACCAATTCGCTTGGTCGCACAGTTCGCAATACCAACGCGACGCGATGGCGCCGTTCTTCGATATGTGCGCGCAACCGATGAAAACGGCGCACCTTCCGGCCTGTTACGGGATGTTCGTTCGCGGCGACCTCAAGAGCGGCCCGGGCGAATACGTTTACAAGCCGTCGATGACGCAAGCCGAGGAATCGGAAATCCAACGCGACGGCTTGACCGGCTACCACCGTTCGCTCGGCGGGTTAAATCTCGACCGTTCCCTTTCGCTCGCGGTTTACGCCGGGATCGAACTCCCCGACCTGAAACTCCCGACGGCGCAAATCAAGTCGGCGAAAGAAATTAAGAGCTGGGCCGACCTCCCGGCGCGCTTCGGCTCGAAGGAGAAAAAGGAAATCGTCAACGACTACGGCGAAATCCGTTGGAACTTTGCGACGCCGGATAAAGGCTACTTCGTCGTCGACTCCGCGAACACGAAAGTTTTCAGCGGTTTCGTTACGCAACCGACGCAATTCGACGGCGTTACGCTCGACGTCGGCGCGACGGAACTCGGTTGGGCGACCGTCTCGCTCGTCAAGGGGACGAACGTCGACCTCGACGCGGAGAAAGTCGGCAAGTTGACTTCGGGACGCTATCTCTTGACGGCGACCGGCGCGATGCAAAACACCGACGCTAAATTGGTTACGGTCGGCAAAGACGTTACGACGGCGGGCCATTACGGCGGGGCGCTCGGTCGCACGCCGGTTCTTTGCGAAGGCGTCCCGGCGACGCTGACGCTGAACGGCGTCGACGCTAAATCGGTTTCCGTCTTCGCTTTAGACGAAAGCGGCGCTCGCAAGGGCGAACTTTCCGTCAAACCGACCGCCGGCGGCGCGCGCTTCGCAATCGGCCCGGAAAGCCAAACGATTTGGTACGAAGTCGTTATTAAATAACGCCGCCGCAACGCGTTAACGAAATCCGGTCAAACGCCGTCGCCTTCAACGACGGCGTTAAAAAACCCGGCGCGACAAGTTTTCGCGTCGGGTTCTTTTTTTCGCCGCCGGAGCGTTCCGTTGGGACGACGGCGTTTCTTTCGTTTAACCAATTGTCTCGTTTAACGTTTCCGCCGTTTAAAGCGTTTAATTCTCCGCGTTATCTTCCGTCGACGGCGCTTCGTTCGTCGCGACCGCCGGTTTCGGCGTCGGCGTAAAGAGCGCGTAAAAACCGATCAAAATCGCGCCGCAAACCAAGCAACTGTCGGCGATATTGAAATTCGGCCAATTATAACACCAGTCGCCGGTTCCGTGAATTCGCACCAAAATCCAATCGCGGACGGCGTAAATCGGTTCGCCGACCATTTCCCGCGGGCATCCCCAAGCGTCGGCGTCGAAATCGCTCCAGCGCATCCGGTGCAAGCCGAGCCGATCCCAAAGGTTCCCCAAAATGCCGGACGTTATCAGCCCGAGCGTCGACGCGAGAAAAACGCTTCGCGTCGAGTCGGCCCAAACCCAACCGACGATTCCGACGAGCGCGACGCAAGAAAGCGTTGCGAAAAGCGGAATTTGCCCTTGCCCGATCCCGAAAAGCGCGCCTTGGTTCAGCGACGTTTGCCATCCGAAAACATCCGGAATCAGCCACTCGACCGGCGACTCGCCCGGACGGCCTAAACGCTCGAAAATCCAGTGTTTCGTTCCGAGATCGAGCGCGCAAAAGCAGATCGCGATCGCGAAAAAAAGGAGCAAACGGGAAGAGCGCGACGACAGCTTATTCATCGTTAAAACATCCGACGGTAATCTAGGCAAGGCGGGCAAAATAGGCGACAACGTCCCGCAAAACGAACGCCGCGCGCCGACAATTTTTTCGCATTTTAACGAAAAAAACGGCTCAAGTCAACGCAAAAACGCGTTCGGGGGCTTCTAAAATTCGACTTTTGGGGTAAAATTTAAAGTCGTTCGACGAAAGCGACGCGCTTTTCGCAAAATAGCGTCGTCGTTTTCCGTTTGTCTCGACGCGCCGCGAAGCGCGCCGTTCGGCGAGCCGTCCGTCCAAGTCGGGAGCCCGTCGGCGCCGAGCGCGTCGGAACCGATTTTCCCCAATTAGCCCAACCGAAGGAAAGGGGCCGCTCGCATTCCAAGCGGCGCGGTCGCAAGGCTTACATCAATGAACGTTTTTCAACGCTGCATCAATCCCCAATGTCGATCGACGTTCGACGTCGGCGAAATTCTTCACCGCTGCCCGACGTGCGGCGCGCTCCTCGACGTCGAATACGATTGGGACAAGCTCCCGACGCCGAAAAAGCTCGCCGACTTTGAAAAATATTGGAGCGAACGTTCGAATCCGCAACGTTTTAGCGGCGTTTGGCGTTTTCACGAGCTGTTGCCGTTCGCGCCGCTCGACCAATGCGTTACCGTCGGCGAAGGGCAAACGATTCTGCAACGTTCGAACGGCGTCGCGGAGTACGTCGGCAAGGCGGCGGGCTCGCTTTACCTCCAATACGAAGGGATGAACCCGTCCGGCTCCTTCAAGGACAACGGGATGGCCGCCGGAACGACGCACGGTCGCCTTGTCGGCGCGACGCAAGCGGCTTGCGCGTCGACCGGGAACACGAGCGCTTCGCTCGCGCTTTACTGCGCCGCGTCGAAGTCGATGAAGTCGGTCGTTTTCGTCGGTTCCGGGAAAATCGCGTACGGCAAGCTGTCGCAAGCGCTCGATTACGGCGCCCGCACCGTTCAGATTCAAGGCGACTTTGACGACGCGATGGCGCGCGTTCAGGAAGTCTCGAAGAAAACGGGGATTTACCTCCTTAACAGCTTGAATCCGTTCCGTTTAGAGGGGCAAAAAACGATCATGTTCCGCGTCTTGGAAGCGCTCCGTTGGGAGATTCCGGACTGGATCGTCGTTCCGGGCGGCAACCTCGGCAACTCGAGTTCGTTCGGGAAAGCGTTTATCGAATTGAAGAAACTTGGGCTGATCGATCGCGTTCCGCGCCTCGCCGTTATCAACGCCGCCGGGGCCGACACGCTCGACCGCCTTTACAACGACGAAGGCCTTCGTTGGAACGGCGGAAACGTCGATAACGCCAAGATCGACGCGTTTTACGCTCAAATGGACGCCGAAAACCGCCGCGCTTCGACGATCGCCAGCGCGATCGAAATCAACCGCCCCGTCAACTTGACGAAGTGCTTGCGCGCGCTCGACTTCTGCGACGGCGTCGTCCGCAAGGTAAGCGAGCAAGAAATCGTCGACGCGAAAGCGAGCGTCGGCGCGAACGGTTTCGGGTGCGAACCGGCCTCCGCCGCGTCGGTCGCCGGCGCGAAAAAACTTGTCGCCGAAGGCGTTATCGGTCGCGACGAGCGCGTCGTCTGCATTTTGACCGGGCACCAGCTGAAAGACCCGAACGCGACGGTCGCGTATCACGGCGCCGACCCGGCTTTCTTTGAGAGCGTTCTCGGGAAACGCGGCGTCGCGACGGCGGAACTCGCCAATCGTCCGGTCGTCGTCGGGAACGATATCGACGCGATTCTCGACGTTTTGCGTTGAACGCGTTTTCAACCGCCGCGCCGACGTTCGTTTCCCAACGTCGCAAGTCGTTGCAACGCGTTCGTTGAAAACGCCTTGCGACGCCGTTTTTCGGAGCGTTGTTAAGATAATGACCCAATCGCCGCCCTCTTCCCCCGCCGACGAACGCGTTTCGACCGTTCGCCGTTCCCGCGCCCCGCTCGTTTTGGCGGCGCTCGCCGGAACGACGGCGCTTCTCGGCGCGGCGAGCGTCGCGGCGCTTTGTCGCTTTCCGGAGCTTTGGCGCGAACCGGTCCGTTCGACGGCGGTTTTTCGCGTTCAAAGTCGCTCGATGGAACCGGCGTTCCTCGGCCCGCGTTTCGTTTGGAGCTGTCCCGAATGCGGCGGCTCGTTCGCGACGACGCTCGACGTCGACTCGTCCGGCGGCGTTCGCTCGTTCGACGCCGCGCGAAAAACGACGCCGAATAAAAAAGCGGAAAACGGCGCTTCGGCGTCCCGTTCGTTCGACGCGAACGCGCCGAACGCCGACTCGCCGGAAGTCCGCAAATTTCGAGCGACGGCGCGAGTTTTCCCCTGCCCGCGTTGCGGTTTCGACCGCGTCTCGGCGTCGACCGCCGTTTTCCAAGACGGCGCCCTCGTCGAAGCGACCGCCCCGACCGACGTCGCGTCGCCGACGCCGCGTCCCGAAGCGAAATCGAGCGTTGAGAGCGTTTGGAACGATTGGCGACGCCGCGTCGAACGCGCTTGGAACGGCGCTCCCCCCGAACTTCGCCCGGAGCGTTGGGACGTCGTCGTCTTCCGCGCCCCGACCGGGCGAGCGACGCTGAAGCGCGTCGTCGGGCTTCCCGGCGAAACGGTCGAAATCGTCGGCGGCGACGTCTTCGTCGACGGTCGCGTCGCGCCCCGAACGCTCGAACAAATTCTCGCGACGACGACTCGGCTCGACGCGACGCAATTTCGCCGAACCGACGACCGACTGACCGTCGTCGCGACGACGCCGATTTGGAACGACGCGCCGACGAACGCGCCGCCCGGTTCCGCCGCAAACGATTTCCCGCAAACGGTTTTCAAACCGACGGCGATTTTCAACGAATCGCCGACGCCGCGTTGGAACGGCGACGACGTCGCGCCGGTCGAGCCGGTTCGCGACTTCGTTTTCGACTTTTTTTGGGCGAGCGCCGACGGAACGCCGACGCGTTTTCGCCTCCTTGCGCGCCGACCTAACCGCGCTTTTTTACTCGACTTCGACGAAACGACAGCGGAAATTTCCCTTCGCTCGACGCCCCTTTTCAACGGAAAAACGAGCGCCGGACGCGCCTTCGACGAGTTGACCGACGCCGATTTCGTCGACGCGCCGAGCGAACGCGTTCCTTGGGACGTTTCGACGCTCGCCGACGCGAACGCAACCGACGACGCGCCCCAATTTCGCGTCTTTCTCGTCGACGGCGAACTCGTTTTGACGCGAAACGACGTCGAACTCGCGCGCTTTTCAACCGGCGACGAAGCCGACGTCGCGCCGACGGCGGTTTCAACGCCGTTCGTTCTTCTCGGCGAAGTCGCTCGAGCGTTCGCGACGGTCCTGCGCCGCGACCTGCATTACTCGAGCGTCGTCGAGCAAACGCCGCCCCCGCGTCGCGACGACGGCGCCCCGACCGGTTATTTTTTACTCGGCGACAACTCCCCGGCGTCGCTCGACAGCCGATTCGCGGCTTTCGGAACGGTCGCGCCGGACGCCCTCCTTTTCCGCGTCGAGCCGCCGCCCTCCAACCCCGAATTCTAAACAACGATATTCAAAACGTCAATACTCGACGCCCCGACAATAAGGAGAACTTATGGGAACGCGCATTCCGTTAAACCCCGGCGAAATCCGACGTCGCGAAATGCAAGAAAAACTCGACCTGAGCATGGCGGAAATCGGCCTCTCGGTGCGAACGACCAACTGCCTCGACGAACAGGGGATTTCGACCGTCGGCGAACTCCTTAAATGCAAACGCTCCGACCTTTTGAGCATTCCGAATTTCGGCGAAAAAACGTTGGAGGAAGTCTTTAACGCGTTGGAAAAACTGGGGTTCGTTCGCGCCGAACGCAGAAACGACGCGAAGTAATTCGCCGTCCAACGTCCGCCGTCAACGATCGACAAACGCGCCTTCGCCTTTTGTTCGCCCGGCCGAGCGCGTTCTTTGAAGGAACTCGAACGATGCAAACGACCAACTCGACGCCGAAACGCCCGGAAGATTCGCTCGCCGCTTGGCGTCTCTCCGAATTAATTCTTCTCGGCGGCGTTTTTTCGCTCGGCCTCCTTATTTTGACGATTCATTTGGCGACTTGGGGCGTCGAAGCGCGGCGCGAAAAACGTTTGTTGACGCAAATCGACTGCGTCGTCGAAAACCGCGTCCTCCGTTCTCGCGTCGACGAACGGGGCGTCGTTTGGCATCGTCCGGAAGTCAAAATCAGTTATTGTTTCAACAACGAAACGTTCGTAACGCAAACATTTGAGCGCGCGACGCTTACTGAAGACGGCGGTTTTCGTTTCGATCGCGACGAAGCGCTCGAAGCGTTGCGACCGTTCGCGCCGGGCGTTCAAACGCGTTGTTGGGTGCGCGTCGACGATCCCAAACAAGCGTTTTTGCTGAAACCGTCGGCGATTTGGGGTTGGATTTTTCTCGTTATTCCGGTTTCGTTGATTCTTTTCGGCGGCGGTTGGTTCGTCGTTCGGATTCGCGACCGTTCGCTTTCTCGGGAGGCGCTCGCCAACGTTCGCCGCCAAAAGACGCGTTACCCGACCGTTCCGAACGTTCCGCCGCTCGCGGATTCGCCGGGCGTTCGGTTGGCGCGACGTTTGCGTCCGGACGTTAAAAAATCGTTCGCGTTCGGCGCCGCGACGTTGGGGACGCTCGCTTGGAACTTAGCGTCTTGGAGCGTCTTCATTTACGTCGTTTCGACGGCGGAAAGCTCGACCGACAAAGCGCTTGCGTTCGCTTTCTGCGCGATCTTTTGCGGCGTCGGGTTTCTGTTCGGCTGCCGACTTTGGCGAACGTATCGCGTCGAGCGGGTCGTCGGGTCGTCGGCGCTCGAAATTTCGGAACTCCCGATTTTTCCGGGACGCAAAGTTCGGCTTTGTCTCTTTTTGCGCGGTCGCGTCGCGGCGAAGCGACTGGCCGTTTTCGTCCGTTGCGAAGAGGTCGCTCGTTATCTGCAGGGAACGAACGCGATTTGCAACCGTCGCGAAGTCTTTTCGCGAACGCTCTTTACGAAGTACGACGTCGACGTTCCGTCCGGCGCCGAAGAAGCGGAGGAATTTTCGACGACGCTTCCGCTTGGCGTCGCGCCGTCGTTCGAGGCGGAACACAACGAGATCGTTTGGAAGTTCGTCGTTCAAACGGAGTTCGCCGACGGCGAAACATACGAGCGCGACTTCGGCGTCGTCGTTTACCCGGTCGTCGTCCCGGAACGTTGACGAAGGCGCCGCCGATCAAAAAAGCCGCGACGAACGCTTCGCCGCCGCCCCCAAAAAGACGCGACAAACGCTTCGCCGCCGATCAAAAAAGCCGCGACGAACGCTTCGCCGCCGCCCCCAAAAAGCCGCGACGAACGCTTCGCCGCCCCCAAAAAAGACGCGACAAA
>JAZNJF010000321.1:0-2267 GCA_045577885.1 Thermoguttaceae bacterium | reverse complement strand
TCGGAACCGCGGGACATTTCGCCCGGGTTCGTCGTGCTGCGCGCGCTGTTGTAGCAGTCCGCCGCGCTCGCCGGACGAACCGGGTAGACGCCGCCCTTAATCCCGGTGTAACCGTTCGAGGTTTGCGGGTTCGTCACCGTTTCGCTGGCCGCGATGGTGTTGCTCGTGCCGTCGGTGATCGAAGCGAGGTTTTTGAACGCGCCGGAGCCAAACGCGCCGCGACGGGAGCAGTCCCATTCGGCGGTAACGGTGTTGTACGGGTTGTTTTGGCTCGCTTGGTTCGCGTCGATGCAGTCGCCGTAGCAAACGACGTAGTTCGTGCGACCGCCGCCGTTAAGCCCCGGTTGCGTCGCGTTGCCGTCCGACGGGCAAAGGATACCGTCGATAACGGCTTTGATCGCGGTCAACGGCGTGCCGTCTTTTTTCTCGGCGCCGCCTTCCCAGACGTGCGGACGACGGTCGTAAATGTCTTTGTAAATCGCTTGTTGTTCGATGTACGGGAAAATTTTGAAGGTCGCCGACCAGTTGAACGTGTAGCCGTCGCCGCCGTAAGCGGAATCGCCGACGCACCAGCTTTGCGCCGCCGGCATCGCCCCGTTCGTGTCGTGATAGTTTTGAATGCCGAGGCCCCATTGCTTGAGGTTGTTCGTGCATTGCATACGACGCGCCGCTTCGCGAGCCGCTTGGACGGCCGGAAGAAGCAAACCGATCAAAATACCGATGATCGCGATAACGACCAACAGTTCGACGAGCGTAAAGCCGCGTCGTTCTTTCAAAGATTTCGTCATTGAAAAATCTCCTCGCCAAATTAATGATAAAAACGCCGCCGTTTCCGACGGTCGCTCGCGACGGCGACGACTTTCCGCCGCCCGCCCGTTAATTTCGTCGAACGTTTTTAAAAACGCTCGTATTTCAAAACGCCGCCCCGACTTTCGCCGAAACGGGGTTAATTCGCCTAAAGCGGTCAAGATTAGCGTCTTCCCAACGCTTGCGACGCTACGACGATATTTCGATTAGTTTAACTCAAGTCGCGTTTCACGCTAGGGGTTAGACGAGTTAGGTTTCGCAAAATTCGTCAAAATTTGGCGTTTTTCTTAAAAAAATCTCGCAAAGACGTTAAAATCGGCGTCTTTTACCAACCCCAACCGTTAAGATCGGCAAGACGCGCAAAACTGAAAAAACAAGCGAAACGCGCAAGAAACGCAAAAACGCCGCGCCCGGAGACGCGACGTTAGCAAAAGTCGACTTACTTTTCTTCAACTTCGACTTGTTCGCGAACCGACGCGCCGAGGTCGAACGTTTCGGCGACCTTCCCTTCGCCGACGGTAATCGTCAACGGCGTCGTGTCGACGGCGGCAAACTCTTGCGGCACAACCGACGTGCGAGTGAACGCGACCGCGGCTCCTCCGGCGGCGTCTACGTCGCGATTCCATTTTTCCATCGCGGCCGGGTCGTCGGTCGGCGGCGGGCCGAATTCGCCGTAGTCGATTTCGTCTTTCGCGCCGACGACGACTTTATACGAACCCGGGACGGCGCCCTTGTATTTGCCGTCCGTTTTCATTTCGGCGACGCCGCTGGCGTCGGTTTTCCCGACCGCGGCGTAAGAGCCGGAGTCCGGAATCATCGTAACGCTGGCGTCGGCGAGGCCTTTGCCGTCGAGCGTCAGGGTGATCGTCGTCGGAACCGGTTTCGGCATCCCCGCCGGGAGTTTTTCACCGCCGCACCCGAACGCCGCGACGAGCGCGAGCAGAGCCGGAGCCGCGACAAAAAGTTTCGTTAATCTCATTTTCGCTTCCTTATTCAAGCAAAGCGACGCGACCGGAGCCGCGCCGCCGTTTTCGTTAAACGCTAAATTTACCGCGTTATTGGACGTCGGTTTCGCCGCCCGCCGGGGTTCCCATCGCGCCCCAAACGCCGAAGAGGCTCTTCGCGCGACCGTGATTTTGTTTTTCGGTCAGGTAGGAGCCGCAGTCGATCGTTTCGCTAACGAAGCGGACGGAACCGTCCATCATCGCCGCGTTGACGCCGCCCGAGTGGTTCGACGACGCGGAGACGATCCCCCAGTTGTTGTCCATCGTGCCGTTAATGCAACTCGGCGAGTTCGGCGGGAAAACGGTGTTGAAGCCGGTAACGCAGATGCGCCCGTCGGCCCAACGGCAACCGCGCCAACCGGAGGCGGCGACGTAACCGTCGGGGTCGTACGACGTGTTGTCGTCCGGGTCGCGGGAGTTGAAGCAGTTGGAAGTCGGAGGCCAAGCGGTCTTAGG
>JAZNJF010000320.1:0-21314 GCA_045577885.1 Thermoguttaceae bacterium | reverse complement strand
GCGTCCAAGTCGCGAACGTTTTGAAGTCTTTCGTGCGCCGCAATTCGAGCGAATTTTTGTAAGAGATCGCCAAAACGCCCTTTTTCGCGTGCGCTCCGAACGGCTCGTCGGGCAATTTGACTTCGTCGGCGGGTTTCCAAGAGTCGAGGTCTTCCGCCGACCCGACGAAACGAATCAACCGCTTGCCGGTGTTCGCGATGAAAATCTCGTCGCCGTCGAACGCGAGCGCGTTGTTGCCGGTGTTCCAACCCCAAGCGGTTTCCGGAACGTCCTCTTGTTTCAAGAGAACGCGGTTGACTTTGCCGTCCCGATGGAGTCCGGCGCAGCGGCCCGCTTCGTCCCAACCGCAACCGGCGAGAACGACGCCGTTCGGCGCGACTTCGATCTCGTCCGCGCCGTTTTGAACCCAATAGCCGAAACCGTTCGGGCCGCCGTTTCCGGAGAACGTGTTGCCGACCCAGCAAACGTCGTATGTTCCGGGGGGCGCGATCGATTTTGCGGCGGTTTCGGCGTCGCCGTCGACTCCGAAGGCGAGCGGCGCGAGGAGGGAAAACGTCGTTAAGGCGTTAAACAATGTCGATTTTTTCATCGGCGTTTCCTTACTTGTGTAAAATAGGGGAAATGGGGGAAATGGCGGAGTTGGGAAAGACGCGAATCGGGCGGCGCGGCGTTCGAAACGCTTTCGGAACGCCGCGCCGACCGTTTCGCCGGTTTATCGACGAAGGCCGAACGCGTCGGGGCGGTTTATCGACGCTTGGGAGCGCGCATCGAAGCGAGGCGGTCCGAGAAACAGGCGCGAACGTCTTCCAAACCCGCTTCCGAACACTCGAACGCAACGCAGTCGTCGGCGGCTAATCCGAGCGACGCGCCGGTTTCTGTCGCGTCGATATTGGCGGCGAGGAAGACGAATTTCCAGCTGTAAACGTTGGTTTGACGGTCGATTCGCTCCTTAACGTCGGCTTTCGTAAAGCGGCGGCTGGCGTTTTCTTCGCCGTCGGTCAAGATCGCGACGAGAACTTGCTCCGGCCGCTCCGACTCCGGGAGCGCGGCGAATTCGGCGCCGATTTCGTCGATCGCTTGGCAAACGGCGTCGTTCAGCGCGGTGCAACCGGAACAGCGGTAAGAGCGCATCAGGTTGTTTTCAAACGTCGAAAGGTCGGCGGAGCGAACGATGCGCGTCGTCTCGTCGGAGAATTGGTAAACGTCGAGAACCGTTTTGCCCGGCTGTTCGCGCTGTTCGGCGATAAACGAATTGAACGTCCCTTTGACGTCGTTTTCGACGACGCCCATCGAACCGGAAGCGTCCAAAACAACGCAAACGTGAATGTAATCTTGCTTCATTGCGAAATTTACTCCTAATAAAATTGGCGCTTAGCGTAAAATAGGAAAATTAAAGACAAGGTTGACGACAAAGAAGAAAGGAAAGGGAAAAATTTCGGGCCGAACGCAACCCGTCGCCGACGTTTGCGAACAAACGCCGACGGCAAGAAGTCGAAAGAAAAGACGAAACGCGACGACGAACGGACGCGAACCCGTCCGCCGCCGCGACGTCTTAATTTAACAAGGAAAGAACGTTAAAAACCGAACGGCGAACGTCAAACGGTCGGGAGTTCGAAGCCCTTGCGTTGTTCGCGACCGAAGAAGGACGCGGCTTGGTCGTTGCCGACGATTTGTTCTTTGACCGGATCCCATTCGACGACGGTGTTCAAGCGGGCCGCGATACCGCAGAGGTGGCAGCAGTGCAACGCTTGGACGTGCGACCAAACGTCGGAAACCGGTTTGCCGCCTTCGCGAATGCAGCGAATGAAGTTTTGCTTGTGCCCTTCGAACGGTTTGCCGTTGTAGAGCGCGTCGAAGTCGGCTTGTTTGAACGTGTCCGGCTTGAGTTCTTCGATGACTTTGCCCTTGCAACGCCCGCGGCTGACGTGGAAACGACCCTTCGTCCCTTCGAAGAGGAGACCGTTGCCGTCCTTCGACTTGCTGACGACGCGCATTTCCGTGCCGTTCGAGAGTTGAACGCCGATGTCGAAATCGTGGCTCGTGTTGTAACGGTTGTTGACGGTCGGGTACCCGTTTTTGAACGGAACCGGGTGTTTCGCGTTCGTGCCGTCGACCTTGAGCGGGCCGGTTCCGGCTTTGTCGAGGCCGAGCGCCCAGAACGCGCTGTCGATGTGGTGGGCGCCCCAGTCGGTGAATTTACCGCCGGAGTATTCGTACCACCAACGGAATTCGTAGTGGCAACGGGTGCGACCGAAGCGGTTGTCGTTGTTGTTTTTGTTGAGGAAGTCGCCGTCGCCGAGGAATTCCGTGTACGGCGCTTGACCGAGGTACATATTCCAGTCGAAGTTGGCGGGCGGGGCCATTTGCGGAATGTCCGTGTCGCCGGAGGTCGGGGAACCGTCGATGTGGCAGATCACCTTCTTGACGTCGCCGATCATCCCGGAGCGGACGATGAGGGCGGCCAACGCGAATTGGTCGTGTTGCGAGCGTTGTTGCGTCCCGACTTGGAACGTTTTGCCGTATTTTTCGACCGCTTTGCGGATGAGGAGGTTTTCTTCGAGCGTCAGCGTGAGCGGTTTTTGGCAGAAAACGTGTTTGCCCGCTTGAAGCGCTTCGATCGCGATCTTAACGTGCCAGTGGTCCGGCGTAACGACCGTAACGACGTCGATATCGTCGCGTTCGAGCAAACGGCGATAGTCTTTGTAGACGTCCGGCGTAATCGTTTGACCTTTGTCGTCTTTCTTCCCGATACCGGAGCGAATCGTGCGCCCGATCCCGTATTCTTCGTCGAGGTCGCAGATCGCGACGATATCGCAAAGACCGTTGAAGCCGTGCGCGTCGCCGCGGCCCATCGAACCGACGCCGATGCAGCCCATACGGAGACGGTCGCTCGGCGCTTGCGCCCAAACCGGCTTGATCGTTTCGGTCCAAGGAATCGCGGTCGCGGCGGCGGCCAAAGCGGAGGATTTCAGAAAGTCGCGGCGATTGAGGTTGCGCATCGTTTCGTTCCTTTTGTCGTTATTAATATAATAGGGCAAATTTCGACGGAAATCGACGAAAAATTTTCGACGCTCACAATTCGGGCGTCGCGGCTGAAACCGTCGTTGATACTGTTATAATCGACGGTTGGGGCGGCGTCAATGAGTTTTTTGCAAATTTAAGCAAAATTTGGACGCGCGTTTTATTAAAGTGCGTAAGTTGGGAGAAATGGTAAAACGTCGTTTGCGTTAAGAAGAGAAAAATCGCTTGAAAAGGTTGAAAAATGAAGAAAAAGGAAAAATTTTTGACAGGCTCCCCTTGTCGAAGAAGAGAAGGCGTTTATAATGAAAACCGACGTCCGAAGCGTTTAGTAACCAAACAACCCTTTCCGAGGCAGAAAGCAAGCGACGAATGATGAGCGGAGCTTGCGGTTCCCCTCCGAGGTTTCGCGCGACGTCGCGAAGACCGAGCGAAAAGGCGCGGAAGCGTTTTTTCGTTTGATTTTGTTGAAATTTTTCGTCGGTAAAAGCGGGCGAGCGTCGGGGTGGGACCCGAGCGACTCGAGCGCGGCGCGGGCGAAAAATCGACGTCGAAACGCAGGACGGTAAGTTTCCGTAAAAAAGAACCCGCCGAAGCGTCGAAAAAACGAATTTTGAAGTTCGAAAGCGCGTTGAAAACGTAAAAGAAAACGAAAAACGCGTTGAAAAATTCAAAAATTCGCGAATTTTTGAAATATTTTTAAAATATTTTTGAAAACGGCGAATTGGGGTCGGCGCGTTCGACTTTACGACGTCTTCCCGTTTAGGAAATTAAAGAGGAATAACAATGTCTCGAGTTTGTGAAATTTGCGGTAAAGGTAAAATCGTCGGTAATCACATCACCACCCGCGGTCGCGCGAAGCGCCTTAAGGGGGTTGGTACGAAAGTTACCGGGATCACCGCCCGCGCTTTCAAACCGAACCTTCAAAACGTTCGCGTTTCCCTTCCGAACGGCGGCGTGAAAACGATGCGCGTTTGCACCCAATGCCTCCGTTGCGACGCCGTCGTCAAACGCGTCGCGCAAAAACCGTTCCGCATGGCCGTCGAAAAGTAATTTTCGGCTCTTGCGAGCGTCGTGAATTGGACGTAAAAACGAATATTGCGTTTTGAAAAACGAAAAACGTTGACAACGTCGATTTGCGTTTGAAAAAGAAAGCCGTCGAAAGGCGGCTTTCTTTTTTTTCTTGAGCGACAATAAATTGGGAAGATGGGTAGGATGGCGGAACAACGCGTTTCGAGCCTGAAGTTGCGGAAGCCGCGTTCTAAACGGAACTGAAAAATTGCGGAACACCGCGTTCTAAACGGAGCCGGTTTCGATAAGTTGCGCGTTAAATTAGGTGGAGCGGGCGAATTGGCGAAGGCGGAGAAGCGCGCGGTTGTCGAAAATGGGGGAATTGACGACTTGGGGCAAAATGTTTTGGCTAAAACTATTTGCGTCGGCCAATTGGGGCCAACCTTCTCCCAAGTCGAACGACTTATAGCGCAAAAACCTCCGTTCAAACGCCGTTTTCAGGCGCCGAACGGAGGGAAAAGCGTCTTCGTCAAATTAAGCGTTAAAATGGGCGGTTTGCGCTATTTAACGGCGACTCCGCGATATTCGAAGAGCCCGAACCAGCGACGGCTTTTCTCGCCGAGCGACCGAACGGAGAGCGTCGCCGTTTTCGCGTCGACGTTTGCGCCTTGGAGGAGCGCGTTCGGGACGGTTAGCTTAAAGACGCCGAAAAAGTCCGGGCCGGGACGCTCGACCCGGAGCAGTTCGAACGAAAGCGCGGCGCCGGTTTGGGCGTTCTTCCAGTCGCAAGTCGTTCCAACGACGGCGTTTTCGTCGTCGGGAAGGTCGAAGCGAACGACCGCTTTGTCGTCGACGAAGAACTCGAACCCGCCGGTTTTCGCTTCCGACCAATAGCCGAGCGCGCCGACGAACGCGAACGTCGTCGAACCGTTCGGGTCGAGAGCCGCGCGGTCGAGCGGTTTGGTCGTCCAGTCGAGCCGATTTTCGAGCGAATCTTGACGGCAAACGCGCATCGGCGCCGCGTCGGAGTACGGCGAAGCGTTGATATGTCGCTCGTCCGGTTTCGTCGTCTTCGCGACGCGCCCGAATCCCCAAACGACGCCGTCCGGAACCGCAAAGGCGGTGAAGTTGGCGTCGGCGGTTTGCGTTTTCGGGTCGAACGCCGGACTCGCGACGTATCCGAGAAGCGCGTCGAGGAGGGCGAGCGCTTCCGGCGCGTCGGCTTGCGTCAAGTCGAGCGCGAAGGAGCCGAGAACTTTCGACTCGCCGACGCGGGTTTGCGCCAAGTAAAGGTAATAAGAGTCGCGCCCTTCGCCGACCGCCAACGGCTCGAACGTCCCGAAGAACGGTTTCGAACGGAAATCAAGCGCGCCGACGCGAATCAAACGGAACCAAAGCTCGTCCATCCAAGGCGCGTTCGGGAAGTCGCCGAACGCCGGGGAGTCGGCGAACGCCGTTCCGATTTGCGTTCCGATCGACCACCAGCCGAGCGAAACGTTCGGCGTTTCGGAAGCGGGAGAAATTGCGAAAACTTTGCGGCCCGCCGCGACCGCGTCGAAGAACGCCGGTTCGTCCGGAGCGACGATCCAAATTTCGCCGTCGTCGGCTTGCGCGGCGGTTTCGGCGTCGCCGGTCGGTTCCGGAATCCGTTTCACGTCGTCGAAAATCGCCGCGAACGCGTCGAACCAAAGATCGGAAACGGCGAATCCTTTAAGCGAACGTTTGGAGCGTTTCGGGAAAATCCAATAATCCCAAGCGTTGACGAATTTTGTTCCGCGAATCGAAACGGAAAATTCGAGCGCGACCGGTTTCGAAACGACGTCGGCGGCGAGTTCGATTTTCGACGTCGCGAGGAGACCGGCGAACCCGGCGGCGACTTCCTCGAACGGAACGGAACCGGACGCGACGACCGTTTTCGCGTCGTCTTTCGCCGTCAATTTCCAGTCGAGCGTTCCGGCGGGAATCGGCGCCGCGTCGTAATGCGAAATTCGGAACTCGGCGTCGAACGCGGTTCCGGCGACAAGAATCGGCGCGTCGAGATTCGTCGTCAGCAGAAGCGCGGTCGGGCCGTTGAAGCGATAAAAATCGCGCGGCGCGACGCCGTTCGGGCGCGGTTCCCAAAACGGATTCAAATATCCTTGCGCCGCGACGCAATCGCCTTGCGGAATCGACGCGTCGACGAGCGACCAAAAATGATAACCGTCGCAAGCCGGGTCGAGACGCGCCGCTTCGAGCCCGCGTTTTTGGTAAATTCCTTGCAACCGCTCCGACGCGGCGACGCAAGCGGCGCCCCAATCGACGTTCAAACCGAGTTTATTTAGCGTTTGCGTCCATTTTTCGACGCTAACCGGCGACTGCCGAATCCCGGTGAAGCGCGGTTCGTAACGCGGATCCATTTTAATCGCCAAATTCAAATATTCGTGCGCGACGAACGGGCGTTCGATATCGTCGTGCGCGCCGACCGGCCAAGGATTGATAATCGAACCGGTTTTGCCGCCGGTCGCGAAGTCGGCGACGCCGTCCGGATTCTTGCCGCCGTCTTGGTGAATCGTCAAACGGTCGGGGTCGTAACGCTTAATCCAAGCGGCCATTTCTTGGTCGAGCGGCGAACCGAGGTAACCTTCGTTCCCGAAAGAATAGGTCGCGAAGGAGACGTAACGGCGGTTCGTTCGGAAAAGTTCGTAAAGGTCGCGCTTCGGATCGAACGGGAACGGCTCGGTCGGAACGTCGTGATAATACGGGAGTTCCGGCTGCAGGAGGAGCCCTTTTTCGTCCGCCGCTTCAAAGTATTCCGGGAAGGGCGAGTGCGTGTGGAAGCGCGCGTAATTGAACCCCGCCTCCTTGTAAATCGACATATGCTCCTTGAAACGCTCGCGGTCGGCGGGCTCGATCAGGTTGATTTGGTCGTAATTGTGGTCGCCGCAACCGCGGAAAAAGTAGGGTTTGCCGTTTAGATAAAATTGACGCCCGACGACTTTCAGCTCGCGAACGCCGAACCGCTCCGACCAACCGTGCAGGGCCTTGCCGGTCGCGTCCTTAACGACGACGTCGGCGACGTAAAGAACCGGCGTTTCCGGCGTCCAAAGTTCGCAATTTTCGATCTTAACGTCCAAAACGACCGGGCGCCAAGTCCCGTCGACGGCGCGATAGCGGGAGTAACCGGGCGCTTGGGCGCGACCGACGACTTGCCCGGAGAGCGTTTTGATTTCGACTTCGACCGACCCGGCGCCGCGTTTCGAGTCGGCGGTCGTCAATTCGGCGGCGTTCGGGCGTTCGACCGGACGGAGCGCGAGCGTTTCGCGGTCGCCGGGAGAAAGTTCGTCGTCGAATTTCGGGACGGCGCGCCCGTTTTCATTGATTTCTTTGACGAAAACTTGAATTTGCGCCGTTTTCTTTTCGACGTCGCCGCGAACCCAAACGTCGTCGACGTAAACGGTCGGCGTCGCTTCCAACTCGACGTCGCGGTAAAAGCCGCCGAAGTGATGATTGACGCCGTAAAGCCCGACGCGAGAAGGGACGTCGTTGCGGACTTGCGCGACGATTTCCGCCGTTTCGCCCGGTTTGACAAACGGGGTTATGTCGAATTTGCGGACGCCGCAGTAAGTATCGACTTGCGCCGCGCGTTGGCCGTTAACCCAAATTTGCGCCGTCGAACGAACGCCGCCGACTTTCAGCCAAACGCGCTTGCCGTCCCAACGCTCCGGAATCTCGACCGTTCGACGGTAAAGCGCCGGGCCGACGTAAACGTGTTTCAGGTCCCAATCGCCGCAGTCCCAAGGACAGTCCCAAGTAACGCCGGGGCCGGGCTCGCCGACGCCTTGAACCTCCCAAATTCCGGGAACTTGGATTTTGCGCGCCCCCGACCAGTCCATCGGGAACGAACCCCAAATCCCTTCGCCGACGCTCAAGCGGAACCGGCGCGCGTCTTGCAGGAAGTCCCATTCGCCGGAAAGCGAAACGACGTCGGCAAGCGGCGAACGAACGACCGGGTTGACGACCGCGAACGACGGCGGCGCGCCCCAATCTTTAGCGAAAATTGCGTTTCGACCGGCGGCGAACGCGGAGGCCGCGACGGCGAGCGCCGCGAGGAAAAGCGTCGATTTTTTCATTTCGAACGGCTCCTTCGAAGAACGTATTAATTAATATTGACAATCGGCGAAAAATCGGACGACGCGACGCGCCGAGGACGACGTTTATTATCGCCGACCGAACGCGGCAAGTCAAGAAAAAACGAGAACGCAACGCTAAAAAAGAGACGAAAAATCAACAAAAAAAGCCCCTTTTCCCGGAAGATAAGCAAATTGGGAAAGAGGGGCGATTAAAGGAACCGGTTAAGCGAGGCGGCGCGTTAAATTCGCCCCGACTCTTCCGTTAATTTGCGCAATTCGCGGCAAGTTTCCGGCGTCAACGCGTCGTCGGCGAAACGCCAAGTCCAGTTGCCCCCTTCGACGCCGGGGAAGTTGACGCGGGCGTCGTTCGAGAGGCCGAGGACGTCTTGAATCGGGAAAATCGCCAAGCGGCAGGGCGATTGAGCGACCGCGCGCAACGCCGCCGTTCGAAGCGCCGCGATTTGCTCCGACAACGGCTCGCAACGGAGCGAAACGCCGAGCGTCGGGGCCGTCGAATCGGAGGTTTGGACGGTTTGCGTTGAGTTTGACGGCTCTTTGACGGGGGCGTCGCCGTCGAGAATCGCCGCGGGGACGTCGTCCGAACGTCGGTAACGCTCGAGCACGTCGACGATTCCGGCGAAATCGAGAGACGGCCAAGCGTCGCCGCCGTATTTCTCGACGTCGGTCAACCAACCGAGAATCGGCGCCGCGTCGTGCGTTCCGGTGTACGCGACATAATTTTCCGACCATTTTTCAAGCGGGTTCGGCGCGGTTCCCGTTTCGGCGTCGATTTTCACGTCGTCGAACGAAAATTGAAAAACTTGCATTCCCGGGAGGCGGTAACGGTCGCGAAGGGCGCAAACGCCGGCGTTCATCACCCCCAAATCTTCGGCGACAAACGCTTCGCGGGGGCAGTCGGCGAAGATCGCGTTGAAAAAAGCCTCTTGCGGGCCCGGTTCCCAACCGTCTTCGTAAGCGACGCCGTCGACAATATTTTGTTTTTTTAGTTGATTTTCGGCGCTGTTTAGTTTTTTCTTTGATTGTCTAGCGAGTTTTTTAATCAGACGTAAAACAAAATTTTCTTTTTGCTCTAAATCGGCGGTTTTTGTTTGATTGTCGACGGTCGATTTGTCGCCGTTTTCCGGAACGCCGTCGCCGGGAAAGCTGTAAAAATTGTAAAAACCGATAAAGTGGTCGAGGCGAACGAGGTCGAAGCGCGAGAGCGTCTTCTTCATTCGACGGCGCCACCAGTCGAAATCGGTTTCGCGGTGCCGCTCCCAACGGTAAAGGGGCGAGTTCCAACGCTGGCCTTCCGGGTTAAAGTCGTCCGCCGGGACGCCCGCTTCGCGAATCGTTCGTCCTTCGAGATCGACTTGGAAGAGGTCGCGGAACGCCCAAACGTCGGCGCTGTTCTTTCCAACGTAAATCGGGACGTCGCCGAAAAGCCCGACGTTTCGCTCGGCGCAGTACGAGCGCAGTTCGTTCCATTGAACGTCGAAAACGAGTTGCAAAAAGCGCAAATAATCGAGTTCGTCCGCTCGTTTTTCGGCGAATTCCGCCAACGCCGCCGCGTCGCGACGTCGAAACTCGACCGGCCAATCGCGCCAGAAATGCCCGTATTCTTCGGAAAGCGCCGCGAAAAGAACGAATTCGTCGAGCCAAAAACTGTTTTCGTAACGGAAGTGCTTTTCGAGCGCGCGATATTTTGCCCCGCCGACGCCGTCTCGGTACCGCTCGAACGCTTTGCGCCAACAGGGGCGGCGACGCTCGAACGCGGCGCGGTAATTAATCCGTTCCGAGCGAGCGTCCGTTTGCGGCGTCGACGACGGCGGAAGCGCGGAATCGGCGGAATTTGGGGCGTTTGCGCAGTTTGGGAAGGCGGCCTCGTTCGGAAGGAACCAAGCGGCGGCCAAATCGGCGTCGTCGAGAAGGCCTTCGTCGCGCAAATCTTCAAGGTCGAGATAAAGCGTCTCGCCCGCGAACGCCGAGCGACCGGCGTAAGGAGAGCCGTGAATATCGATCGGGTTGACCGGGAGCGACTGCCACCAACGCTGACCGGAGTCAGCCAAAAAGTCGACGAAACGGCGAGCGGAACGTCCGAGACTCCCGACGTCGCGGACGCCCGGGAGCGAAAAAAGAGGCGCCAAAGCGCCGGAGGAACGACGAACGGACATAAAGACCTCGTAAAATATTGGAAAACGCTCGAAATTTCGCGTCGCGGAGAGGCGAATCGGGCGAATGTTGGTAAAATAGCGAAAATAGGCGGGAGGTGAAAGACGGGCGACGCCGAAACTGCCTCCGGGCCGTTGGCAAAACGGGAAACGTCGCGTATAATGACGGCGTTCTCACGTTTGGGGGACGGCGCTTCCATTATAACCGGAATTTTTTGACGGGTAAATCGGGGGCGCGAAAATTTCGGCGAACGTTTGGGGCGGAAAGACGAAACGACGCGAGGAAATTTAACGACCGCTTGCAAAAATAGGAGAAATAGCAAAGATGGGCGAAACGTTGAACCGGAGCAAACCGACGATCGGCGTCATTAGCGACGTTCACGGCGACCTCGAAACGACGGCGCGAGCGTTCGACGAGTTCGAAAAGCGGGGCGTCGAGCGGGTCGTTTGTTGCGGCGACCTCGGCGACTTGGAGATTCTCGACGTTTTCCGGCGAATTCCGACCGATTTCGTCGCGGGAAACTGCGACGTGCCGCGTCGGGAGGCGTTGGCGGTCGAGATTCCGAAGATCGGCGGGCGTTTTTGGGGCGATTTCGGCGAAATCGAGTGGCGCGGGAAGCGGATTTTCTGGACGCACGGGCATGGGCGGCTCGAAGACCGAATCGCCGACGAAGCGTATTCCGAACTTTGGGACTTGATTTGCTTCGGACATACGCACCGATTCGAAACGCGGCGCTATAATCAAACGCTGATTTTGAATCCGGGCGCGATTCAAGCTCGCGGCGAGAAGCCGTGTTGCGTCGTCCTCGACGTTAATCTGCGAATCGAGCGCGTCTTTCCGGCGACTTTCTCTTTTTGGAAGTTTGCGTAAAATGGGGGAAACGGCGGGTTTTTGCGGCGAAAGTCGGGGGAATCGGCGAAAAAAAACGGCGTTTTTTGAGAAAATTCCGTTTCGGCTCTTTTATTTTGGTCGCGTTTCTGGTATGCTGAAAAATCGAGAGTTTGTTTTCAAATTTTCGCCCGCGACGGTTTTTCGACTCGCGCGCCGCGTTGCGTTTGCGTCGGAGCGAAGAGCGTCCGGATTTTGCGTCGAGCGGCGGCGTTTTTCGCCGTTTGCGGCCTGTTTGTCGTCTTTATTAATATATAAGGAAAAAACGCGATGGTAATGAAGAAATTTATGAACGCCCCGGAAAATCTGACGACCGAGCTTCTCGAAGGGTACGCGCTCTGCTATCCGTCGAAAATTAAGGTTGTTTCGGAGAAAATCGTCGTTCGCGCGACTCCGAAATCGACCGACAAGGTCGCGATCGTTACCCTCGGCGGCGCCGGGCACGAACCGGCCTTGAGCGGTTTCGTCGGCGAAGGGATGCTCGACGCGTCGGTCGTCGGCGACATTTTCGCGGCTCCGGGCGCTCCGAAGGTCGTCGAAGCGCTCCGTATGTTCAAAGATTACAAAGGGATCATTCTCGTCGTGTTGAATCACGAAGGCGACCAACGCAACGCGAATATGGCCCTCATGATGGCGGCGAAGGAAGGCCTTAAAGTTTCGAAAATCGTTACCGCCGAAGATATCGCGCCCGGCGTCGACGCTCCGATCGAAGACCGTCGCGGTCTTGGCGGCTGCATTCCGCTCATCAAGATTCTCGGCGCCGCCGCGGAAAAAGGCCTCGACGTCGACGAAATCCTCGCGATCGGCGAACGCTTCAACAAACGTATGGCGACGCTCGCCGTTACGCTGAAAGTCGCGACGCACCCGCAAGCCGGGCAAGAAATCGGCGCGCTGGCCGACGACCAAATGGAAATCGGGATGGGCCAACACGGCGAAGGCGGCGGGAACGGTCCGGAACCGATGCAATCCGCCGACTGGGTCGCCGAAACGATGGCGAACAAACTCGCGCGCGCTCTCGAACTCAAAGCCGGCGAAAAAATTATGTTGATGATCAACGGCTCCGGCGCGACGACGCTGATGGAAATGTTGATCGTCTATCGCAAGGCTCATCAAGTTCTTACCGCCGCCGGGATCGAAGTTGTTTCCGGTTGTTGCGACGAAATCTTGACCGTCCAAGAAGCCGCCGGGTTCCAAATGATCGTCGGCGTTTTCGACGACGAAACGCTCGCGATGTACAACGCGCCGAGCGACGCGCCGTACTGGGTCGTCCGCTAATCGGACGGTTGGCGCGACGTCGGCGGTTCCGTCGGCGTCGGCGGTTCCGTCGGCGTCGCGAAAGTCGGCGTAAAATCGCAAACGTCGAGCGCGGAGCGAAAGTTTCGAGCTCGGCGTCGGGCCGTGTTTTGTCTCGACGTCTCCTTGTCGTTTTGCCTTGGGCGCTAAAACGTCGGCGAAATCGGGCGTCGCTTGACGGTCGGAAGGACGTTTTGCCCTTGGGGAGCGCAAAAGGTCGACGAAGCGGCGGCGCGCAGACGGTTTAAAAGTCGGCGATAATTTGACCTCGACGACGATAATAAAACGACGGTACAAACGGTATTTAAGGCGGTTTGCCGACGCGGTCGCTTCGCGGCGGGCGGGACGCAAAACGCCGGTTTCACTCGCTTTTTAACGCTTGGAGCGCTTGCGACGTCGCGGCGCGTTCGAACGTTCGAACCAAGAATCTCAACGAAGATGGCTTCCGAATTTACTAAAGATTTATTGACGAAAATGCTCGAAACGGCCCTCGCGGCGGTCGAGGCGCAATTTGACGAACTGAACGCTCTCGACGCGGCGACCGGCGACGGCGACCATGGCTCCGCGATTTTGGCGACGATGAAAGCGGCGGTCAAAGCGGCGCAAGGGCCCGGTTCCCTCGCCGAAACCGCGACGAACATCGCGATGGAAATTATGACCGCGACCGGCGGCTCGACCAGCTCGCTCAACGGCTCGTTCTTTATGGGGCTGTCCGACGGCGCGAAGTCGGAAGCGTTGAATCCGGTCGAAACGGTCGCGGCGTTCGAAGCCGCGTTGACGTCGATGCAAACGATGACGAACGCTAAAGTCGGCGATAAAACGATGATGGACGCGATGCTTCCGGCGATCGACGCAATGAAAGCCGCCGTCGCCGCGAATCCGGCCGCGACGCTTCACGACGTTTTCCAACAAGCCGCCGACGCCGCGAAAGCGGGCGCCGACAAGACGGCGGAATACGTCGCGAAATTCGGGCGCGCTCGCAACCTCGGCGAACGCTCGAAGGGGAGCAAAGACGCCGGCGCGACCAGTACGGCGGTCATTTTCCAAGCGTACGCCGACGCGATCGCCGCCAACTGAGCGGTTGAACGACGAATAAAACGTTGGTTTAGGTAAAATAGTTAAAATGACGAAACGGCGACGCGCCGAGGCAAAGCGAAAGCGTGCGTCGTTTTGTTAAATTGGGTTAAATAAATAATTCGGTAAAAGAAAGAGTTCTAACGATGGCTGACAACGAAGGCAACATCGACGCGAAAAATTTCGGCGTTGGGATTCCGCAAAAGCAAGAAGGTTTCTTCCTCAAGGGCAACGAACACGCGAGCTGGGGGATTAAGTCGCGCCTCTCGCAAGTTTTCAACGAAAAATCGGGTCGCACCGTTATGTTGGCGTTCGACCACGGCTTCATTATGGGCCCGACGTCCGGTCTCGAACGCATCGACCTGACGATTAATCCGCTCATCCAATACAGCGACTGCATCATGTGCTGCCGCGGTATTTTGCGCTCGGTCGTTCCGCCGACCTGCAACAAGCCGATTTCGTACCGCTTCGACGCCGGCACCTCGATTCTGACCAGCCTCAACGATCAAAGCCTTCAAGACATTGAAGAAGCGATTCGCTTGAACGTTTCGCTCTTGGCGGTGATGGTCGCGATCGGCGACCCGGAACACGAAGGTTTGACGGTTCGCAACCTGACGAAAACGGTCGACATGGGCGTCCGTTACGGCATTCCGACGCTCGGCGTTACGGCGGTCGGCAAGAACCTGACCCGCGACGCTCGCTATCTCGGCCTCGCGACCCGTATTTGCGCGGAAAACGGCGCGAACGTCGTCAAGACGTACTACTGCGAAGAAAACTTTGAACAAGTTACGAACGCTTGCCCGATTCCGATCGTCATCGCGGGCGGCAAGAAACTTCCGGAACGCGACGCGCTGCAACTCGCTTACTCGGCGATTTCGCAAGGCGCGGCGGGCGTCGACATGGGCCGCAACATCTTCCAATCGGATTGCCCGATCGGGATGCTGAAAGCGGTTCGCGAAATCGTTCACAACAACGCGACCGTCGACCAAGCGTTCGACTGCTACGAAACGTACAAGAACCAAAAGTAGTTTCGCGTTCGTTTCGCTAAAACGCCGACGTTTGTAAGTGAACGTCGGCGCCGAAACCCTTTTAAGAGCCGCGCGGTTGTAAAATCGTTCGGCTCTTAAGGCGTTTCTTGACGGCGCTGTTCGAGCGTTGGGGGTGCGTCGGACCGCGCTTAAATTTTAGGGGCGATAAAGTCGCGCGTTGGTTGAGCGTTTGAACGCGAAACGTTTTTATTGAATTAAAGGAGGAAAACGATGAAGCGGCGAAAGTTGAGCGTCGCGGCGCTGGGCGTCGCGTTGGGGATTGCGTTTTGTTGGTCGGCGGTTCGCGCGGATTCGCCGTTCGACCCGAACGACTCCGACTTTAAGAAATGGGCGCCGGTTCTGGTCGACGACTCCGTTATGCCGTCGCGGGGCGAAGTCGCGGCGGTCGCCGATTGGATTCGGCGCGCGTTCGGCGGCGAAACGGTCGAGTCGAATCCGGCGGACGTTCCGAGCGACTCCGTTCGCATCGTCGTCGAGCGGCAGGATTACAGCCGGTTGCGCTTCAACGAAACCGCCGTCGGCGAACGGTTTGCGTTCCCGAACGACGTCGTTTTCGACAAAGGGCTCGGAACGCACTCGCACAGTCGGCTGCGCGTTCTCTTTCCGGAGCCGGTCGCGAAATTCTCGGCGAAGGTTGGAATCGACCGCTTGAATCCGCAGGGCTCCGTTCGTTGCGCGGTCGAAGTAGGCGGGAAAATCGTTTTCCAAACGGAAATCGTTCGCGGCGGCGAGGCGGCGCAACCGGTCGCCGTCGCGTTCGCCGAGCCGGTCGCCGAGTTCGCGCTCCTCGTCGACGACGCCGGGGACGGGCCGAATTGCGACCAGCTGAATTGGCTCGAACCAGTCGCGACGACCGCCGACGGAAAAACGTTTGATTTGGTCGACGACGCGGTCGTTTCGCGACTTCCGAACGACGTTCCGTTTTCGTTCGAGTACGACGGCGTTTCGTCGCGGGAGTTCCTCGACTCTTGGACGAAAACGGTCGAAAAACTCGACGATTATCGCGACGTTTATTCTTGGACCGACCCGAAAACGAAACTGACCGTTTCCGCAACCGTTCGGCGGTTCGAGAAGTTCGCCGCCGTCGATTGGGTTCTCAACTTCAAAAACGGCGGAACGGAAAATACGCCGACGATCTCGAACGTTCAGGTTCTCGACGCGGCGCTTCAATACGGGTTCGAGCGGAAGTCGTCGGCGGTCAAGACGTTGCGCGGCGACACTTGCGACGAAAACGCTTGGGCGCCGGTCGTTCGAACCGTCGCGCCGGGGGAAAAAATCGAGTTCGCGCCGATTGGCGGGCGTTCGTCGAACGGCGCGTTTCCGTTTTGGAATTTAACGTCGCGACCATACGGCGATTCGGAGCCGTCGGAGGGGATTTTTATCGCGCTCGGCTGGTCCGGCCAATGGAAGGCTAGCTTCGAAAACGTTAAAACCGCCGTGTCGACGACAAACGTAAAGGCCGGAATGGAAGAGATTGCGACGATTCTTTATCCGGGCGAAGAAATGCGATCGCCGCGAGCGCTCTTAATGCCTTGGCGGAGCGACGTCGCGTCGTCGCACGCGCTTTTCCGACGGTTGTTAATGTTCGAGTACGCGCCGAAAATCGACGGCGCTCCGGTCGAAGCGGAGATTATCGCGCAGTGTTTCGACCGGTATTACCGCAAACGGCCCGGTTGGGAGAAGGTCGACGCGCAAATCGAAACGGCGCGGGCTCTTAAAGAAATCGGCGGAACGGCGCATTGGTTCGACGCGGCTTGGTTCCCGGTCGGTTTTCCGGACGGCGTCGGGAACTGGTTTTCGGACGAAACGAACTTCCCGAACGGCGTCGAGGAGTTGGGCGACGCGCTTGAAGAAATGGGGCTGGACTTCGTCCTTTGGTTCGAGCCGGAACGCGTCGCGGCGAGAACGGAGATTGCGACGAAGTATCCGCAATTCGTTTTTGGCGGTTCGCAGGGCGGACTTTACAAGCTGAACGACCCGGAAGCGCGCAAGTTCTTGACCGACTTGCTTTTAAAACGCGTTAAAGACTTTAAGGTCGACGTTTACCGCAACGACTTTAACGTCGACCCGCTCCCGTTTTGGCGCGCCGCCGACGAGCCGAACCGCCGCGGTATAACGGAAATTCGTTACGTCGAAGGGCATTACGAACTTTGGAATCGGCTGCGTTCGGAAAATCCGGGCCTTTGGATCGACAACTGCGCGTCCGGCGGGCGACGAATCGACCTCGAAACGACGGCGATTTCGCTCCCGCTTTGGCGTTCCGACACTTGCTGTTGGGCGAACCATCCGGAGTGGGACCAGTCGCAAACATTGGGGTTGGCGCAATTTTTGCCGCTCTTTTCTTGCAGCGCTTGGGATCCGTCGCCGTATACGTTCCGAAGCGCGGCGAACCCGGGCGCGATTATGCAGTATAATTTTCTTGACGACGATTACGACGAAGCGGCGGCGAAAGCGTCGGTCGCCGAAGCGAAGACGTATCGCAAGTTTTGGTACGGCGACTTTTACCCGCTGTCCGAGTCGCGACCGGGCAAGCGCGACGTCGCCGCTTGGCAGTTGCATCGACCCGACCTGAACGCGGGGCTCGTTTACGTCTTCCGTCAAGCGGAGTCGCCTTATCCGGGCGTCGAGTTCAATTTGCGCGGACTCGCCCCGAACGCGACGTACCGCGTCGCGGTGAAGCCGGGATACGACGCGACCGAAACGTTCGAGTTGAGCGGAGCGGAGTTGGCGAATTACCTCTTGTTGATTCCGAAGAAAGGCGCCGCGTACGTCGTCGAGTACGAAGCGATTCGCTAACGGACGAAACGCCGACGAGTGACGCGATTTAGCAAAAAACGCCGAGCGGTTGGGAGACCGTTCGGCGTTTTTCGTTCAAGCGGCGGCGCGCTTAACCGTTTGATTTAGATTTAACTTAATCAAACGAATTTCAACAGCGCGTAGCGTTTTTTGCCGCTGCGGAGAATGACGACCGTTTCGCTCGCCAAGCTCGCCGGGGTCAGTTTGTAATCGAGGTCCGTAACGGGGCGGTTGTTGACGTAAGCGCCGCCTTGTTGAACCGCGCGGCGAGCGTCGCCCTTCGTCTTCGCGAGTCCGGCCAACACGAACGCGTCGACGATTCCGATTTCGCCGGCTTCCAGTTGCGCTCGCGGAAGCTCTTGGCTCGGAACGTCCGCGAAAATCGACGTAAGCTCCGCGTCCGAAAGACTTTCGATCGCCGCGCCGAAGAAGATCGCCGTCGCTTGCTCCGCCGCCGCCAAGCCCGCTTCGCCGTGCGCGATCAGCGTTAACTCTTTCGCGACTTGCTTTTGCAGAATCCGGCGTCCGAGGTTCGCGCGGTGTTCTTCGATCAGCGCCGTCGCTTCCGCTTCGTTCAAGTCGGTGAAGAAGCGGAACGCGCTTTCGACGTCCGCGTCGTCGACGTTGACCCAGTATTGGTAGAATTGGTACGGGCTCGTGCGGGCCGGGTCGAGCCAAAGCGCGCCGGACTCCGTTTTGCCCATCTTCTTGCCGTCGCTCTTGAGGAGCAACTTGCTCGTAAGACCGTAAAGTTGGACGCCGTCCATTCGACGCGCCAAGTCGATCCCGGCGGTGATGTTCCCCCATTGGTCGCTCCCGCCAATTTGAATTTCGCAACCGTATTCGCGCCAGAGGTGAACGAAGTCGTACGATTGGAGCAACATATAGCTGAACTCGGTGTAGCTGAGCCCGTTTTCCGCTTCGAGGCGGCTCTTGACCGAGTCTTTCGTCATCATGACGTTGACCGGGAAGCGTTTCCCGACGACGCGGAGGAAGTCGAGGTAGCTGAACTCCTTCATCCAGTCGAAATTGTTGACCAAAATCGCGCCGTTTTCCTTATCGTCAAAGTCGACGAAGCGCGCCATTTGCTTCTTGATGCAGTCGACGTTGTGTTGAACCGCTTCCGGCGTCAGGAGTTTGCGTTCGTCGCTTTTGCCGCTCGGGTCGCCGATCATCCCGGTCGCGCCGCCGACGAGAACGATCGGACGGTGCCCGGCTTTTTGGAAGCGGCGAAGGTTCATGATCGCGACCAAGTGCCCGACGTGAAGCGAGTCCGCCGTCGGGTCGAAACCGCCGTAAACGGTTCGCGGCTTTTCGAGGAGAAACGCGCCGAGCTTTTCGTCGGTGATTTGGTTCAAAAGACCGCGCCAAGTCATCTCGTTGACGACGTCGAAATTAACGGACATTGGGGTTCCTTTAACGGTTAAATGGGTTGTCGTTTTATTTTTTGAATCGTTTTTTTCTTCGGGGAAGCGTCGGAAAACGCGGGTCGCGGCGAGTTTGCCGAAAAGGACGGCGCGATTCCGGAAAATTTTGCGCGTCGGTTTGCGCCCCCCCGTCCCAACTTGAAAATAAGGAATATAATAAGGGGACGGCGAGCGGCGGCTCGACGCGGGCTCCGACGGAGCGACGGCGGCGGTTTCGGTTCGGCGTTCGCGGCTCGTCGACGAAAATAAAAAAATGTCGACAAAAACGGTCGAGAACGTCTTGCATTTGCGCGCGGAGCGTATACAATCGAATAAACCGACGAACAAGTCGGTCGCAAATTCGGCCAAAACCTAACTCGTTCGCGAGCAAGGGCGGTTCGACGGACGGCGCGCGGAGAATCCGGACGGAAACTCGGCGCCGCGGCTTGTTCCGCTTCGCGACGACAACGTTTATTATAAGGTAAAAAAATGGGTTGGCAATACAGCGAAAAGACAAAACAGTTATTTATGGACGCCGTTCAAGGGAAAACCGGGACGCACGTCGGCGAAGTCGCGAACGCGGACGGCGTCGGCGAACACGGCTCGGTCGCTTGCGGGGACGCGTTGAAGTTCACTTTTCGCGTCGAGCGCGACGAAACCGACCCGACGAAGGATAAAATCGTCGAGGCGAAGTTCCTGACGTTCGGCTGCACGTCGGCGATCGCCGCGTCGGAAGCGCTCTGCCGCATCATCGAAGAACGCCGCCCGACCCCGATCGACGCGTTGAAAATTACCAATCAAGACGTCGTCGAGTTTTTGGAAGGCCTCCCGACGCAAAAGGTTCACTGCTCCGTGATGGGCGCCGAAGCGCTCGAAGAAGCGGTTTGGGATTGGGCGTCGCGTCGCGGCGTCGATTTGGCGGCGCTCGGCTTCAAGAAGCTCGGGAACGCCGTCGACGAAGGACGCGTCGTTTGTCAATGTTTTGGGATTACCGAGCCGTACCTGCGCCGTCAAATTCGCGAACTCGGCTTAAAAACGACCGACGAGGTAACCGGCGCGCTGAAAGCCGGGGGCGCCTGCGGTTCGTGTCGCGGCGAAATTCAAGATATTTTGGACGACGTTTGGAGCGGTGGCGGTTGTTCGAGCGGGACGTGCGCCGCGCCGACGTCGGACGCTTTCGACGGAACGCTCTCGCCCGCTTCGACGCAAGCGACCAAAGCGCCGAAAGTCGCGGAAGAGCCGAAAAAGACCGGCTTCATTCCGTTGGCGACCGTTTCGACGACCGCGACCGGCGACGTCGTGCAAAACCCGACGTTCGAGACGACCGACGCTCCGAAAGCGGCGCCCGGCGAGTTCGCGAAATTGTCGCCGTATCAAAAGGCGAAGCGCATCGAAGAGACGATCGAAACCGCGATTCGGCCGATTTTGCGTCGCGACGGCGGCGACATTGAAATCGTCGACGTGAAGGACGACGTCGTTTACGTCGCGATGACCGGCGCTTGCGACGGGTGCGACGCGGCTTCGCAAACGCTCGACCTGATCGTAACGACGATTCTGCAAGATCGGCTCGATCCGGCGATTCGCGTCGTGCAACTCTAACGCTCGACGCGGCGGACGGGGCGTTTCGGCGGTTCCGCTCGGCGGGCGTTCGACGTTCGGCGGGCGTTGGGAAAAGAAGTCGCGTCTCAAACGGCGCGGTTTGAACGGTTCGAACGCGAACATTCGACGAAAACGAAGCGAAACGGTTCGCGGCGTCGGCGGAAGTCGGCGTCGCGGGCCGTTTTTTCTTGGTCGCGAAAAAATTTTACGAAAATTTTCTCTTTTTTCAAAATTTTTCTCCAAATTTGAAAGTTGGCGAGCTCTTGCTGAAAAGAGCGTTGAAATTGCCGAATAATTCGACGCGTTAATTTTGAAACCGACTCTAAAAAGAATAATGCGCCGGTTTTGGTCTTGCTTTTTTGTGAAGGAATGAAAAATGAATCGTAAAAAAATTTGCGTTCGCGTCGGAACCGTTCGAACTTGGACGGCGCGTTTGACGTTCGCGGGGGTTGCGTTGGCGACGGCCCTCGCTTGGAGCGCGCCGGCTTCGGCAGCGATTTCTATTTCCGGCAAAGCGTCGGGGAAGGAGTTTCGGGACGCGAACGGGAACGTCGCGTTTGCCGATCCCGGAATCGACTGGGAAAAAACGGCGGCGACCGCGAAAGACGGCGGCAAACCGGAGAGCGTCGTTTGGTCGAACGGTTCGTATCCTTACGCGCTCTTGAGCGAGGAAGATAGAGCGTTCGTCGACGCCGAGTTGGCGAATTTTGCGAAAGAAGAACCCAAACGTCGCGCGCAAGAAGAAGAGAAACGCAAACGCCTTGAATTTTACGACGCGAACGGAAACTTCGTTTTCAAAGGCGGCCTCGTTCGCGGGGCGACGGCGGCGACCGCGAAAGACGGCGGCAAACCGGAGAGCGTCGTTTGGTCGAACGGTTCGTATCCTTACGCGCTCTTGA
>JAZNJF010000319.1:0-4815 GCA_045577885.1 Thermoguttaceae bacterium | reverse complement strand
AAAAAGCCGTCCCAAAAAGGACGGCTAAAAGCCAGCGGGGAGAATCGAACTCCCAACCTCAGCATTACGAATGCTGCGCTCTGCCAGTTGAGCTACGCGGGCAAAAAGTCGGAAAAACGCACTTCTTATTGCTAAGAAAGCTGAAAGCGGAGGTCGCTTTGTTTTTGCTTTCCCTTAACTCTTATGCCAACATTCTAACCGAGATTCCGGAATCGTCAAGCGGCTTTTTTAAAATTTTTTGAAATTTTTTATACGTCGGTTCCGAAACCGTCGCGAAGGCGCGTCGACGGCGGGAACGCGTCGCGACCGTTCTCAAAGAAACGCTCGAACGGCGAAGGTAAAAACGACGAGCGCGACCGCCTGCGCGAGAACCGAGGCGACGTAAGCGGGAAAACGACCGCGTTGCGCGAAAACTTCCCAAAACGCGTCGAGCGATTCGAAAAGCGGCGACAAGCGAGGCGTTTCGATTCCGGCGCGCGCTTCGGCGTCGAAGAGGTCGTCGAACTCGCCGTCGTCGTTTAACGCGTCGGGAACGACGGCGGCGCTCGTCGGAGGAAGCGTCGCGGCGCCGGGGCGCTTTTGGGGGAGTTGGACGAGAAGCGTCGCGAAGACGAACGCCGCGATTGCCGGCGGAACCGCCGAAAAACGATTCGTCTCGAAGGAAAGGGCCGCGACGACGCATTGCGCGAGGAGCCAAATCGCGAGAACGACGATCGCAAACGCAAATTGAACGATATTTTGTCGCGCGCCGTCGAAAATTAAACGCGTCGAAAAAACAATAAAAAGCGCCGCGGCAAAACTCGATTCGAGCGTCGCCGCCGTCGCGACGTCGAGCCCGAACGTCGAAACGCCGCTCTTCGCAAAGGTCGCGACCCAAAAATAAGGAAACGCCGTTAAACCGAGCGCGCAGAGCGCGACGAAAACGCCGAACGTCGCGTTAAACGCGCTCCGAAGCGTCGCGCCGAACCAACGTTGGAAAAGTCCGAGAACGCAAACTAAAATCAAAGCGCGAGCGTCGAACGCAAGACCCGAAACGACGAGCGCGGAGAACGCCCAGATGCAAACGCCGAACCAAACGAACGCGACGCCAAGGCTTTTTTGCCGCCAAGCCCAATATTCGCCGAGCGCGCAACAAACGAGCGCCCAATCCGCGAAACGGAAGAGGAAAATTCGACGTTCCGCGCCGTCGAGCGCGAACGCCGCGACCAACGTCGCCGCCGCGATAAAATGAAGCGAACGAGAACGCGACGTTTGCGCCGTCGCGAAAACGAGGAGCGCCGTCGGAGGAAACGCGCTCGCCCAAAATTCGCGTTGCGACGGAGCGGAGATTTCGAGTCGGAGACCAAGCGACAAAACGCCGCCGACAAACGTCGCCGCGCCGAAGCAATAGAGGAAATGCGCCAACAACGGTTCGTCGCGACGGTCGGCGAACGTTCCTCCGCAGTGCGCGAGCGCGAGAACGACGATAAGGAACGCGGGCTTAACGAACAAGGGCCAATCGTCCCAAAACGTTCCGGCGAGCGCGAACAGCGTTCCGGCGCCCATCGCGATTCCGAAAGCCGCGAGCGTCGTCGTCGCCCAACGTCGCCGTTCCTCAAAGCGCGAAAGATTCGTCGGGGAAGGCGGCGTTTGAGCTTGCGCGGACGCGTCGGGGGCAGAAGCGCCGTCGAGATTGGTTTGAACGAACGCGTCGACGTCGGGCGTTGAACGATTCATCGGATGGGCCTTTCTCGAAACCGGAAAAGGTCGCCGCGACGCAACGGAGGCGAGCGTCGCGCTTTTCGGCGACGTTAATGGATAGTCGAACGGAAAACGCGCCGTCGCTTTTTCGACTCAAATAATGATTATACGCCGTCGGAGGACGCGCGTCAAGTTTCGAGCGTCGACGTTTATTAAATTTTTCGACAATAAATCAATATCGTCGGCGACGCGAGGGGCGGGAAGTCGCGAAAAACGACGCGTCAAAAGCCGAGCAGCAGCCCTAAGCTTCCGATGTGAAACGTTTCGTCTTTGTTGACGAGACAGTCGTAATCCCCGGCGATCGCGAGCGCGCCCCAAAGGGAAAGACGCAATCCGACGCCGCCCCAAAAGAAGTTGTCGCCGACGCCTTCGCCTTGGTAATAAGGACTCGTCGGCGCGAACGTTCCCGGAACGCGACCGAAGCAAAAGTTTTGGACCGATTCGTTTTGCGAACGGAGTTGCGAAACCCAAGCCAGCCGCCCTTGCAACGTGAAGGAGTCGAGCCCGGCGAGGTTGACGTCGATCCGCGAACCGAGCGTCATATAACAAGCGTCGTAATTGCGGTCGCCGTCGAGCTTGCCGAGCGTGTTCGGGTTGAAATTGTCGTGTTCGAGGTAGGCGTATTGGTACGAACCGAACGGTTTCAAGACGAACAGGCCGAGCGTATGCATCTCGTAACCGGTTTCAAAGTAACCGCCCGCTTGATAACCGTCGTAGGACGCGGAGCCGACGGAGCCGCCCTTCGCTTTGTAACCGTCGTCGCCGTAAGCGGCCAACGCGGTGAAGTAAAAACCGCCCGCGTGCAGGTAAACGCCGGCGCCGACGAGGTTGGCGTTTTGGCGAACGCTTTGACCGAAGTATTTGACGCGGTTGCGATGGTAATTGTAATACGCCGTAAAATTGACCGATCCCATCGGCAGATTGACGCCGATTTGCGCGCCGGTCGCGTTCGCGTCGATTTCGCCGCTCCATTTTTTCGGGCGGATTTCGCCGCTGCCGAGATAACCGTTCCCCCAAAATTGGAGCGATTTCAGTTCCGGGAGCCGAACGGAGCCGCGAACGACGACGTCTTGCGAAAACGCGAGGCTCGACCCGTTGAACGTCGCTTCCGAACGCGGCGCGGCGTCGGAACGGGACGCGTCGAGCGAAACGTCGTCGAGCGAAACGTCGGCGGTCGTCGCGTCGAAAGCGCCGAGTCGACCGAAAGCGCCTTCCTTTTCGGGACGGCGTAATTTATCGAAGTCGCCTACTTTGTCGAGAGCGGTTAAGTTATCCGCGCCGCCTCGAACGCCCGCGTCGCCCGGATTGTCCAAATTGCCTAAAACGTTTAAATCGCCGGTCGGGGGAAAGTCGCTCAAAACCGCGTCGGACGAGGCGAGGTCGAATAGCCCGTTCGAAAAACGAGGCGCGTCGGACGACGAAGGAGAAGCGACGACGGACGCGGTCGACGACGCCAACGCCAACGCGACGCCGAGAAAAATTCGAGAAAAACGAGGCGAAAGCGACATAGCGAAACCTCCGCGGCGGCGCGGCGACGAACGCCCGATAAACCGCGTTTAAGGACAAACTTCGAAAATCTTGAAAAAAAGTCGGTTGAAAAGCGAGGTTTTCTCGGAAAATAATCCGGGGTTACTTGACATAATCGGTAAATTTAATACAAAACTTAATACAAAGGTTCGATTTTTTTTAAACCGGCGTTTGAAAAAATAGAATTTTTCGTTATACTAGAATATCGGTCGCAATAGCGGACGCAAGTTTTTGAAGAGCGGGAACAGTTTTCGAGCGTTATTTAACGGGCGCGACAAAATCGGGTTTCCGGAACGTTTTCGCGTCGAGTCGGCGCCGCGCTTTTTTCGGGCGCCTCGCCGACGCGTCGAGCGAACGTCGACGCGCCGCGTCGCGTTTCGTTGACATTTCAGGATAGATAGTTCAAATGGCAAAACATAATCCTTTTAGCGTATTCCGCCGTAATCAAAAGGCTTGGATGGCGGGGCTTACTCTCTTTACGATGTTTTCGTTCATCGCGTTGGGTTCGATGGTGCAGTGCGTCGGAACCGGCGGGCAGCGGAGCGGAGCGCAAATGGGCGAAATCGCGAAAACGAGCAAATACGGAACGCTCGACGAAATTTCGTTCCAAGAAATGCGCGACGCGGCGACGCGTTTGTCGCGTTTCGCTCAAACGGCGTTTTATTCGCTCGACGCCGAAGCTTGGGCGCAAACCGCTCAAATGGCGCAATACATTCCGGAAAACTACCTCGCGCAACTTTACATTAGCTCGTTGGCGGAAAAAGACGGAAACAAAGCCGCGCAAGCGCAACGCCTCAACGCGCTCGCGACGCAGTTGGAAATCGCCCTGCAAAATTCGCAAGAAATGGTCGCGCGTTGGCTGATTCTGCAATTCGCTAAAGAAAAAGGGCTGGCCGCGGACGACGAAGCCGCGACGCAATACCTCCAAACGTTGGTCGGCGGTTCGCTGGCGCAACAAGATTGGCAAAACTGCTACGCCGCCGCCGGGTTGAACGACCGTTTGTTGCTCGACCTGTTGAAAGAGCAAATCGCGTACGAACGCGCCGTCGCTCGTTACGCTAATCCGGGCGCGCTCGCCGCTTCCGCCGACCTGGCCGGCGCGTTCGAAGCGACGAACCGTTCGATGAAGGCGAGCGTCGTCGCGTTCGACGCCGCGGATTACGTCGGCGAAGTCGCGGAACCGTCGGAAGAGGAACTGAAGAAGTTCTACGAACAATATCGCAACGTTTTGGCGAACTCCGCCTCCGCGACGCCCGGTTTCACCCAACCGACGAAGATCGCGTTGGAAGTCGTCCGCGCCGACGTTACGGCCGAAGCGCTCGCTTCGATTACCGACGAAGAAATTCAAAAGTATTACGACGAACGCCGCGACGAGTTCAAAAAGCCGGCCGCCGCCGCTCCGACCGCTCCGGCCGAACCGCAACTGTCGATGGACGGGATCGCGGAAATCGAGCTTCCGGAAACCCCGGCGGAAGCCGCTCCGGCGGTTGAAGAAGCCCCGGTCGAAGCCGCTCCGGCGACGGAAGAAGCCCCGGCGGAAGCCGCTCC
>JAZNJF010000318.1:0-3951 GCA_045577885.1 Thermoguttaceae bacterium | reverse complement strand
TTCTACGACTCTTCCGCCGCCGACTTCGACGCGTCGACGTTAAACCTCGACGACGAAAGCGTTTATTACGTCGACGCCGCGAACGCCGGCGACGCGGAGTCAAATTCGGCGACGCCTCGCAGCGGCGGCGGTTCGGGCGATTCCGGCGGCTCCGGGGGTTCGAGCAACTCCGGCGGTTCGACCAACTCCGGCGGCATGACGGTTAACGATCCAAGCGATTGCTATTTAACGACATACGGTTCGTCGACTATTTCGGAAAGCGCGACGTTTACCGGAAGCGGCGGTTCCGATCAAGGCCCGTATTTCGGTTTCAAGACGTCGTCTATCCCAAGCGGTTACAGGGCTTATGTTCGCTTCAGCTCTTCCGATGTGATTTTTGATGACGCCGTTTATGGTTTGGATTATACTATTATGTCGGCAACAATCGACGAAAATAGCGTCGTAACGCCAAATACCAATTACGTTTCCGGCGGGCAGAATCCGGATGGGACTTACGATCTCTATGTTTACGGCCCGGCGACGTATTGCGTCGTTCCGCTTAGCGACGCGTTAAACGAGTCATATGAAGGGCTTCAGGCGACATTCTATCTTGTCGATATGATGAGCGGCGGCGCCGATTACGACCCGACGCCCATTAATTGCGGTTCTTTCAATGCGACGATCGTTGACGACGGCGTCGAATACTATTATGAAACGGTAATTACCGCGACTACCCCAACGCGCGAAGATCCGCCTGCGGAAGACCCTGATTTTGTGATAGAAGCAACAACCTATGACTTTGTGGCATACTATTATCGTGAGAACGCTTCGCCTGACGACAACATGTCGTTAGACGAAACCTCGTTGGAAGACGATTACCGTCGCGCAATATATACCGGCGAAAATTTAACGAATTGGATAGCGATGGAACAAAACGCGCAAGCCGCCGTGCTTGCTCATCTTCGTAACGGCGGCAATTTAACGACGTTGCCAACGTATCAGGAAAACGTCTCTCGTAATGTTACTAACGAAGAGGGATTATTCGTTTTTGGCGACGGTTTTACCAATGTTAGCGCCGTGTCGACGGCAACATTGGTCGACGTTAACGAAACTACGGACGATCTTGGACTTGTTGAATCGGTTAAAACTTATCGGATTGACGTGAATTACGTTTGCGAGGTCAACGATATGTTCGTCGATCCTTTGGATATTGAAGAACGTTTCAATTGGACATTCAATGCTTTTGGAACCCCTTATCATTTAACCGGTTCCTGGAACGACGTTTACGGTTCTTATAACGTTACCGTTGCCACGACGCGAATCGAAGTCGACGCTTGATTTTATCGAGTCGAACTAAAAAATCGAAAAACATCGAATTAGGAGGTATGTTCTTATGCAAGTTGGCAATAAGTTAACGTGTGTCGTAATCGTCTTGTCTATCTGGGGTAGCTCGTTCGCTTGTCGGCAAAATCAGACGGCAGTTTTAAAAAACGACGAGCCCGCGTCCGTAGCCGCGACGTTTGAAACGGCCCCGCAAGTTGCCGCGAAATCGGCGGAATCGCAGATAACTTGGCTTCGTTTCAGCGGTAACTCCGACGCGAAACTCGTTCCCTTTACTGCGGAGGATTTTGCAAAAATTGAAGCGACGCAAGGCTCTATCGGTCTTGAAATTTTTCATTCGGAAATTACTGACGCCGACCTCGAGAGCCTTGCCGCCAATCCGCGTATTATTCAATTTAAACTTGGCGCCGCTCCTAATTTGACCGAGGTCGCCGTTGAAAAATTAGCTCGTTTTCCCAACGTTCAACGAATTTCGCTTTCTCTGTTTCCTCAGTGGACGAACCCCAATTTCGGTACCTTTGCCGAAAGTAAACAGTTGAAAGAGCTAAGGTTGCAGAATTGCCCCAATTTGTCGCCAGAGTCGCTTGCCGGTTTGGCCAAGTGCAACGGTTTGCAGGAGTTACGGTTTCGCGGTTGTCCAGTTTCCGATACGGCGATAATTCAGCTTGTAAAGAACGAATCGCTTACGAATATTGATCTGTCTGGATGTTCGGAGGTTACAGACGCGGGAATCGCTGAACTTACGAAACTGCCCAAGTTACGATTCCTTTTGATTCAGCTCTGTCCGAAGGTAACGGAAGAAGGCGTCGACGCGTTGCGAGAAAAACTCCCGCAAACGAAGATTATCTTCGCGCCCTAAGAACGGGCCGTTTCTTGTCCGCGACGGCGGTTTTAAAGCCGTTGTCGCGGAAATGGTTAGCAACGCCGTTACCCGCGGCTCGCAAGGCGCTATAAGGTAAAACAACGCGCTGACTTCGGCGTTTCCCGGTCGAAACGCCGAAGTCGGACGACGCCAGGTAACGCCGCCGCGTTGGAATGCCGGAGTCTCGCCGACGCAAGTAAAAACGCTTGCGTCGGCGGTCTTTTCTTCTTTATTAACAACGTTTAAAGTCAATTTTATGTCGCCGACTTTGCTTTTTTCGTCTTTTCATAATTACCTCGACCAAGGAAGCGGAGCGGCGATTTCGGCGCGCGAGGTTCTTCGCGAACTCGCGCGCCGCGGTTGGCGGGTTCGCGTTCTTTGCGGTTCGCTCTTCGACGACGCAACCGCCGACGAAAACTCGTTTTACGCGACGTTGAAACGTCGTAACATCGCGCCGACCGTCGAACGCAAACGCGCCGTTCTCGCCGGGAGAAGCGTCGAGTTTCGCCTCGTCCGTTTCCTCGACGACGGTATCGAAGCGACCGTCTTTTTTGCGGACGACACCGCGTCGCGAGTTTTGCCGCGCGGCGCTTTGTCGCGACCTTCCGGCGAACTCCTCCTTAAACTTTTGCTCGACGAATGTCGCGCAATCAAACCGAACGTTTACTTGACTTACGGCGGCTATTGGGCGGCGCTTCCGGCTGTCAAAATCGCGAAAAAGTTCGGCGCCGCGTCCGTCTTTTACCTCTGCAACTTCGCGTACAACCGCCGCGACCTCTTCGCCGAGTTCGACCGAATCGTCGTTCCGTCCGAGTTCGCGAAGTCGTTTTACCGCCAAAAACTCAACGTCGCAACCGACGTAATTCCGCCGCTTATCGACGATTCGAAGTTCCGCGTCGCCGAGAATTCGCGCCGCTTTTTGACGTTCGTCAACCCGTCGCCGGAAAAGGGCCGCTATTTCTTCGTCGGAATCGCTCGCGAACTCGAGCGCCGCTTCCCGGAAATCCCGATTCTCGTCGTCGAAAGCCGTTCTAAAATAACGACTTTCGCAACGTCGCCGGAAGCGCGAACCTTGGCGAATCTTTACGCGCTACAACAAGTCGACGACCCGCGCGAATTTTACCGTCAAACGCGAATTTTGTTGGCGCCGTCTCTTTGGAACGAGTCGTTCGGTCGCGTCGCGGTCGAGGCGGGCCTCAACGGTATCCCGGTCGTTTGCTCGAATCGCGGCGCGCTCCCGGAAGTCGTCGAAGGTTGGGGACTTGCGCTCGACGTTCCGCGACGTTATACGCCGTCGACGCAAGCGATTCCGACGCCGGACGAAGTCGCGCCTTGGGTCGACGCAATCGCAACGCTTTGGAACGACGACGCTTACGCGCAAACGCTTGCCCGGGTCGCCGTCGAGCGCGTCGAACGTTATTCGTTTCAAAATGTCGCCGCGCAAACAGCCGCGTTCTTTAACGACTTGTGCCGCGATATAGTTCGCTAGGCGACGCGGCGTCGTTCATTTTTGTCGGGACGGCGACGCCGTGTAATGTTTTAGCCTGGGACGCCAGGCGTCCTAGGGCGTGTTGCTGTAATCTGAAATTCCCCTTGCGCAACCGTTGCGAATATGGTATAATGCGCGTATGAAGATCACTAAAAAACAATACAAAAAAATCGAGCCGCTTTTGCCGAAACCGCGCGGCAACTTTGTCGTTGAACATTTAAAGGTTTTGAACGCAATACTTTACGTTGCTGAAAACGGTTGCAAATGGCGCGCTCTGCCT
>JAZNJF010000317.1:0-35241 GCA_045577885.1 Thermoguttaceae bacterium | reverse complement strand
CCGCTTGGCCCCCGACTTGTCTCGTTGGGCTAATACAATAAAAAAACGCCGAAGAGTTTTCGCTCTTCGGCGTTTTTTTATTGGCGACGGCGTTCGTCGCGAGTCGGAAGCCGACGAACGCGGCGTTCGCGCGAAGCGTCGAGGTCGGCGAAACGCGGCGTAAACGCGGCGCCGCGCGTCGTGCCGAATCGACGCGAACATAAAACGTTCCGATAAAATAGACGACGCGCGTTTTCAAAAACGCAAGGAAACGTCGACGATAAATCGTCGGAACAACGCGCGCCGCAAACGACGCGCTTTCTCAATGACAACGCTTTGAACGAAACGGTTTAGAACCGGCGTTCGATCAGTCCCACCACCATTGGTCGGCCGGAATCGACGAGGCGACCGCGTCGCGCTTGGCTTCGACTTCGCCGTTGTCGTCGTATTTCAGGTTTTCTTCGTCGAGCGCGGTCGCAGGGCGAACGACGACGCCGCCGCCGGTCGGATACGAAACGAGCGTCGGGCTGCGACGAACGGCGTTGGTCGCGGTTTGCGCGAATTGAATCGCGTTCAAACGTTCGGTTTTGAATTGCGTTTCGTCGCCGAAGAACGCCATGTCCCAATTCGCTTTGGCGTACGCGCCTTCTTTTTGGAGGTAGGCGGCGACGATCGACATGTCGATCATGTTGCGGAGGTTCGCGTAAACCGGAACGGCGTCGGCGATGCGTTCGAATTTCGCGGTGAAGCTCTTCGCGTACGCTTTCGTCGCGGGGTTGCCGCGGCCTTTGTTCGCGCGGCGTTCGCCGTTTTCGTCGACCAATTCGTCTTCGCCGACGAGGTTGACGCCGTTCCCGACGAGTTGCATCGCGGTTCCGTCTTCGGTCATGACGACGCAGTCGTAATCCGGTTGGAAGTACCAACGAACGAGAGCGTTGCTAGCGCGACCGCGCGGGTTCGAGCGTTCGGCGTAAGTCGTCAGTTTGACCGGCGCTTCTTCGAGGCCGATCCCGATCAGCTTCATACGGTAGTCGGCGGCGACGAGGGTCGCGGCGAAGTTCGTTTTCGGCGAAACGCCCCAAACTTGGACGTTTTGGAGGCCGAGCGCGTCCGCCATGCCGAGCGCGTAACCGACGATTTGGTCGTTGTCCGCGAGATTCGGATGCGGCGTGTCGCGCAGATACGCTTGCATGCTGCGGAGACCTTCGGCGGTCGGATCGATCGAGCAACCGACGAGTTTGTTCCCTTTGCCGTCGGCCGGGAACGCGCGGAGAGCGACGACGAGGTCTTCGAGTTTCAGCGTCGGACGGCCGCTTTTCGCGCCGACGGTCGCGCCTTCGGCTCCGATCGTCCAACCTTCGGCCGGGCCCGCGACGACGATTTCGCCCGATTCCGGATAAACGTAAACGTTTTCAATGCGGGTCAAACCGGCGAGGTTCGCCATGTCGGCGGTAACGACGCCGCCGTTTTCTTGGATCGCCGCTTCGAGACGGGTCAGCGAGACTTTGCGCGACTTGCTGACGGCCTTCATTTCGCTCGGGACGCCGTAAAGCGCGGCTTGACGCATCGCGGCGAGCGTTCCGTCGTCGAGAATAACGCGTTCGAGAACGCCGTCCGGGCGGACGACGACGCCGGAACCGTCGGAGCTGCCGCCGCCGTTGTCGTCATCGTCGTCGTCGTTGTTGTTATCGTTGTCGTTATCGTTGTTATTATTGTCGTTGTCGTTATCGTCGTCATCGTCGGCGAACGCCGCGGGCGCGTCGACGAAGTAAGGAGTCGACGCGGGAACGGCGACGAAAACCGCCAACGCCAAAAGGGCGCTCCATCGAAGGAAGGAACTGATCCGACTCATAAAAATCTCCTAAATATTCGATTAGGTTGGACGGTGAAAATCCGATCGGCGACCGACGGTTCGCTTGCGCGTCGCAAAGCGGAACCGGAACGTCGCGGCGTCGGGGCGGAGCGTCGCTTTCGTCGGCGTTCGAACGAAACGACCCTTGGCGACGCAAACTTCGCCGCTATCTTCCCAATGATAATTTCGACGTCCTTTTTAAGCAAGCGATAACTTCGTAAAATCGCCTATTTTGTTGAAATTTTTTTCATTCGACGGCTTGGCGCGCCGGTTTTAACGGTCGTCGCGGTTGTTGAAACCGGCGAAGAGAGGGGGAGTTTAAGGATTGAGCGCGAAGCCGAGCGAGAGGAGCGCGCGGACGGGGCGCGGAAGTTTGCCTAAATTGACTATCTTTTTTATCCGAAAAAAGACGAGAAAAAAAAACGGGCGATTCTTAGAAGTTTGCAACTTGGGGTGAAGTTCTCGAAACGGTTCGTCGAAAATTAAGATATGCGATTTTTGCGCGCCGCCGCGCGAGGTCGCTTTGTTTTGCCGTTCGCCGACGTTTGCGTTCGCGCAAAAATAGATTAATATAAATATTGTCAAAAAACGATGGAATCGTTCTCATGAAGAAGAGACTGTTGGAGTTTCCCCTCGCGTGTTGCGCCGCGTTCGGCGTTTGTTGGTCGGCCGTCGAGAGTTTCGCGTCGACCTCTTTCGCTTCGGACGCGCCGTATTTAACGCGGGTCGGCGGAACGTTGGCGAAGTCGGAGTCCTTGGCGTCGATTCTAGGCGCGGAGGCGTTCGACGCGACGACGTTCGTCGACGTGGAAATCGCGCCGACGCAATTTGGCGGACGTCCGTTGCAACAAGCGGCGAAAAGAACGTTTGGAATAACGCGCGAGTTGGCCAACGGTTTTAAGTCGACCGAGCAGATCGAACGCGAACTCGCCGAAAAACGCGACGCGCGCTCGAACGAACGACGAGCGGCGCAAAATCGTTCGGCGACGCTTCCGACGCAAAACGTTCCGCAAGCGCCGACGTCGGCGAAAACTGAAGTTCCGGTCGCGCAAGAAGCGGTCGCGACGCCGGAACCGACGCAAGAAACGTCGGCCCAAGACGCGGAAGCGCAAGCGAAAGCGCGAGAAGCGGCGGAAAAGGCGGCGCAAGAAGCGGCGTCCGAACAGGCGGAGGAACGTTCCGCCGAGGAAAAAACGCGCGCTTTGACCGGAGATCAAGAGAACGCGCCGGACGCTCGCGTCGATTTGCCGGAAGTCGACGCGTCGGCGAGCGTTCCGTCGGAAGAAAATAACGCGGCGGCGACCGAAGCTCCGGCGACGGCGGCGACCGGGGCGACGCTCGGTTTCGGCGACGCGCAAAAAGCGACGCAAGAAATGTCGAACGATCTTTGGACGACGTTGAACGCTCGAGGCGGCATGTCGCTTTACGACCGTTGGCGCGCTTACGACGCCGGGGTGCGTCGGCAAACGTCGGCGCTCGAGTCGGGGAGCGAGTTGAACGGGCGTTGCCGTTTGCGTTGGTACGAGAAACTTTACGCGGATCCGTTGCGTTCGGCGGGCGAAGTCGAGTTCTTCTCGCGCGCTTGGGGCGGGTTCTTCGCCGGTTCGACGGCGGACGTCGTTTCCGGCGTTCGTTTGGCGCGCGCCAAAATGGACGTCGCGTTGCGCAACGACCAACCGGCGAAACCGGCTCCGTCGACGCCGCAAGAGGCGATCGAAGTCTTGAAAACGGCGCTCGTCGAAACGGCGGCTCTGCACGCTCGCGCGCTCGCGCCGATGAGTAAAGACGACGTCGCGGCGGTTTCGCGGGAAGCGCATTCGATCTTTTGCGCGCAAGCGCAGAGCGGACACACCGTTCCGAGTCGCGGTCGCGCGAAATATTTGATCGACGCGATGCAAAAAATGAACAAAAGCGCGCTCTACGACGCCGCCGAAACCGCGCTTTCGACGCTCGACGAAAAAACGCTCGAGCTGTTGGCGCAAGTCGACTTCGCTTCGCTTGAAAAAGTGCGCGTCGACGGGCAGGAGATGGGGCGCGTTTCGACGGAAGCCGGCGATATCCTTTTCGGCGATAAAAACGCGACCGTTTGGAACCTCGACCAATACTCGACCGTTTGTTGCGTCGTCGATTTAGGCGGTCGCGACGAGTACCGCGAAGGCGTTTGCAACGTCAACCGTCCGGTTTTGGTCGTTTTGGATCTTGGCGCGGACGACGACAATTACGTCGGGCAAAACCCCGGAATTCAAGGCGGCGCGATTCTCGGCGTCTCCGTTTGGTACGACGGCGGCGGGAACGACCGTTACCTTGCGAAAGACGTCGCGCAAGGGAGTTGCCTCGGCGGCGTCGGGATTTTGGTCGACGAAAGCGGCGACGACCGCTACCTCGGCTTCCTGCGAGCGCAAGGTCAAGCGCTTTGCGGGCTCGGGCTCCAAATCGACCGCGCCGGAAGCGACGATTACCGCGCCGCGTTATGGGCGCAAGGCGTCGGCGCTCCCGGCGGGTTCGGCGCGATTCTCGACAAAGACGGGAACGACCATTATTACGTCGGCGGCTACTATTACGACTCTTATCCGGAGCACCCCGGCCACGACGGTTGGGGCCAAGGGATCGGCGCCGGGATTCGACGCGTCGCTTGCGGCGGAATCGGGCTTTGCCTCGACTGCGGCGGGGACGACGCTTACGAGTTCGACTACTTCGGACACGGCGGCGGGTACTGGATGGGCGTCGGCGTCGCTCGCGACTTCGGCGGGAACGATATTCGCTACGCCGCCACGTCGACGCGCTACGACGGTTCGCAACGCGACCAAGCGCGTTGGCAACGTTTCGGCTGCGGGTTCGGTTGCCACTACGCCGTCGGTTATCTCTTCGACGACCTTGGCGACGACGCGTACAACGGCACGATCATGGGGCTCGGGATGGGCTGGGACCTCGGCGCCGGTTTCCTCGTCGACTTCCTCGGCGACGACGCGTTCGAAGCGACCGGCGGTTTGACGCAAGGCGCGGGGGGCGAAGGGAGTATCGGCGTTCTGATGAATTATCGCGGTTCGGACGTTTACCGCGGCAACAATCAAGGCTACGCTTCGTCGCACTTGACGTATCACTCGCCGAGCGACTGCGGCGCGAACTATAGTTTCGTCGTCGATCACGGCGGGAACGATCAATACGGCTGTCGCGCCGCGAACAACGCCGTTTCGACGCGCGGCATGACGACCGGTTTCATTATTGACCGTCCGGCGCCGAACGAGCCGCAACCGCAAGCGAACGCGCAGGGCCAACCGCAAGCGCAAGCGGGCGCGCGACCGTCGACGGCGCAAGGTTTCCAAAGCGCGTCGGGTTCGATTCGCACGATGGCGGCGCCTCCTCCGACGGTGGAGCCGGTGTACAACTTCGACAACGCCGGCGGAATCCAAGGCGGCATGGGGCGCGGTTGGCGACTCTTCGGCGGCGGCATGTGATCCGTCGAGACGTCGAAATAAACGAAAAAGGGCGAGCGTCGAACGGCGTTCGTCCTTTTTTTGCGGAACGTTCGAAGAGGCGAGGGAGTCGAGGGAGGCGAAATGGAAGCGCGCGGGGAAGCGTCGACGCCCGGCTTTTGGAAGCGGGAAGTCGCCGAAGGAACGGTCGACGTCGCGGACTTAGTTTCGCCGTCGAAGTTGGCGGATTTCGTCATTAATCCTTACGTCGGTTGTCCGCACGCTTGCCGATACTGTTACGCTCGCTTCACGACGCGCTTTCGAGCGGAGCGACCGGAGCTTTGGGGCGATTTTGTCGACGTTAAACGCTGTTCGAAACCGCTCGGAGCGAAGCGCTTGACCGGCAAAACCGTCTTTATGTCGTCGGTTACGGACGCGTACAACCCGGCGGAGCGGAAATACGGCGCGACGCGGCGGATTCTCGAAGAGTTGGCGCCGATCGACTGTTTTCTCTCGATCACGACGAAGTCGAACCTGATTTTGCGCGACCTCGACCTCCTGAAAGCGCGAGCCGAACGCGGTTTAGCGAGCGTCTCCATTTCGCTCAACACGTTGGACGACGCGTTCCGCTCCGAAATGGACGCCGCGTCGAGCGTTGAAGAACGGCTCGAAACGTTGCGCGTTTTGTCGGAGGCGGGCGTTCCGACGGTTCTCTTTATGTCGCCGATTTTCCCGTTCGTTGCCGATTTTCGAGCGTTGGTCGAGGCGGCGCGACCGTTCGTCGGCGAGGTTTGGTTCGAGAATTTGAAGTTGCGTCGCGGGTACAAAGAAGATATTTTGTCGTATATCCGCGCTCGTTTTCCGCAATTTTACGCCGAGTATCTGAAAATTTACCGGCGCGGCGACGTCGGCTATTGGGCGGCGTTGAAAGAGGAGATCGCCGACTACTGCGAGCGAACCGGCGTTCCGAATCGGATTTTCTTTCATTATTAATAAGGGCGCGAAAAAAGCATCGCGACGTTTTTTTAGAAAAGTCGCGTTTTGAGGGGTTGGGGCCCCTTAAAACGAACGGAAAAACGGGTAAAATTAAAAGTTGGTTCGCGCGCCGGTCGGAGGCGGCTCTTTCGCCGTCGCGACGCCGGTTTTTTCGCGTTTTGACGAGAAAACAAGCCGAAAGAGCGCGCCGCGAACGATTCAAATTACCCAGATTACCCGTTCGGCGGTCGAGTAACCGCGACCGAGGCGGGGCGACGCCGAGAAGGAGAACGTCCGATGTCGATGAAATGGTCGAAAACGCTGATTCCGACGATGAAGGAAACGCCGAACGGAGCGGAGATTCCGAGTCATATTTTGATGCTCCGCGCCGGGATGATTTCGCAAGTGATGGCGGGCGCCTACGCGTTCCTGCCGCTCGGGTGGCGCGCGCTCCACAAAGCGACGAACATCGTTCGCGAAGAAATGAACCGAACCGGCGCTTCCGAGCTGTTTATGTCGGCGCTCTGCCCGCAATCGCTTTACGAACAAACGAACCGCGTCGAAGCGTTCGGCAACGTCCTTATTAAAACGACGCTGACCCGCGGCGGCGCGAAAACGCCGGTCGTCTTCTGCCCGACGCACGAAGAGGAAATCACGAGCATCGTTTCGCAATACGTCTCGAGCTATCGTCAGCTCCCGATGACTTTGTACCAAATCCAAACGAAGTTCCGCAACGAAGAGCGTCCGAAGTTCGGCCTTCTGCGCACGAGCGAATTCTTGATGAAGGACGCGTACAGCTTCCACACGAATATTGAGTCGCTGAACGAAACGTACCAAGATATGTACGACGCTTACTGCCGCGTTTTTGAACGTTGCGGTCTCCCGTATTTGCCGGTCGAAGCGGAGTCCGGCCCGATTGGCGGCGACGCGTCGCACGAGTTCATGATTCCGTCCCCGAACGGCGAAGACGACGTCGTGTACTGCCCGACCTGTCGTTACGCGGCGAACGTCGAAAAGGCGGAAATCGGCGAAACGGTTTACGTCCGCCCGGAAGACGCCGTTTTGAAGGAAATCGCCGAACTCGACACCCCCGGCGCGCACACGATCGACCAAGTTTGCGCGTTCCTGAAAGCGAAACCGAAGCGCGTCGTTAAAACGTTGATTTACAACGTCGACGGCGCGGCGGTCGCGGTTTTGGTTCGCGGCGATTGCGACGTCAACGAAAACAAACTCCGCCGCGTTCTCGGCGCCGACAAGGTCGAGTTGGCCGACGACGCGACAATCGAGCGCGTTACCGGCGCTCCGGTCGGTTTCGCGGGCCCGGTCGGCTTGAAAGAAAAGATCAAAATCGTCGCCGACCCGACGATTAAAGAGTTGGTCAACGTCATTGTCGGCGCGAACAAAGCCGAGAAACACTTGGTCAACGTCAACCTCGACCGCGACTTTACGGTCGACGTTTACGGCGACGTCCGCAACGCGCTCCCGGGCGACGCTTGCCCGCGTTGCGGCGCTCCGATGACGATGCAAAACGCGATCGAAGTCGGCCACGTCTTTAAACTTGGGACGAAATACACCGAAGCGCTGAACGCGAAGTTCCTCGACGACTCCTTGGCGCAACAAACGATCATTATGGGGTGTTACGGGATCGGCGTCAGCCGCGTCGTCGCCGGTTTGGTCGAAACGAGTTGGGACGACGCCGGGATCGTTTGGCCGGTCGCGCTCGCGCCTTACGAAGTCTGCGTTTGCCCGATCAAAGCGACGGACGAAGCGAGCATGGCCGCCGCGGAAAAGATCGCGTCGGAACTCGAAGCGCAAGGCGTCGACGTGATCGTCGACGACCGCGACCAACGCCCGGGCGTCAAATTCAAGGACGCCGACCTGATCGGTTTCCCGGTGCGCGTTACGATCGGCAAGAGCCTGCAAGACGGTCAAGTCGAAGTTAAGTGGCGTTGGGAAAAAGACGCGACGCTCGTCTCGGTCGACGAAGTCGCCGCGAAGCTCGCCGCCGACTTGGCCGAAGAACGCAAAACCGGCGCCCGTTTCGCCGAAGCGAAAAAAGCTCGCGACGCGCAAAAATCCGCGAAGTAAGACAAGTAAAATAAGCGTTTAAGCGTTCGTCGGTTAACTCCTCTGAACGCTTAAATTTCGTCAAAATAAAAAAAGAGGCGTTCGTCGCGTCGACGGCGGTTAAGTCGACGCGGCGCCCTCGAACCGCTCGAAATAATCAAACGAAAATAACGATGTTCACGACAAACGAAATTCGCGAAAAGTACTTAACGTTCTTTGAATCCAAAGGTTGCGTCCGCCGTCCGAGCGACGTTCTCGTTCCGCGTTGGGACCCGTCGGTCCTTTTCACGCCGGCCGGGATGAACCAATTCAAAGACCACTTCCTCGGGCGTTGCAAGCTCGACTACACCCGCGCCACGACCTGCCAAAAGTGCCTCCGCACCGGCGACATCGACAACGTCGGACGCACCGCGTTCCACCACACGTTCTTCGAAATGCTCGGGAACTTCAGCTTCGGCGACTACTTCAAGCGCGAAGCGATCCACTGGGCTTGGGAGTTCCTGACCGACAAGAAATGGCTCGGGATCGACCCGGCGATGCTTTCCGCCACGGTCTATAAAGACGACCATGAAGCCGCGAAAATTTGGCTCGAAGAAATCAAACTTCCGGCGGAAAAACTGCAATACCTCGACGAAGACGAAAACTTCTGGCCGGCGTCCGCGCCGAGCGAAGGCCCGGACGGCGTCTGCGGCCCCTGCTCCGAAATTTACCACAAAACGCCGCAGGGCGAAGTCGAAATTTGGAACCTCGTCTTCACGCAATTCAACCGCGTCGGGAACCCGCCGAACAACTTGCGTCCGCTCCCGAGCAAAAACATCGACACCGGGATGGGCCTCGAACGCGTTACGTCCGTTCTGCAAGGCGTCGAAACGAACTTCCACATCGACTCGCTTCGTCCGTTGGTCGACGCGGCGGCGGAAGTCTGCTCGCAAAAATACGACGATCAAGATTTGACGAACGAAAACGGCCGTCGCCTGCGCCGCATCGCCGACCACATTCGCGCTTGCTCGTTCGCGATTCACGAAAACGTTTACCCGGGCCCGAAAGAAGAAAAATACGTCATTCGCCGCTTGCTCCGTCGCGCGGTTCTCGACGGCGTTCAAATGGGAATGAAGAAGCCGTTCCTCTTCCACCTCGTCCCGGTCGTCGCCGACCTGATGAAGGTTCCGTATCCGGAACTTTCCGAAACGATCGAGCGCGTCCAAGGCGTCGTCGCGTCGGAAGAAGAACACTTTATGGCGAACATCGACGGCGGTTTGCGTCGTTTGGACTCCGTTTTCAAGACGATGGAAGAAGAAAAGCGCGCCGAAGTTCAAGGCTCCGAAGCGTTTGAAATGTACCAAACGTACGGCTTCCCGCCGGAACTCTTCGAAACGCTCGCCGGCGAACGCAAATACGGCTTCGACTGGGCCGGTTTCGAAAAAGAAATGGAACGCCACGGCGAACTTTCCGGGAGCGCGGAAAAGAACCTTCTCTTCAAACGCGACCCGCTCGAAGGGATCAAGAAAGCGAACAACCCGCCGGAATTCGTCGGTTACGAAACGCTCGAAACGGAAGCGAAAGTTCTCGCGATTCTCGACGGCGAAACGCTCGTCGAAACCGCGACCGCCGAAGGCGACGGGAAAGCGCTCCGCGTCGTCCTCGACAAAACGCCGTTCTACGGCGAAAAGGGCGGTCAAGTCGGCGACTCCGGGGAAATTACGACCGCGAACGGCGCTCGCTTCGTCGTCGAAACGACCGTTTACGACGGCGAATTCCTCGTTCATGTCGGCAAACTGACCGCCGGAACGCTCGAAGCGGGCCAAGCCGCGACCGCCGCCGTCGACAAGAAACGCCGCGCCGCGATTTCTCGCGCTCACACGGCGACGCACCTCCTGCACGCCGCGCTCCGCGCTCGCCTCGGAAGCCACGCCGAACAACAAGGTTCGAAAGTTGACGCCGACGTCCTGCGTTTTGACTTCACGAACCACAAGGCGCTCGACCGCGAAACGCTCGTTCAAATCGAGCGCGACGTCAACGAAGCGATTTTGGAAGCGCACCCGGTTTCCTGCGAAGAAACGCCGCTTGAAGACGCTCGCAAACTCGGCGCGATGATGCTCTTCGGCGAAAAGTACCCGGATATCGTTCGCGTCGTTAAGATGGGCCCGTCGTTGGAGTTCTGCGGCGGAACGCACCTGACGAACGCCGCGCAAGTCGGGTATTGCAAGATCGTCGCCGAAGAAAGCGTCGGGGCCGGAACGCGCCGCATCGTCGCCGTTACCGGGGCCGAAGCGATCGCGAAAATCGCTCAAGCGGACGCGATCGAAACGACGTTGGCCGGGACGTTGCGCGTTCCGTCGAGCGAAATCGTCGGCCGCGTCGAAGAACTCCTCGCGACGACGAAAAAGCTCCGCAAAGAACTCGAAGCCGCGTCGAAGAAGGACGCCGTTTCGGTCGACGAACTGATTTCGAAAGCGGAAGAGGTCGCCGGAACGAAGTTCGTAACGCTCGTCGCGACCGACGCCGACGCGAACGGCCTGCGCGACGCGATCGACCAAATTCGCCGCAAGACGGAAAACGCCGCGATTTTCTTCGCGAACGTCGACTCGAAGGGCGGCAAAGTCGCGTTGATCGCCGCCGCGACGCGCAACTTGGTCGAGCGCAAATTCAGCGCCGTCGAGTGGATCAAAGCGGTCGCGTCGCACGTCCAAGGGGGCGGCGGCGGTCGTCCGGATATGGCGCAAGCGGGCGGCAAGAAGCCGGAAGGCGTCCCGGCCGCGCTCGAAGCCGCGAAGGCGTTCCTCGCCGAAAAACTCGGTTGATAAACCTTGCCGACAAAGCGGTTAAGCGTCGCCGTTTAACCGCTTGACAAAAGAAAACGCCGAGCGTTCGACTCGGCGTTTTTTATTTCTTGCGGCTGCTTTTAAGAATTGACGTTAAAGACGTTAAGCGTCGAGCGCGAATATTTCCCAAGCGTCGCGGTCGGCGAACCGTCGAGCGTAACCGCGCGCCCCGACCGCTCCTTGGAAGCGCCCGAGAAAATCGGCGACGTCGATTTTAAGTCCGCCGTCGACAAAGGTTTGCGTCGCCGAATCGAAATAAAGCGCGGCGGCGGTCGCGGTCGAACCGCTTGCGAGCGTCGACGTCAATTGAAAGCGAACGACGTTAAATTCCGGCGGCGCGAGAATTTCCCAACGCCCGCTCGTTCGGTTCCAAAACGCGTTCAAGCGGTCGCCGACGCGATACGGCGCGTAAAACGCAAGCGGCAAATCGTCTTGCGTCAACGTTTTATCGACGTTCAAACGTTCGAGGAACGTCGGGTCGTAAACGCGTTGGCGAACCGATTCGCTTGAATCGGCGATTCGTCGGAGATTTTCGCGCGGCGTCGGTTGGGCGGAAGCGAGCGCGATTTCGGAAAACGGCGTGTAAACCGGCGCGGCTTCGAAACTAAGCGTCGGTTCGTAAAACGTTGCGCCGTCGCGAGTAAAGGCGAGAAACTCGGGCGCTTTCGTCGCTTGAAAAACGCGAATTTCCAACCGTCGCGGCTCCGAAATTCGGAACGCCGCCCCGTCTTGCTCGAACGCCCAAGAGCCGTTCGCGTCGACGCGACGAAAGGGAACGCCGCGCGACGTAAAACTCGAAGTCGCGCTTTTTAAGGAAATAGTCGACATAATGAAACTCCGACGCTTAAAAATAAACGAAATAAGCCAATGAACGCGTTAACATTTTATTCGGAAACGGGTTGCGACTGAACAAAAAGCGCGGCGTGGTCGGCGGATCGATAAAGCGGCGCCCCGGCGGCGTCGACGAGGCGTTCCCAAGTTCCGGTCGATTCGCGGTAAAAGTCGTTCCAGCCGTAGGTTCCGCCCGCTTCGATTCGTTTTTCGCGGAAGAGAAAACGGATTTGCCAAGTATACGCGACGGCGCCGGCGTCGATTTCGCCGTTAAAAATTTTGTTCGCTTCCGCGCCTTCGAAGAGGAGCGTTCCGGCCGCGTAACCGAGAAAACGTTCGGAGTTGACCGTTCCTTGCGTCGCGCTAATCTTTTCCCAAGGCGGGTTTACGACGTTCGACCAAACAATTTGATGCTCGATCGTCGGGACGCGTTTAACGAGTTGCAGATCGTCGGGAACCGGAGCCGTCGCGTCGAAACGCCAACGCCAACCGCGCGTCGAAAGGGGGATCGACTCGCCGCACGCGACCATTTTATAGGAGAGGCTGGCGCCGGAATCGACCGCCGGCAAGTCGTTGCGGTCGACGGAAGTCGTTTCGGCGCGGTAAGATACGGTTGCTTTGGCGAAGGAGCCGTATTCGCCGAGCGTCGACGCGGGGCGGGCGATTTTCGATACGTCGAGCGAACTTGGTTCGAACGGCTCGAACGCGATTTGACTGACGTAAACCCCAGGTTTGCCGGGATATGCGAGGCGCGTCGTCGACCCGAAAACCGGCGCTTCGGACGACGGCGGAACGAGCGATTCGTCCTCTTCGTCGGACGGCGTCAACGATTCGCAGGCGTAAAGCCGATCGCCGAGAAAGTAGCGGGCGAACGCGTCGCGCTGTTTCCAAGGCACGATGAACGTTCGTGTTGCGGAAAAAGAGTCGAGCGAGTATTTTTCTTGCGGCGAGCCCGGAAGCTCTTGAATTTGAATCGCCATCGTAAAACCTTCGCGTTTGTAATTGACGGTTGTTTAAGCGGTTAGAGAGAAAAAACGACGCGTTGAGACGCTAGCTTTGCGCCGGACGCGACCAAGTCGCGTCGACGCCTCGACGTTTGCGCGCGACCAAAACGCCCCAATCGGAAAGCGCGTCCGGACGACGGTAACTTTCCGTTTCATAACGGGTTCCGTCGGAAAAAACGACGACGTCGCGCGGCAAGGCGGGCGTTTCGAGTCGAATCCAAAAAACGATTTCGTCGACGACGGTCGACGCCGGAAAAACGTCCGAATTTTGACTCGACGTTTTGCGACTCCGAACGACCGCCGGCGCGTTGGTCGCGAGCGTTTCGAAACCGCCGGAACGAAGCGGACGAAGCAGCGCGACGCGGTCGGTCGAATCGGGAAAAATTTGTTCGCAAAAAGATTGACAGGAAACGAGTTGCGTTGTTCGCGAAACCGACGTTTTCCCGACCGTCCAAGTTTGCGAATCGGCGTCGCAAATCTTGTCGCCGCGTCGAATCGAAAGCGTTCGCTCGTCGAGCGGCAAACGCCAAACGGCGGTAAGACGCGGCGGTAAATCGCCGTCGCCGTTAGCGTTGGAGAATTGGCGCGAAAACGCCGCCGCGCGGTCGATTTCAAACGAAACAAGCGCGCCGTCGCGTTTTTGCCGGACGACGACGCGGTCGTCGAAGTCGCCGATGTTGTAAAACTTGTCGATGAACGACATAACGCCTCCGTTGATAAAAAAGAAAAGGCGGCGTTCGCGTCGGACTTGAAGACGAATGAACTTTCAAAACCCGACGCGAACGCGAAGCGAGAAAAAGGCGCGACGGTTCAGTCGACGACGGCGAGCGAACGCAACTCAAACGGCGTTAAGGCGTTAAGTTGTTTGTCGCACCAGTCGACCGTTTGTCGCAAACTTTCTTGATATTCCGTCCAAGAAACGACGGCGCCGTCGATTTTGTACGTCGGTTTCGGCTCGCGCGCCAGTTCGGCGAGCGTCGCCAAAGTTTGACGTTTGATTTGCAAAACGGCGCCGACGTCGAGCGAATTTTCCATATCGGCCTTTCTAAACGCCGCCGTTAAAGACGATAAGACTTCGCGGCGGCGTTGTTGACAACTGAATTAACGAACGTTCTAAAGCGCGTCGGCTTTGGAACTTAGAGGGTAAAATTTCACCCGACGCATTTGACGACGCAACGCGGATTCAAGACCGCCGGGGTGCCGCGTTCGCTCGCCTTGAAGCGCGCGACGACGTCTTGGCTGAAGTCGGCTTCGCTGCCCGCCGACGAGACGGAAACGGTGATCGGCCAGTTTTCCATATACGCGAACGCTTTTTTGAAGTCGCCGTAAAACCAGTAATCGTCGAGCGTTCCGGCGTCGGCGGAGGCGTTGGCTTTCGCGAGTTGGCGCCGCGCGATTCGACTCGAAACGACCGAAATCTTTTCGAACGGATTCGGAATCGAACGAAGCGTTCCGTCGGCGCAACTCAAATTCGCGCCGTGCAGCAAAGCGTTGGCGATTCGACGTTTAGCGGGAGAAACGAGCGCGACGTTCGCTTCAGAAAGGATCGGTTCGCCGGTGTTCGGATCGAGCGCGTTCGCCAGCAAGTTTTCGGCGGCGTCGACGTTTTCGAGCGATTCTAAAGCGTTGCCGGAAAGGAGATTAATCCAAGGAGCGGACGAGGTCGACGAAGCGTAATAAGTCGAATACGCGGTTCCGTTCCATTGGTAAAGATTGGAAACGCCGAGAATCATGTCCGCGACGCGTTTTTCCTTGTTGAGCGCGAGCGTTTCGCCGACTTCGCTCGCCCGATTCAGGACGACGTGCGTGCGGTCGAAGAAGACGGCTTCGCGCGTAACCGGAACAATGAGGCCGCGTTTCGTCGTTTCCGGCGTCTCGATGTAATCTTCGCCGAAACCGACGTTCGGGTAAGCGGCGCCCGGTTCGATTTCGACCGCGGCGTCGGCGATCGACGCGAAACCGGGGATTTTTTCTCCGTTAAGACGCGTTGGAATCGTCGTGATAAGTTTCGATAAACAAAAGACTTCCGATTGGTAGGATTCGAGGATGCGGCTGTAAATCAGTTGACCGGCGATCGACGCGAACGCGGAAACGTCGACGCCTTGGAACGATTCGGCGAGCGAACCGACGTTCGGGTTGAGTTCGCGCACCCATTCGGAACCGTTCGGAACGAGCGCTTCCGCCAAGTCGCGGAGGCTAAAGTCGTCGGCGCGAAGTTCTTGTTTTGCAAGGGCTTCCGAGAGATGTTCGACGGTCTTTTGCGCGCCGTCGAGTTCGTAACGTCGTTTCAATTCGCGGTATTTAATGTTTGCCATTTGGGCCCTTTCCGGGTTAAGCGTTGAGTAAGGAAAGTGAATAGGAACGTAAGTGGGAAACGACCGCCGACGCAGAGCGTAAGCGGTAAAATGTATAAGGTTAACGCTTGATCGCCGACGCGAAGTTTTCAAGCGACGCAGCGTCGTTGAGTTCGGAACGAGATTTGGAAACGATCGGCTCAAATTGCGATTCGGGCGACGCTGTGTCGCGACGTCCGGAGGCGAGTTTTATCGCCTCGCGAACGATCGTAAGTTGACCGTCGATAAGGCGTTGCGCTGAAGCGACGTCGCGCGACTCCAACGCAATTTCGAGAAACGCCGACGCGCCGAGCGCCAAACGGACGGCGGGGTCGTCTTCGTCGGCGAGCTTTTCCAAGAGGAAACGCGCGATTTCGAAGCGTTGCGTCGCGGCGTCGCGTTCGCTTTCGAGCGTTTGAAGACGAACGGCGAAAGTCGCGACGTTTGGCGAGGACGCGTCGACGTTGGCGGCGTTAACTTGCGTATTGGCGCCGGTTGCGCGTTCCGACTCGAAAAGACCGGACGTCGTCGCCGGGTCCGCGACAAGGTCGACGCTGCGAACGCGAACGATTTTGTCGACGATTTGCGCGCCGTTTTCGAGTCGCACGACCGCTTCGACGTTGTGCGAAAAGCCGAAGTTTTCCGGCGCTTTTTCCGCGTCCCAAAGCATTTGCTCGGCGAGCGGATGTTTGGGGTTGAAATGAAAGTCGCCGTAAAGTCCGTTTTCTTGGAGCGTTACGTTCTTAATAGAACCGACGCGATCTTGATACTTGCGCGATTCGGTCGGCGAGCCGTCCGGATGATTGACGTTCACCTTGGCGTTTTCGTAAAGCGGCGCCGCGGCGCGAAGCGTTTCGAGCGGATAAACTCGGTTGTTGCGGCTTTTAACGCCTAAAATTTTGACGCCGGAAACGACGCCGTTTTCTTTGTCGATTTTGCGTTGCGGCGACGATAAGTCGCAGAATTCCAACACGTTTTCATTGTTCATGATAGGCTTTCAATATTAAGGTTTAAGAAACGTCGCAAAGAAAAGAAACGATTAATTTTCGCGCTCTTCGCTTTGCGCAAGCTCTTGACGTAATTGACGTTGCAGCGCTCGTTCGCGGTTGGGGTCGAGTCCGTAACGCATCGCCGCCGTTTGCGGGGAAATGACGCCCGCGTTCATCAAAATTTCGTCGGCTTGCGCTTCGCTGAGGCGGTCGCGGACCGCGAGCGACGGCGGAATCGCTTGGATCGAGACGCGGCGACCGACGTCGTCCGGAAGGTCGCCGCGAAGAACGGCGTCTTCGACGACGCGCCAAACGATTTTCATATCTTCTTTAATAAGTTCGTGTTGCATTCGCTCAAAGTTGCGAACGGCCGGGCCCTCGGCGACGCTCGTCGAGGAATAATTGGCGTTGGAGGCGTCCGAACTCAACATAAATTCCGGAATCGTCAGGCGCGCGGCGATCGCTCGCAACTCCGCTTGCAAGATTTGAACGTAACGTGTCGCGTCGATACCGGCGATCGGGAATTCGTAATCGACGCCGGCGGTCGCGTCGACGATCGTGCCCGGTCGAAAACGCTCGCGCGGCGGTAAGTCGTTGGCGCTTTGGGCTTTATCGCGAACGAAACGGCGAATGGTTTCTTGCGAGCCGTTGGCGTGTTTGCGAATCAGCGCGATCGACGACTGAATTTCGGCGACGACGCTCATATTGCGGAGTAATTTTTCGGCGCGGCGCAGGTTGTCGCGCACCGGATAAAGTAAGGGAACGCCGCGACTTACGGTCGAGTCGACGTTCGCTTTGCGGTGCTGAATTTTCGACGCGTCGACAAAAACGCCGTCGATCCAATAGCCGAGAATTTTTTCGGCGTCGCGCTTATCCGAGACGACTCCGCAACGCGTCGAACGAGCGTTATGTCCTTGCGGCGTCTTGACTTGCTCCGGTTCGACAAAGCGAACGACCGTTTTGCCCGCGTCGTCGCGGAAAAAGCGCAGAAAGACTTCGCCGTCGCGGTCGTAGCGGCGCAAAATCTCTTGTTGACGCTTGAACCAATCGTTCGCGACGATGAAATCGACGACGATATCTTGCGTTTTTTGAGCGAGTTCCGCGTCCCGAGCGTCGCGCGCCGACGCTTGGTATTTGTGCCCGAATCCGACGACGTAGTTGACGCGGTTTTCTAAAGCGTTGATAGCAAACGGGTTGTTTAAGCAAAGTTCGCGAGAAATCCGGCGCGCGGCGGCGTTGAAAATCTCCGTGTCGGTCGACTCGTTCAGCGAATACGATAACGCGCCGAAAGTAAACGGGTTAGGGTCGTCGTATTCGAAGCGCGATTCGAGCGTCGAGACGACGGCGTCGGCGGATAAAACGCCGTTGAAAGGCAAGGAACGAGGCATTGTAACTCCTGAAACGTTAACGTTTAGTAAAAGTCGGTTCGATTCGCGCCGAAGTCGCCGCGGCTAAAGGTTTCCGCGACAGGCGTTTCCGTTAACGCCGTTAAGACGCGCAGCGCCATCTCGAGCGCGTCCGGACCGTCGTCGTGCGCTCCGCAGGGGAAGGCTTGAAGTTGCTCGATCAGCAGCTCGTTCGACGGGTTGTCGCGGAGGAAACGAAGTTTGCGTTTCGACAACGGCGCGCCTAAACGGCGGATTCTAACGTTTTTATTGAGGCGGTTTTCGATGGGGAAAAGGGCCGCGTCGGGAACGCCGCGTTCGCGAAAAGCGCGCTCCAATTCGTCGCGAAGAAGCTCCTGAAATTGGTTCGTTTCGACCGCGAAAACGTCCGGACGGTAGCGACGCCAAATTTCGAACGCTTCGTCGACGAGTTCGGACGTCGGAAAGCGACCTAACGTCGCGTCGATAAAAATCGTTCCGTCGAGGGCGAGCGCGGCGACGACGAACGCGGAATAGTCGCCCGCCGAAGCGTCGCGGCCTTTGCTCGGGTCGAGCGCAAGCGCCGTCGCGACAACGTCTTGCGGAAATGAGTCGGCCCAAACGTCGTCGAAGTACTCGTCCGGAAATTCGTTGTATTCGGTCGCGACCGGCGAGTTTTGCTTTTCGCGCAGAAAGACTTTTTCTCCGCTTTCGATTCGCATTTTCATTAGGTCGAGGAGCGATTCGTTTTCGGGCCAAAGGACCTCGGCCCCGGCGTTCATTTCGTCAAAACGTTCGCGGTAAAACTCGTCGGCGCGGCGGGTTGCGTCGGCGGCGGACGAAAGATAAATCGCTTTCCATTCGTTCCAAAGTTCGACCGCGTCCGGGAAACGCAAAATCGCCGGGAAACTTTTGCCGACCCAAGCCGGGTTCGAAAGGAGCTCCCAACCGATCGCCTCCGGGTGAAGCGCGGTCGCTAAGTTAACGACGTTAGTCTTGACGTCGCCCGCTTTTAGGAGCGCGCCGAAAAACCAGCGGCGAGAGCGTTCGCGGCGCGTTTTCGAGACGATGTGATCGTCGTTTTGCAGGTCGTCGCCGATAATTAGCGTCGGACGGCGCTCGCGTTCGCGGCGTCCGCGCAACTTTTGGCCGGTTCCGTAACACTCGATCGCGACGCCGGAGCTGAAGGCGACGCGATTCGAGCGCGCCGACCAGCGTAATTTTTGCGGTTCGAGGTAATATCGACGAATAAGCGGGTTGTCTTCAAGTTCTTTAACGATATTGTTTAGGTGGTTTTGCGCTTGCGAGCGAACGTCGGAAACGAGCCAAATATACGACTCGCGACCTTCGAGCGCTTCGCGCAGCGGATAGGCCAAGGCGCCGAGCGTCGATTTGGCGGCGCCGCGCGGCGCTAAGAAGTTCAACTTGAAACCGCGCCGAGCGGCGTTCGCTTCGACCGTTTCCGCGAACCAACGGTGCGCTTTCGAAACGGGAAGCGTAAAATAGTGCGGCAAAAAGAATTGCGACCATTCGACGAGGTTGCGGAAACGTTGCGTCGAGACGTCGTTTTCAGACGTCGGGCGCAACGTTTGGCGGACGAGTCGGGCGAGGCGGCGCGTTTGCATCGGCGGAACTTTCGAAGGAACGACGGGTTTGATGGTAAGCGTTTAAAAACAACGGGTTAGCTCAACGTTTGTAAAAGCGCGTCCAATTTGGCTTCCAACTTTTGGCGTTCGCTTTCGTCGGTAAATTCGGCGGCGATCGTCGCGCGGAGACGAGCGAAAAGCGTTTTGATTTCCTCGACGGAAATCGCGTCGGCTTTAACGCGACCGTATCGATCCGGATGAAGACGTTCGAGGGACCAAGTCGCGGCGCGCCAATTTTTCGCGTCGAGCGCGGCGGTTTTAACTTGTTTTAAGAAAAAAACTTCCGCTTGCTCTTGCGCTTGCTTGAAATCGCGTTGAAAATCGGCGTCGTCGGTTAGAGCGTCGAGAATTTCTTGCGGTTCTCGTTTGAAGTAGCGCGCCGCGGTCTCAAGCGACGCGCCGAGCGCGACGACCGCGAGAAATCCGTTCTTGTCGGTCGCCGAGAGCGCTTTCTTTTTCGTTTTACGTTTTGTCGTCGTCATTGATTTAAGTGTTAAACGAGGAAATTAAAGCGGTTAAATCGGTTGGACGTTGGGGTAAGGTTAGCGCGCGGCGTCGGCGCTCGGTTGGTCGCGACCGAGATATTCAAACGAAACGACGGCGCGGCCCAAGGAGGAGCCGGTTCGCCGCGACCCGTCGACCTTGCCGTGCCGCCCGAATTTCGACAACGAAACGGCGCGCCAACAACTCGAACGTTTGCAGTGGTTTATGATCGACGGATGACTCGTTGTAATACTGAAACGAAGCGAACGGTCGCGATAAAAGTCGCCGAGCGTTTCGATAAACGCCGTTCCGATTCCTAAACCTTGATAATCCGGGAGAACGACGAGACGCGTTACCCGGCGTCGTCCGACCGCGCCGAAAATCGGAAGCGTCGCGCAAAAGGCGACCGGAGCGTCTTCCCAAAACGCTAAGTAACATTGCGCCGAGGGATGCAACGAACCGCTCAAATAGTGATGCTTCGCAAAACGGGGCCAATCTTTTTTATCGCCGCGCAAGATTTCGAGCTTAACGCGGGGGCGCCGAAGACGCCTCCTTGTCAGTTTTCCGGTCGCCATGTCGAGAACCCAATCGGGCGCGAGCCAATCGACGACGTCGTAATGACAGGAGAGCGCGACGAAACGCTTTTGAACGAAGTTTTTGCGGATTCCGTCGGCGATCGCGGCGGACGCGGTTTTCGCGACCGTTCGGTCGACGACGCTTGTAAACTCATCGAAAACAACGAGTTCCGACGGCGAATCGAGGAGCGCGCGGGCGAGTTCGCAGCGGAATTTTTCGCCGTTGCTTAACGTCGCGAACGGTTGCGCCCAACTCGGCGGCGACCCGAAACCGACCGTCGTCAGGATACGAACGATCTCTTTCATCGGGCGGTCGCCGAAATTGTCGATCGTCGCTTTGTCGGTCGCCCAATCGGCGCCGCGGAAAATTTCGGACGCGTAAATCGTTTGCGCGACGGAACTTTTGCCGCTTCCGGACGGGCCGACGATTAGGCCGACGCGCCAATCTTCGTCGAGGCTTGGCGGCGGTTCGAACGTAACGATTTTCTCCGTTTTGGCTTCGATCGGCGCGTCGAACATGCCGGCGATCGCGCGAACTCGGAACGAGTCGTAAACCGGCGACGTAAGGCGAAGCGTTTGCGTTTGGGGGGAGTTTTCCAACGTCGGCTCCTTTCAAAAGGGAAAAACGAGGAAGTCGGTCGGCGCTTAAAGGTTGACGACGCGACACTTGCGACCGGCGCGCGTCAGCTCTTCAAAACACTCGCGCTGTTCGGTTTCGTCTTCGCATTCGACGATAATTTGAAATAAGTTCGGGATCGCGACCGGTTTAGGCTCTTGGAGCGACTCGGCGTCGTTGGAAAGGTCGAGTTTAAACTCTTCTCCAATAAAGCGTTCGAGCGTTTCGTTCGTCGTTTCGAAATCTTCGAGGAGGCGGAAAAGCGCTTCGTCGTCGCGTTCGGCGAGCGCGCCGATCGGGTCGTGAACGAGCAGCAACTCTTTGGCTTCGCGTTCGTTAAGATCGACGACGAGGACCGGAACTTCGACGTCGGGGGAAACGTCGGCGCGAAGGTGCCCGTCGATAAGGACGAGGGAGCCGTCCTCCGTTTCGCGAGCGACGAGCGCGTCGGCGTAACCGATCGTTTGTAAAACGCTCTTCATTAAGTCGCGCTGTCGCTTGGGATGAAGACGCCAATTGTCGGCGCAAGGGGTTAATTCGGACGCTTTGACAAAACGTAATTCTTGGACGCGGTTGCGCATCGCGAGAACTCCTAGTAAACGGGAATTGATTGAAATTGAACGGTTTAAGGACGGAGGGAAAGCCGAAGCGTTTCGCGTTATTCGGCGAACGCCTCTTCGAGTTTGTCGAGACGTTCGTTAACTTGTTGCAAACGAAGGTCTTGCGAGGAAATGTGTTTCTCGGCGTCGTAAACTTTTTCAAACGCGCGCCCGGTCGCGGCGGCGATCGCGTCGATTTTTTGCGCGCCTTGCGCGGTTTGCTCCGCGATGGCCGCGAGTTTCGAGTGAACCGAGAAAAACCAAGGGGTTAGCGTCGAAACAATGCCGAGCGCCAAACCGGTCGAAGCGTTCCATTCCATCGGGGATTCCTTTCTTGAAGGGCGAAAAAGCGTTGAAACGTTGGGCAAACGTTGTAAATAAAGGACGTCGGCGTCGATCGTCAACGGCTTTTGGCGGCGAAAAAACCGCAATATCCGAAGGCGAAAACGACAGTGAAAGCCAACGCGGCGTTCCAAAAATCGCGAAATTTCGACGGCGGCGCGGGCGGTTGCGCGACGGCGTCCAGCGGCGCGGATTCCGGTTCGCAAGTCGTCGGCGAATCGTCGGTTAGCGCGACGTCGGGGGCGAGCGACGGTTGCGACGGGACGTCGGCTTGAACGGCGGAAGGGGCGAACGTCGGCGAATAGTCGCAAAGCGTCTTAAGGACGCGACCGCAATAGGTTGCGTAAGCGTCGGAGCCGTCCGTTCCCCAAAGAACGCCGACGATTTCCCCCGACGCGTTGTAAACGGGGCCTCCGGAGTCGCCTTGACGCGCCGGACCGTCGATTTTAAGCGTCTCGTAAGTCGAGTAACGTTCGGTCTTAACATAACCTTTGACGACGCCGGCTAGCTCTTGCAACGTTTCGTTCGGTCCGAACCCGGCGCGCCAAACGGTTTCGCCTTGTCGCGGCCAAGACGCGGCGATCGTCAAAGCGGGGACGTCCGACGGAGCGTCGACGCGAAGGAGCGCGACGTCGCATTCTTCCGACGCTAACACGAGCGAAGCGGCGAAGATACGTCCGTCGAGCGACTGCGCGGTAATTTGGCCGCGCCCGTCGCGAAAGATGTGCGCGGCGGTCAAAACGTACCGCGCTCCGACCGAGTCGGCGACAAACGCGCCGCTTCCTTTTTCAACGACGCGCCGTCGCGTCGGTCCCAACACGGCGTCGACGCCGGCAATCGTTTCTTCGTAAGCGTTGTAAACGCGAACGACGGAGCGAACGACGCCGTCGGGCGCCGTCGGAACCGGCGGCGTTTGAGAGGAACGAGGCGGATCGGAGGCGAACGGACAAGCGCCGTTTGGGCAAACGGGCGCGAGTAAATCGTCGAACGACGGCGGGTTAAGGCGGTTCTCGGCGTCGCCTAAGAAAAAACGGTCGAACGTTTGAGCGTTCGTCGGCGCGTTCCAATCGGTTTCGACGCTCGTTTCTCGCGGACGATAACGAGAAAACGGCGCGCTGTAATTTATCGGCGGCAACCGATGGGAAACGAAGCTGTTAGCGCGGTCGATTTCGGCAAGCGAAACGGCGTCGCCAATAGAAATCGAACGCGTAAGAATCGAACGGGGGGCCGTCGCGGCGACGCCGAGCGCCAACGCTAAAAAAAGACGAGCGCGAACGGTGCGAGTCATCGGCAATTTCCTTAAAATGGGCGGGTGAAACGGAAACGCTTTTGAAAAAAAGAGTTAAAACGAAACGGTTAAACGGGGCGCGCGTCTACTGAAAAGGCGCGAACGTGAATTGATAACGATAAAAGGGACTGCGAGCCAAATCGGCCGGTTCGACGAAACGATCGTTCAAAAAAGGAACCGAATCGACGCCGGCGTATCGGTCGGCTAAGGCGCGCGCCTCGGCGCAATGGAGCGACGCTCGGCGTTGAAGTTCGCGGTCGAAACGCCAAATTTCGTCGAGACGCTCGCGTTCGCAAGTCGGCGGGAAAAGGTTGCTCGCGTTGGAAAACGACGGGAAATTTTCGCGTTGCGTCGCGACGTCGCCGTCGTTGAAGTAAACGTCTCTCCAAAAGAGACGAACCAACGGAAGACGAGCGAGCGCGGCGGAACAAACGCCGGTCCAACCGTACCGCGCCGAAAGAGCGCGGCGGAGAAAAGCGACGCATTGAGCCGGTCGGTATTCGGGCCAACGACCGTCCGGGTTCGGGCGGAAAACGTCGACGCGGCGACGGTTGCGACGCAAAAACGCGTCGAGCGGAACGGCGCGACCGCCGCCGGGGCACGTTTCGAGAACGAAGCGGTCGCCGCCCCAACGCGCAAACGTCGCGACGTGTCCGTGCAAGCCGCGTCCGAGCCAAGGAACGGGACCGCCCGTTTGCACGAGGAGAAGGTCGGCGTCGCGCAACCAATTTTGACCGCGTTTTAGGGAAACGGCGACGCGTTGGAACGGACGCGATTCGGTTTCGGACGCGAGGAACGGCGAAGGCGCGCTCGCGGAGTTTATTTTGAACGTCATTTGATTAAGCGTCGGTAAATAAGGCGTTAAGATTGGAGGAAAACCGGCGTCGAACGGCGTTGCGAGCGCGGCGGTTCGACGGGCGCGGCGTCGTTTGTTCGCGGCGTCGTTTCGTCGACGAACGTTTCGTCGCGCCAAGGCCAGTCGTCGGGAAGCGTTTCGAAGCGCGGATTGCGGCAGCGTTCGCGCCAAGCTCGCACTTCTTGGTAACGCGCGAATTCCTCGGGGGTTAGGTCGAGCGCAAATTCGTCGCCAAGGAAAGCGGGGCCGCGTTCCTCGAACCAAGCGTCGCGAGGTTCCGACCGCGATTTTTGAGCGAGGGCGTCGCGAACGGAGCAGTAAACGCAGGGAAGACGGGTTTTCGCGCCGCATCGCGGGCAACGTTGGAAGTCGCCGACCGGCTCGGCTATTTCCGGAACGTCGGCGACGCGAACGCGGCCTTGGTAGCGACGTATTTTGAGAGCCAACGTGTGGCTGACGCCGAATTCTCGCGCGATCGAACGGCAGGAACGCTCGCGGTTTTTTAACGCTTTCGACAGCGCGTCGTAGGTTTTTCGATCCAACATCGTTTTGGCTTTCTCGCCGGACGCGTCCGGTAAAATTTTCGCGGTATTTTTAAGTTAATTTGGGAAATATATTAAAGTTGGGCTAACTACGCCGAATAGGTTAATCGAAATCGGCGCTTTTCGCAAGCGTTTCGATTCCGTTTTGTAAGGATTACCGTACGTTTGCGCTTAAAAATTTTTTCGCGGTTTGCGACGGGGCGGCGCTCGGAAAATAAAGCGCTTCCGCTCGGAAAAAAAGCGGTGAAAGGCGCGCGTCGGGCGAAGAAACGCGCGGAGACGACAAGGAAAAATTGCGTCGGCGCCGTCCCTTGTCGTTCGCTCGAAATCGTGTAAAATAAAGAGGATTATTTTTGTCGTCGACGAAAGCCCAAAAAGAAACGCGAGTCGACGGCGCGACGGTTGCGCGGCGCGTCGGCGAAACGCGATAGATTTAGGAAAAATAAGCGATTATGGCCGTTATTCTTAACGTCGAACATCTTCGAAAACATTTTGGTCCGGATCCGGTCTTGGCCGACGTTACCTTTCAAGTGCGCGAAGGGGATAAGATCGGACTCGTCGGGCCGAACGGTTGCGGTAAAACGACGCTGCTCAATATTTTAACGGGGCGCGAAGAAACGGAAAAAGGCTCGATCGAACGGATTGGCGAAATCTCGATCGGGTATCTGGAACAGCGTCCGAAGACCGACTCGCACGCGACGCTGATCGACGCCGCTCGCGAGGCGTTGGCGCCGCTCTTCAATATGCAAAAAGAAGCGGAGGAAATCGCCGTCAAAATGGGCGAAGTCGCCGACGACGCCGAACGCGACCGCTTGGCGAAGCGGTACGATAAAATTCACGAAGAATTAATGCGCAAAGACGCGTACAACATCGAACACCGCGTCGAACGGATTTTACACGGCGTCGGTTTTCGCGACGAAGACTTCGAAAAAGACGTCGCGACTCTTAGCGGCGGCGAACTTAACCGCTTGGGTTTGGCGAAGTTGCTCCTCGAAGAGCCGGACATTATGCTCCTCGACGAACCGTCGAACCACCTCGACTTGGCGGCGACCGAATGGCTCGAAGACTTCCTGAAAACGACGCGGGCGGCGGTGATCCTCGTCAGCCACGACCGTTACTTCCTCGACCGCGTAACGAACCGCACGTTCGAGCTTTACGCCGGAACGATCGACGATTATCCGGGGAACTTCACGAAGTATCTCGGGCTGAAGGAAGAAGGCCTCGCGGTGCAGACGAAAACGTACGAGAAATACGTCGAGGAAGTCGAGAAAGCGAAAGACTTTATCCGCCGCCACCATTACGGCATGAAGGCCGCGCAAGCCGAAGACCGTCGCAAAAAATTGGAACGGCTCGAAGAGAATCCGCCGGAACTTCCGCGCAACGTCTCGGCGCCGCCGATGCAGTTCCCGCCCGCGTCGCGCACCGGCGACATTGTGTTCCGCGTCGAAGGCTTGACGAAAGGGTACGGCGAACGCACGCTCTTTAAAGACTTTACGTTCGACGTGCAACGCGGCGAACGTTGGGCGATTCTCGGTCCGAACGGTTGCGGGAAGACGACGTTCTTGCGCTGTTTGCTCGGCGAAGAAACGCCGGACGACGGCGCCGTCCGCTTTGGGCAGGGCGTCGAAGTCGGTTATTTCGACCAACAGCTCCGCGTCGTCGACGATCAAACGCCGGTCGTCGACGCGATTCGTCCGAAAAAGAAGGTCTTCGAAGACTTGCAACGTCGCAAGCTGCTCGGCGCGTTCGGGCTTTCCGGCGATCAGCAACTCCTTAAAGTTTGCAATTTAAGCGGGGGACAACGGTGCCGCGCCGCGTTGGCGAAGCTCGCCGCCGACGACCCGAACGTCCTTATCCTCGACGAACCGACGAACCACCTCGACCTTTGGGCCCGCAAGGCGCTCGAAAAAGCGATTCGCGACTTCGAAGGAAGCGTTATCTTCATCAGCCACGACCGTTACTTCGTCGACCAAGTGGCGGATAAGCTCCTCGTCGTCCAGCCGAACGCGACGTATAAAATCGTCGACGGCAACTACTCGACGTTCCGGCATATGGTTTCGAAAGGCTTGATGGCCGACCCGTTCCTCCCGAACGCGCTCGACGAACCGTTCGAACCGGAGAAAAAAGCCGGGAAAGCGCCGGTTAAAGCGAGCGCCAACCTCGCCCGCCGCTCGTCGCTCGAAAAGAAACCGACGAATCGCAAACAAAGCGCGCAAACGACTTCCGCTCCGTCGACGCCGAGCGTTCCGAAAGGCGGCAAGGGGAAAAATCGCGGCGCCGTTCCGAACCTCGACGCGAACCGAACGAACGGCGTTCCGAGCGGCAAGTCGAAAAACTCCGATCCGTCGAAGTACGCCGAAGCAAACTTCAAAGCGTCGCAAGGCGCGCCCGCGGCCGATCCTAAAGCGAAGAAAGAAAAGAGAAAGCGCAAGTTCCCGTTCCGCAAAGTCGCCGACATCGAGGATGAAATTTTCATTCGCGAAACTCGGCTCGCGTCGCTCAATGAAGACGCGCTGAAGCCGGAAATTCTCCGCGACGGCGCGAAAATTAAGGAGTTGCAAGCGGAAATCGTCGCCGAACAAGAAGCGATCAAGCTCCTTTACGAACATTGGGACGAAGCGACCGAACTGAATTGGTAACGGCGCGACGTTTGCAAAAAAATTGCGCTAAACGATTGTATTTCAAGGAGAAAAGCAATGACGATCGGCGGTTGGATTAGTATGACGCTCGCGATCGGCGCGACGACCGGGCTCTTGATCTGGTGTTGCTGGAAAATTTCGACGACGCCGGACGTTAGTTCGGACGCAGCGGACGACGAGTAACGCCGCGTTCGCTTGGACGGCGAAACGGCGTAAGTGAATCAAAAATAACGGTTTAGCTCGACGGAAAGCGTTTGCTTGGCGACGCGGCGTCGACGGGGGCGGATATGTCGCGACGCGACCAAGGACGTGAAAAAGAACATTGGGGCTCGAGCGTAGGAGTCGTGTTGGCGGTCGCCGGCGGCGCGGTCGGTTTGGGGAATTTTTTGCGATTTCCCGGTCAGGTCGCGACTTACGGCGGCGGCGCGTTTATGATTCCGTATTTCGTTTCGATGCTGATCGTCGCGATTCCGCTCGCTTTGTCGGAGTGGGCGCTCGGTCGGGCCGGCGGGCGGCGCGGGTATCATTCGCAACCGGGGATTTACCGCGCCGCCGGGAACGGCAAGACGATTTGGGGCGTTTGCGGCGGGGTGTGTTCGCTCGCGCCGCTCGTCATCTGCATGTACTACGTCTTTATCGAGTCTTGGTGCTTGCTTTACGCGCTTCAATATCTCGGCGGATGTTTGAAACCGCTCGGCTTGGGCTTTTCGCTCTTTCCGTCGCTCGACGCCGGATTGAAGTTAAGCGATTCCGCGAGTTACGAAGCGTTTTTCGCGCAATTTGTCGGAATGAGCGGCGGCGACGGTTCGTTGTTCCGCGATATTTTCGCGTCGCCGCTGTTGTTGGCGACGGCGGCTTGCGCGTTTGCGAATTTCGCGCTGATTTACTGCGGAATCGCCAAGGGAATCGAGCGGTTTTGTAAAATTGCGACGCCGCTTTTGGTTTTCTGCGCCTTGGCGGTGATTTTGCGCGTCGCGACGTTGGGCAACCCGACCGGCGTCGAGGGGCAAAGTTTCGTCGACGGGCTCGGCTTTATGTGGAACCCGTCGCGACCCGTTCTCGACGAAAGCGGCGCGGTCGTCGGTCAAACGAGCGTTTGGACGACGCTTTGCAACCCGGAAGTTTGGCTCGCGGCGACGGCGCAAATTTTCTTTTCCGTTTCGATATGTCTTTGCGCGATTACGTCTTACGCGAGTTACGTCAAGAAAGACGACGATATCGCCCTTTCCGGCTTGACGGCGGTCGCGGCGAACGAATTTTGCGAAGTCGCGCTCGGCGGTCTGATGACGATTCCGGCGGCGATTATGTTTTTCGGCTTTGCGGCGGCGGAGAGTTTCGAGAGTTCTTTCGCGATGGGATTCGTCGTCTTGCCGAACGTTTTCGGTTTGACGCCGGGGGGCGAAATTTTCGGTTTCCTCTTCTTTAGTTTGCTTTTCTTAGCCGGGCTGACGAGTTCGATTTCGTTGGTTCAGCCGACGGTCGCGCTGACGCAAGAGGCGTTTCGCTGGTCGCGCGGCGTTAGCGTCGCGGCGACGTTGGCGGTCAACCTCGTCGGAATTGGGATCGTTTGTTGGTTTACGAAGAATTTGGCGGCGCTCGACTCGTTCGACTTTTGGCTCGCGAACTTTACGCCGTTTGTTTTCGCGTTGTTGCAAACGATTATGATCGCTTGGGTTTGGGGCGCGGACAAGATGGTCGCCGAGTTGAAGCGCGGGGCGAAAATTCAGGTTCCGCGGGCGCTCGGTTTCGTCGTTAAATATTTGTCGACGCCGTATTTGGCGATTATTTTCGCGCTTTGGCTTTGGAACAATTTGGGCGCGCGGCTCGCCGGGGTCGCGGAGGATAAGGCGGCGCAGGTTTCGTTGGCGTTCATCGGCTTTTTAACGGCGGCGTTGATCGTCGTTTCGTTAAAAGCGTCGCGACGTTGGCGGCGCGAGGAAGCGGAGAACGCCGAGCAAACGAAAGAAACGCAAAAATTTTCGGCGGCGGAATAAAAGAAATAACGGACGTTAAACGTTGAAACGGCGAAAGGTGGAAAGCGCGCGTCGAACGCGTTTTCGACGGCGCTTGAGAAGGCGGAGGCTCGAATGGCTCGCAAAAAAAACAATAAAAACGAACATTGGGAATCGAACTTGGGCGTCGTCTTGGCGGTCGCCGGGAGCGCGGTCGGTTTGGGGAACTTTTTGCGTTTCCCGGGGCAGGTCGCGACTTACGGCGGCGGCGCGTTTATGATTCCGTATTTTATTTCGTTGCTGATCGTCGCGATTCCGATCGCTTGGTCGGAGTGGGCGCTCGGTCGATACGGCGGACGAAACGGACGACACTCTCTTCCGGGGATGTATCGCGAAGCGGGGAATCGCAAGACGTTTTGGGCCGCGAGCGGCGGTTTGGTCGCGTTGGTTCCGACCGGCATTTGCATGTTTTACATTTTCGTCGAAGCGTGGTGCCTGCTGTACGCGTTGCAATATCTTGGCGGCTGTTTGCGTCCGTTGGGAATCGAGTTTTCGTTCTTTCCGACGGTCGAATCCGGATTTAAACTCGGCGATTCCGCGTCTTACGAAGCGGCGTTCGCGAATTTTGTCGGAATGAACGGCGACGGCGCTCTCTTTCAAAATTTCTTCAAGTCGCCGGTGGTCTTGGCGACGCTCGTCTGCGCGGCGGCGAATTTCGCGTTGGTTTATTGCGGGATCGCCAAGGGGATCGAGCGGTTCTGCAAACTGGCGACGCCGCTTCTTTTGCTCTGTTCGGCGTTGGTGATTTTGCGCGTTTCGACGTTGGGGAATCCGACCGGCGTCGAGGGGCAAAGCTTTGTCGACGGACTCGGGTTTATGTGGAATCCGTCGCGACCCGTCGTCGACGAAAGCGGCGCGGTCGTCGGACAAACGAGCGTTTGGACGGCGTTGGCGAACCCGGAAGTTTGGTTGGCGGCGACGTCGCACATCTTCTTTTCGGCGTCGTTATGCGTCGGCGCGATCGCGACTTACGCGAGTTACGTTCGCGCGAATAAGGATATCGCGCTTTCGTCGTTGACGGCGGTTTCCGCGAACGGCTTTTGCGAAGTCGCGCTCGGCGGGTTGATGACGATTCCGGCGGCGGTGATGTTTCTCGGCGTCGCCAACTCCGAAAGTTTCGCCAGCACCTTCACGATGGGCTTCATTGTGTTGCCGAACGTGTTCGGGCTGATGCCGGGCGGCGAATTTTTCGGCTTTTTCTTCTTTAGTTTGCTTTTCATCGCCGGGATAACGAGTTCGGTGTCGCAAGCGCAACCGGCGGTCGCTTGGACGAAGGAGACGTTGCGGTTGTCGAACGGGGCGAGCGTCGCGTTGACGGCGGCGGTCGCGCTGACCGGAACGGCGATCGTTTGCTGGTTTACGAAGAACGCGGCGGCGCTCGACGCGTTCGATTTTTGGATCGCGACCTTTATGCCGTTCGTCGTCGTCTTTTTGCAAACGGCTTTGGCCGCCTGGGTTTGGGGCGCGGACAAAATGACCGCCGAACTCGACCGAGGCGCGAAAGTTCGCGTTCCGCGGAGTTTCGGATTTGTTATTAAGTATATAACGACGCCGTATTTAGCGTTGGTTTTCGCGTTTTGGTGCTTCAAAAACGGGAGCGGACGGCTCGCCGGCGTCGCGCAAAATCCGGTCGAGGCGTCGGTCGTTCTTTTTCTCGTCGCGACCGGCGCGGCGTTGATCGCGTTGACGGTTCGCGCTTCGAAACGTTGGCGCGTCGAGGAGGAAACGGCGCAAAAGGGCGGCGCGAAAGACGATTCGACGAGCGTTTCGGCGTAAAACGTCGCAAACGGCGATTTTTTTTTGAAAAAAAAGGCGCTTCCCCTATAGAATTTTGCGCGTCGACGGCGTATAATAAGGAAGCGGCAAAGTCGGCGCTTCGGTGAAAAACGCCGCGCGTCGACGGGAAATCGCTTGTTCGAAGGAGGTGCGACGATGGAACAAAAAGAATGGAATTTAACTCCGCCGCGCAACGCGTGGAAAAAGGGATCGTCCGACCAGGCGGTCGTGCTTAAAGCGGAAGGGCTGGTGAAGATTTACGGGAACCGTCGCGTTGTCGACGGCGTGAGTTTCGAGGTGCGCGAAGGCGAGGTCGTCGGGCTTCTCGGAGCGAACGGCGCCGGGAAAACGACGAGTTTCCGGATGTCGTGCGGTCTGATTCCGGCGAACGAAGGGAAAATAACGCTCAACGGACTCGACGTAACGTCGTGGCCGATGTACCGTCGCACGCGGGAGGGGCGGCTCGGGTATTTGCCGCAAGACCGCAGCGTTTTTGGAACGTTGACGACCGAACAGAATCTCGTCGCGGCGATGGAATTTTTGGGGTATTCGCGCGCCGAGCAGAAAATCGCGCTCGAGGAATCGCTCGAAAAGTTTAACTTAAAACATATTCGACGGACGAAAGTCGGAATGGGCGGTTCCGGCGGACTTTCCGGAGGCGAGCGTCGACGGCTCGAAATCGCGCGGGCGCTTCTCGCGAAACCGCGGATTTTGCTTCTCGACGAACCGTTTGCGAACGTCGACCCGATCACCGTCGAGGGGATTCAGGCCGTCGTGCGGCAGTTGACCGGCGAAGGGATCGCGATTCTCATCACCGACCACCAAGTCGACGAAACGCTCGCGATCACCGACCGAAGTTATATCGTCGACAGCGGCAAGGTGTTGTGTTCCGGAACGCCGATCGAGGTTTTGTCGAATCCCGTCGCCGTCGCGCAGTATTTTGGCGCCAAGGCGGAGTTCAGCCGCAAACGAATTTTGGACAAATTGGGATTGCGCGAAGAAGATTTGCCGCCGATTGCGACGAGCGCGCCGGAAGAGGAAAGCGCCGTCGATTGCGAGCCGACGCAAGAATTGAGCGAGCCGACGAACGAAGCGCGTCGCGTTTCGTTAACGTTGAGTCGGCGCAACGACGGCCCGCCGCGTCGAACGCCGTCGCCGCTCGAAAATCGAACGCCGAATCGTTTTGTCGAGAAGATGGGAAATCTTTTCAAGAAAAAGAGATAACGTCGCCTCATCGGTCGACGAGAGCCGCTTGCGAAAGCGGCTTTTTTTACGTCGCGACGCAACGAAACGTAAAAAGTCGCCGTTTATCAAACGAAATGGGAAGGCTCGAAGCGGAGCCTAACGCAAGCGGGGCGGTCGACGGCGCCAAGCGAAATGGGAGGGATCGAAGCGGAGCCTAACGTAAACGGAGCGGTCGACGGCGCCAAGCGAAATGGGAATGATCGAAGCGGAGACTAACGTAAGCGAAACGCGCCTGAAAGAGCGATAAAAAAAGCGGCTCGCCTTGCGACGAACCGCCTTTTGCGTCAACTCAAACCGCTTGAATTAAACGGTTTGCGAGGACAAACTCAGTTGAGTTCGGCCCAGTTGATCTTTTCGTAGCCGTTTTCGTATTCCGGACGGACGAGTTTCGCGACGCCCGGGGTCTTGAGTTCGGCGAGGTTGGTAACTTCGAGTTTCTTCGCGTCCCATTTGATGGTTTCGCCGCGTTTGCCGGCTTCCGGAGCGGTCCAAACGGCGAGGTTGCCGAGGAGGATCGTTTCGGTGAGCGGGCCGGCGAATTCCGGGAAGTTGCTCCAGCAGAGTTCCGGTTTGTTTTCTTGAATAGCGGTGAACCATTCGAGTTTGTTGCGGGTGTCGAAGTTGCCGGAATGTTCGTCGGTCGGAGCTTTACGCCATTCGACGCCCTTGATTTCTTCGATCTTGGCGCCGCCTTCAGCGCGGAGTTCGTAGTTGCGAGCGTAGTCGTCCGGGCTGTAAGCGCAACCTTTGGTACCGATGATGATCGAGCCGGAGTCGGTCGGTTTCGAAATGCCGTATTTTTCGAAGATCGAGGCTTCCGGACGGGTCTTGGCGTCGAACCAAGAAACTTCGACGGCGTCGCGCCAATCGTTGGCCGGGAATTGGAACCAAATCTTGCTCAACGCCGGGAAGGAGTTGAAGTCGTGGCCGGAGGATTCCGCGACGACTTCGGTCGGGAATTTCAGGTCGCAAGCGCCGTACGGCATGTTGGCGGTGTGGCAAGCCATGTCGCCGAGGGAGCCGGAACCGAAGTCCCACCAACCGCGCCATTGGAAGGAGTGGTAGATGCCCGGCCAGAATTCGCGTTTCGGCGCCGGACCGATCCAGCTGTCCCAATCGATGTTCTTGAGAGCGGCTTCGATTTGCTTTTTCTTTTCGGCGATTTCGTCGTCGGCGATATCCGGATCTTCTTCGCGAATTTGGGCGGCGAATTTTTCCATCGTCATGTCGCGGTTCGGACCTTGGGCCCAAATCGGACGGTTCGTCCAAATGTGGACGGCTTTGATTTCGCCGATGACGCCGGCTTTAATTTGGGCGACGCAGTTGCGCATCGAGTCGAGCGTGCTCCCTTGGTTCCCCATTTGGGTGCAGACGCCGTTTTTCTTGGCGAGGTAGCCGAGGTAGCGGGCTTCGCCGATCGTGCGGGTGAGCGGTTTTTGGGTGTAGGCGTGTTTGCCGGCTTTCAACGCTTGCGCGGTGATGCAGGTGTGGGTGTGGTCCGGGGTGCTGACGACGACGGCGTCGATCTTGTCCATCATTTCGTCGTACAGATCGCGGTAGTCTTGGTAGCACTTCGGTTGTTTGAAGTTTTTCGCTTGGCCTTCGAGCGTCCCTTTGTCGATATCGCAGAGCGCGACGACGTTGCCGTAGATGCCGGCTTGTTGGATGTCGCTGGCGCCTTTGCCGCCGACGCCGATACCGGCGACCGCGACGCCTTGGAGGGCGGAAGCGCGGGCGAGTTTAACGGTGTTGCCGGCGCCAACCATGAAACCGGCGCCCGCGATCGTCGAAACCTTAAGGAAATCGCGACGGGAAGTCTTAATGCTCATTATATGCTCCTAAAAGTTCAAAAAATCGTTCGCCGCCGCGCCGCCGTTGCGGAAAGTAAGGTGAAACGCGCGAGCGGTTCGGCGTTATTGAAATTTTGGACGTTCGAAAACGTCCGCTTTTCTTCAACGTTCATTATAACGAAAAACAGTCTTTATTTCTAGTCGGAACTGTGGAATTTTTTAAAACTTTTCCCATTTTTCCAAAAATTTTTAACGCCGGAACGGTAATTTAGGCAAGGAGGGTTGTTTAGAGAAGCGGTTGAGCGTCGTCGTCGAAGTTTTCGGTCGTTTTTTTCTTGAAACGGTCTTCCGCGGCGTTGATTTTTCATTAATTTTGTTTTATATTTTAAGGCGAGGTTGATTATTTTTAGGCCGAGGTCGCGATCGCGGGGCGTCGGCGAAGGCGCGGTGATGGCGAGCGAGTTTGTTTTTATTTATCCGAAGCGGCGGCTTGACGCGGCGGGAGCGCGGCGCGTTTTTTACGTTCGTCGCGGTCGAACGCCGGCTCCGTCGGAGGCGCGCGTCGAGCCGTATTCGGAAACGTTGAATTTAATTCGGATAACGTCGGCGTCGAGCGGTTCGGGGGCGTTTTACGCGCCTTGCGTTTCGAAGCGCGAGGGGATTGTTTTCGCGTCGACGGGGACGTTGGCGCCGTCGAGCGTTCCGCGTTCGCTATTTTTGGAGTTGGCGCGGGGGCAGTTGGGGCGATTGTTGCGGAAGCGTTGCGAGTGGGGCGCGCTCGGGCTGGAAATTCCCAAGAGTTTGACGGCGGCGACGCGTCGGGATTTGCGGCGTTTTGCGGAGTTGGCGACGTCGGATCGGAGCGCGCCGGGGTACGAGGACGCGTGCGCGGCGCTTTTCGATTCGTTGCGCGAGACGTGTTTGCGACCGAGCGACGTTTTTTTGGAGCAGGCGACGGCGGCGCGTCGCGACGGGGCGGCGGAGCGACCGACGGCGTTGGGATTTTCGGCGGACGCGGCGGCGTTCGCGGGGGAGAAAACGCCCTTTTCCGCCGCGTCGGGGCTTTCGCGGCGTCGGTTGCGGTCGTCTTTTAACGCGTTTAATCCGGCGATTTCTTGGGCGGACGTCGAGCGTCGCGAGGGGGCGTTCGATTGGAGCGCGTTCGACCGAGCGTTGGCGTTCGGAAGTCGGATCGTAGCCATG
>JAZNJF010000316.1:0-5493 GCA_045577885.1 Thermoguttaceae bacterium | reverse complement strand
GTTAAAGGGGTGGAGTTTTGGCGATTAAATCGATTTTAGCGCTTAGACGGGCGTTTGACCGTCGCGACGTCGGTTAATTTGCGAGAAAACGACGAGCGCGGCGTTCGGGGGCCTTCCCTTGGAACGAAAAAAGCGTAAAATAGGGTTGAACCGATTTTGCGCGTTCAGCGTTTCGTATTACGTTTTTAACATTAGCGCCGTTTTTTCGGACGGCGTCGGCGGCGACGTTTCGGGGACGGAGACGACCGACGGCGGAAAAGGCGGAAAAATTGGCGCGACCGACGTTATTTTCCAGCGTTATGACAAATCAAGAACAGTTGATCAACGATCTGCCGAAGCAATACGACCATCAGGCGGCGCAAGCGCGTCAGACGGCGTTTTGGGAAGAAAAGGGCTTCTTTAACAGCGACGTTAATAAGGACAAAAAGCCGTTCACGGTCGTTATCCCGCCGCCGAACGTTACCGGCGCGCTCCATATGGGGCACGCGCTGAACGACACGCTTCAAGACGCGTTGGTGCGGATGAAGCGGATGCAAGGCTACGAAGCGCTTTGGGTTCCGGGCGTCGACCACGCCGGGATCGCGACGCAAGCGGTCGTCGAACGCCGCCTTTTCGAACTTGAAGGGAAAACGCGTTGGGACCTCGGTCGCGAAGCGTTGGTTCAACGGATTTGGGACTGGAAAGACCAGTACCAACGCCGCATCGTCGGGCAAATTAACGCGCTCGGTTGCAGTTGCGACTGGCGCCGTCAACGCTTCACGCTCGACGACGTTTGCGCGAAAGCGGTGCGCCATTTCTTCTATAAACTCTTCGCCGAAGGGCTGATTTACCGCGGCAAACGCCTCGTCAACTGGGACGTTACCCTTCAAACGGCGGTCAGCGACGACGAAGTCTTCCACGAAACGGTCGCCGGGAACTTCTGGTACCTGAACTACCCGGTCGTCGACCCGCAAGAGGGCGAGCCGGAGTTCGTTACCGTCGCGACGACGCGCCCGGAAACGATGCTCGGCGACGTCGCGGTCGCGGTTCACCCCGAGCCGGCGGCGGAATTCGACCGCGTCGAAAAGGAACTCCGCGCCAAGTTGGCCGACTGCCCGGAACGCGAAAAAGAGGAAGTTCAAGCGGAACTCGACGACTTGCTCCAACGCCGCGTCGACTCCCTCCCGCGCTTGATTAAGCTCGCCGAAATGGCGAAAGCCGGGCGCAAGGTTACGCTCCCGCTTCAAAACCGCGAAATTCCGCTTGTCGCCGACGTTTGGGCGAAACCGGAAAAGGGGACCGGTTGCGTTAAAATCACGCCGGCGCACGACCCGAACGACTATGAAGTCGGGAAGCGTCAAGATTTGCCCGCGATCAACCTCTTGAACCGCGACGGCACGTACAACGAAAACGCCGGGAAGTATCAAGGGCTCAACCTGAAGAAGGTGCGCCAAGCCGTTTTGGCCGACCTCGAAGAACTCGGCGTTCTCGTTAAAGTCGAAGACCGCACGATCGAAATCGCGACGTCCGACCGCTCGAAGACCGCCATCGAACCCTATTTGAACGACCAATGGTTCGTGAAGATGGCCGATTTGGCGCAAACGGCGATGGACGCGGTCGAAAACGGCGAAGTCAAAATCAAGCCGGAGCGTTACGCCAAGGGCTATCTCGACTGGCTCTCCGAAAAACGCGACTGGCCGATCGGGCGCCAACTTTGGTGGGGGCACCGCATTCCGATTTGGTACTCCGACGCGACCGAAGCGGAGCTCGAAGCCGCGTTCGCCGGACGTTCCGACGTGATGTGGCGTCCGGACGAATCGACCGGCGGTTGGCTCGTCTGCTCGCAAACGGAAGATTTGGCCGAAGACGCGATCCCGGGTCGCAAACTCGTCCGCGAAGAAGACGTTCTCGACACCTGGTTCAGCTCGGCGCTTTGGCCGCACTCGACCCTCGGTTGGCCGGAAAAAACGGCGGAACTCGACTACTATTACCCGACGAGCGTCCTGATCACCAGCCGCGACATCATTAGCCTTTGGGTTGCGCGGATGGTTTTGGCCGGTTACTTCAACACCGGGAAAAAACCGTTCGAAACGGTCTTTATCCATCCGAAAATTTTGGACAAGTACGGCGAAGGGATGTCGAAGTCGAAGGGGAACGGCGTCGACCCGATCGCGGTGATGGAGAAATTTGGCGCCGACGCGCTCCGTTTCGCCCTCGCGTTCCTGACGACCGACAGCCAAGACGTTCGTCTTTCGCTCGACTTCGAATGCCCGCATTGCGGCGCGACGGTCGAGCAAACGAAGAAAAATCGCACGCTCCCGCGAATCGACTGCCCGAAATGCAAGCAAGCGTTTTCGACGCAATGGGCGGAAACCGAGGAAGACAAAGCGCTTCCGCTCGGCCCGGTCGTCGGCGAACGTTTCGAAGTCGCTCGTAATTTCTGCAACAAACTGTGGAACGCGTCGCGCTTCGTGATGATCAACCTTGAAGGTTTCGAGCCGAAAGCGCTCGACCCGAGCGAACTTCTCGTCGAAGACCGCTGGATTTTGAGCCGTTTGGCGAGCGTTACGCAACGCGTTACGGAATCGCTTGAGCGTTACAAGTATTCGGACGCAGCCCGCGCGTTGTACGACTTCGCTTGGGACGAGTTCTGCAGTTTTTACGTCGAAATTTCGAAGTCGCGTCTCTTCGACCCGGCGCGTCGGAATTTGGCGCAAAACGTTTTGCTGACGGTCTTGGATTCGCTCCTGCGGCTCCTGCACCCGATCGCGCCGTTCGTTACGGAGGAAGTTTGGCGCCGTTTGGCCGACTTCGCCCCGATTCGCGGCGCCGTCCCGACGCAAGCGACCGAAAGCGTTTCGATCGCGCCCTGGCCGACCGTCGACGAAGCGGCGATCGACCCGGAAATCGAGGCTCGTTTCGCGCAATTCCAAGAGGCGCTCCGTTGCGTCCGCGAAGCGCGCGCCCGTCAAAACGTCCCGCCGAAGACCGAGGTGAAGTTCGCCGTCAAGTGCGACGCCGAAATCGCCGCGCTCCTCGACCCGATGAAGGATTACTTCCGTTCGATGGCCGGAGCGGTCGCGACCGGGTTCGGGCCCGACGTCGAAACGCCGGTTCTCTCGTCGAACGCCGCCGCGCCGGGAATGGAGGTTTACGTCGACGTCGCCGAGTTGATCGATGTCGCGACGGAAATCAAGAAAAAGGAAAAGGAAGTCGAGAAACTCGAAGGCTTCATTAAGTCGAAGGAAGCGAAACTTTCCGGCGGTTTCGCCGAAAAGGCCCCGGCGCACGTCGTCGAGAAGGAACGCGCTTCCCTCGAAGAGCTGAAAACGCAACGCGACGTCAACGTCGCGACGCTCGAGCGTTTGCGAGCCGTCGCCGCGTCGCGTCAATAAGCGAACGAACCGCAAGGGGCGCGTCGGCGACGAAAGACGCGTCGTTTGCGTTGAATTGAACGATATTAACGTCGAAATCGGCGGCGCGAGTCGCTAGCGTCGGTCGATTTTGACGATTTTGACGGCGGACGCGGGCGAGCGTTTCGTCGTCGATAAGCCGATTACCCGAGAACGCGTCGGCGGGCGTTGCGTTTTGTCGAAAACGGAGCGTTTCTCGACGCAAAACGAGCAAACAGCAAGAAAGAAAAGAAGAAATGAGCAATTCCTGCAGCTGCTGCAACGATAAAATCCGTCCGAATTTCAAAAAAGGCGACGGGCTCGTTCCCGCGATCGCGCAAGACTATAAAACCGGCGAAGTCCTCATGATGGCGTACATGAACGAGGAAAGCTACGAAGAAACGCTGAAACTCGGTTACGCCGTTTACTACAGCCGCAGTCGCAACAAACTTTGGCGCAAAGGCGAAGAGAGCGGCAACGTTCAAAAGGTTCACGGGATTTACATCGACTGCGACTGCGACACGCTTCTCTTGAAGGTCGACCAAGTCGGCGGTTCCGCTTGCCACGAAGGTTACCCGAGCTGCTTCTTCCGTCAACTCCAAGGCGACGATTACGTCGTCGTCGGCGAACGAGTCTTCGACCCGAAAGAAGTTTACAAGAAGTAAGCGAAGTCGGCGGAAAACGCTAGCGGCGCCGGGCGAAAACAAGGCGTCGCGCTAAATAACGAAAGAACAAAGTCGCGGGAAGGGGAAGCGCAAGGCCGAGCGTTCGACCGCTTCCTTACTTCCCGACGCTTTGAAAAAAATAAAATAACGAACGAAAAAGAAAGAAATCAAATGTCCGACAAAATGCTGAAACTCGGTATTCCGGCCGGCAGCCTCCAAGAAGCGACGGTCGAACTCTTCCGCAACAGCGGTTACAACATTTCGGTCGAAAAACGCAGTTATTTCCCGTCGATCGACGACGACGAAATCGAATGCATGTTGATTCGCGCTCAAGAAATGGCGCGTTACGTCGCCAACGGCGTTCTCGACGCCGGGCTCACCGGGCACGACTGGATCGTCGAAACCGGCGCCGACGTGATCGAAATCGCCGAACTGATCTTCTCGAAGGTCAGCCGCCGTCCGGTTCGCTGGGTTCTCTGCGTTCCGGAAAGCTCGCCGGTTCAAACGGCGAAAGACCTCGAAGGCAAAACGATCGCGACCGAAGCCGTCGGTCTCACTAAGGCTTATTTGGCGAAACACGGCGTTACCGCGAACGTCGAATTCAGCTGGGGCGCGACCGAAGTCAAGCCGCCGAAACTCGCCGACGCCATCGTCGAAGTTACCGAAACCGGCAGCTCGCTCCGCGCGAACAAGCTCCGCATCGTCGACGAAATTCTCCAAAGCACGACGCGCTTCACCGTCAATAAAGACGCTTACGCCGACGCTTGGAAGAAGGAAAAGATCGACGATATCGTCCTGATGCTCAAAGCGACGCTCAACGCCGAAAGCAAAACCGGGTTGATGATGAACGTCCCGAAAGACAAGCTCGACGCCGCGCTCGCGATCCTTCCGGCGCTCGACGCTCCGACGGTCATGCCGCTCGCGAATTCGGAAGAATACGACGTCATGACGGTCGTCGACAAAAAGGCGGTTCGCGCGCTCGTTCCGGAACTGAAAAAGGCCGGCGCTCGCGGAATCGTCGAGTTCCAAGTCAAGAAAATCATCGACTGACGCGGAACGTTCGCCCTTAGTTTCGGCGAAAAATCGGCGTTTGGCCTCCGACGGCGAGCGTCGACGCGCGTTTTTTCGCCGAAACGAGCGCGATTTGCAAAAAAATCGTTGATTTTGTCGGCGCGTTCGACTAAAATAAAAGAAACGGTTCCTAAACGCTTCTCGGAATCGCGGCTTCGAACCGACGGTTCCGAGCGTTTCGCCGTTTCTTGACGGAGGCGCTTGGCGCGACCCGCGCGACGGCGGCGTTTTTGACGCGATAGTATTAATGACAAAATCGAAACGAGAAAGGGCGCGAACGATGAAAAAGTCGGCGAAGCGGCGAACGAGAGTTTGGGGAGGCGCGGCGTTGTTGAGCGCGGCGATTTTAGGCGTCGGTTTCGGCGTTTCGAAAGCGGGCGCGTCGG
>JAZNJF010000315.1:0-40701 GCA_045577885.1 Thermoguttaceae bacterium | reverse complement strand
CTTGGGTCGGCAAGTTTTAACGTCGGGCGGTTCGCGGCGAGCGAATCGGCGGCGGGCGCAAAAAAAGCGACAAGAAAATAACGAAAGAGGACGAAAGCGCGTCGAACGGCGCGTTTTCGTTGCAAATAGTATTTAATATTTTAGGAGAGAGAATTATGTTCCAAGGGAACGCGATCGTCGGTCAAAGCGGCGGCCCCACCAGCGTCATCAACTCGAGCCTTTGCGGCGTCGTTCAAGGTTGCTTCGAACTCGGCCAAAAATGCGCCGACTCGAAAATCGACAAAGTTTACGGGATGCAATACGGCGTCGAAGGCTTCATGCAAGACAAGCTGATCGACTTCGCGACGATCGACCCGGCCGTCGTCGAAGGCCTGAAAACGACCCCGGGGAGCGCCCTCGGAAGCTGCCGCCACAAGGTTCAAGAAGCCGACTTCCCGCGCATTCTCGAACAACTGAAAAAATACAACATTCGTTACTACTTCCTCGCGGGCGGCAACGACACGATGGACACCATCTGCCGCGTTGAAAAATACTGCCGCGAACAAGGTTACGACCTCCGCGGCCTCGGCGTTCCGAAGACGGTCGACAACGACCTTTTCGCGACCGACCACACCCCGGGTTTCGCGTCGGCGGCTCGTTACGTCGCGACGTCGGTCAAACAAGCGGGCGTTTTGGCGCGCGACATGAAGAAGGTCGACCAATTCGTCATCTTCCAAACGATCGGTCGCGACGCCGGTTGGTTGGCCGCGGCCGCCGCTTGCGCTAAGGAAGACTGCGAAGACGCTCCGCACATCATTCTGGTTCCGGAAATCGCGTTCGATTTCGACCGTTTCATCGCGAAAGCGCAAGAAACGCTCGACAAATACGGCTTCGTCAGCGTCGTCTGCGGCGAAGGGATTCGCGACGCGAACGGCGTCGTCGTCAGCTCGTTGGACGCGGACGGCAAAGAAGTCCAAACCGAAAAGACGGTCGACAAGTTCGGCAACCAAGAACTCGGCGCGATGGCCGGGACGAGCGTCGCGATCGCGCTCCACAAGATGCTCGGCAAACACCTCAAACGCGAAAACGGTCTTCCGTGCCGCGGCGAATTCCAAATCACCGAATCGCTCCCGATGTGCGGCGCCGACCGCGCGGTCGCGACCGACATTGAAGAAGCGTGGAACTGCGGCCGTCGCGCCGTCGAACTCGCGCTCGAAGGGAAGAGCGGCGTGATGGTTACGATGGATCGCGTTTCGAACGACCCGTACAAAGTCGAGTACTCGACCGCTCCGCTCGACGCGGTCGCCGTCGAAGCGAAACCGATGCCGGCGGAATACGTCGACGCGGAAAACCTTTACGTTACCGACGCTTGCATTGAATACCTGCGTCCGTTGATCGGCGAACTGCCGAAATACGTCAAACTCTTCTAATTGAGTTGGGTTTGAACAAATTCGGCGTTTGAGAGCGGGAGCGTTCCGCGTTTCCGCTCACCGCCGGAATACGTCGACGCGGAAAACCTTTGCGTCGCCGACGCTTGCGTCGAATACCTGCGTCCGTTGATCGGCGAACTCCCGAAATACGTCAAACTCTTCTAATTGCGTTGAGTTTGAGCAAGTCCGGCGTTTGAGGGCGGGAGCGTTCCGCGTTTCCGCTCGCCGCCGCGTCGTCGAATCGCAACCGACGCCGCCGGAATACGTTGACGCGGAAAACCTTTGCGTCGCCGACGCTTGCGTCGAATACCTGCGTCCGTTGATCGGCGAACTGCCGAAATACGTCAAACTCTTCTAATTGAGTTGAGTTTGAGCAAGTTCGGCGCTTGAAGCGGGAGCGTTCCGCGTTTCCGCTCGCCGCCGTTAATCGAAATAACGTCTGAAGCGGTCGAGCGATTCGAATGCTTTGCGGACTTTTTTTGCCGTCTCGAGCCGCGTCGCGTTCCGATTGGGAGCGTTTCGCGGCTCGCGGCGTTTCTTGACGCGGCGCGGAGCAAAATGCGCCCCGCGTTTTCGCTCGCCGCCGTCGATTTTGTCGTCGAAGCCGCGTCGCGTTCCCTTGGGAGCGTTTCGCGGCTCGCGGCGTTTCTTGCGCGCCCCAACAACTTCGGGAAACGTCGAAACATTCGGCGCGTTTTCGGCCCCCCTTGGCGGTCGCGGCGGACGCGGTATAATTAAACGACGCTTTTTAAAACGTCGGTTTCGAACGCCGCGTCTCTATGCGCGGTAATTTCTTAGCGGAGAACGAATTATGGCGCAATCGCAAAATCCGGAATTTCTTGAAACGCGTTCCGTCGGACGGCTCCTTTTCGAATTTTCGCTTCCGGCGATCACCGCCGCGTTTGTGATGGCGACCTACAATCTCGTCGCTCGCGTTTTCGTCGGACAGTGTTTCGGAACCGACGGGCTCGCCGCCGTTACCGTCGCGTTTCCGGTCATTTTGATCTTTTTGGCGATCGCGATGACGATCGGCACCGGCGCGACGATCATCATTTCGATTAAACTTGGCGAGCGGAACAACGACCAAGCCGAAGAGGCGCTCGGACAGGCGCTTTTCCTCTCCGCCGCGACCTCGGTTCTTTTTACCGCCTTCGGAATCGCGTTTATGGAGCCGCTTTTACGTCTTTTCGGCGCGACCGAAGCGGTTATGCCGTTGGCGAAGTCGTATTTGTCGGTGTTAATTTGGGGCGTCTTTCCGCAACACATCGCGTACGGCGTCAACAATTTTATCCGCGCCGAAGGGAAACCGAGAATCGCGATGGTCTCGATGTTCATCGCGGCGATCGTCAACGCGGCGCTCGACTGGTTCTTCCTCTTTTATTTAGGAACCGGGATTTGGGGCGCCGGGCTCGCGAACGTCTTGGCGTGTTGCGTCAGCGCCGCTTGGATTTGCTGGCTCTATTTTTCCGGTCGAACGACGCTTCGTTGGCGGCTGAAATATTGTTGTCGCTTTAATTGGAAATTAACGAAGGAAATCGCGGTTCTCGGCGGCGTTCCGTTCGCGACGCAGGTTTGCGCGATGATTTTGTCGGTAACGCAAAACAATATGCTCGGCCAATTTGGGCGGAAATACGGCGAAGCGATGAATTACGCGTTCGACGGCGGCGACGTCGCGGTCGCGGTGATGGGGATCGCGATCGCTATCGCCAACGCCGTCTTGATGCCGTTTTTAGGGCTTGGACAAGGTTTGCAGCCGATCGTCGGGTACAACGTCGGCGCGAAACGCCCGGACCGCGTCTTGCCGGCGTTGACGTTGGCGCTGAAAGTCGTCGTCGTCGCCGGGTTCGCGGCTTGGTTCGTCCTGATGCTTTGGCCGAAACCCTTCGTTTGGCTCTTCTTGAATTCGAGCGAGCCGGGATACGAGGAGAAATTGGCGTTGGGAACAAGCGCGATTCGCTTCGTGATGTGCGGTTTGCCGTTCGTCGGCGTCAACATTTTGGCGGGCGGCTACTTCCAAGCGCATGGGCGGCCGATTTTGGCGCTGATGCTGACGTTGTTGCGGCAACTGCTCTTTTTGCTCCCTTGCCTTTACTTTTTACCGCGGATTTTCGAGGCGTGCGGCGTCGTCGGCTTGAACGGTTGTTGGTTTTCGTTCCCGATTTCCGACGCGTTGGCGTTCGCGGTCGCGGCGGTCTTCTTGGGAATCGAATATCGAACGAAAAAGAAGGAGATCGCCGAATATCGTCTCCTGAAAGCGGAGAAAGCGGCGACGGAAGCGGAAAAAGCGGCGTCGGCGGGCGGCGTTTGAGCGAAGATAGACAAGACGGCGAAACGAGGAGGACGATGCAAACGGCGCAAAAAAACGGCGACGCGAGAAGATACGTCGTTATTTCCGGCGCTTCCGGGGGGATTGGGCGATCCGTCGCGGAGTCGTATCGCGGCGAAAACGTCGCGCTTTATCTGCAAACGAACCGGAATCGGGCGGCGTTGACCGACTGGGCGCGGCGGAACGGCGGCGATTTCGCGTCGGTCGAAATTTTCGAAGCGAATCTCGCGACGGAAGCGGGCGTCGGCGGTTTCGTCGACGGCGTTCTCGGCGCGTTGAAGGCGGCGCAAAAAACGGACGTTCCGCGACTCGACGCTTTCGTCGCGGCGGCGGGCGTCGACTTGATGACGCCGGAGATGAAGGCGGCGACCTTCGACGAACGGCTTCGGCGCGTTTGGGCGGTCGACGTCGCGGCGACGGTCGCGACGGCTCGGGCGTTCGGCGCGGCGGCTCGGGCGTTTCGTCGGGCGGCGAAGGAGGAAAACGGCTCGGCGAGCGGCGTTTCTCCGGCGTTGGTTCTGTTCGGTTGGGACGGCGTCGACCGCGGAATGGAGGGGGAAACGGCGCAGTTGTACGCGGTTTGCAAGGGCGCGGTCGTTTCGTTTGGGCGGTCGCTCGCGCAAGAGCTGGCGCCGGAGGTTCGCGTCAACGTCGTTTCGCCCGGCTGGATTCGAACGACTTGGGGCGCGGTCGCTTCCGAAGCGGCGACGAAGCGCGTCGCGGCGGAATCGTTGAGCGGACGTTGGGGAACGGCGGCGGAAGTCGCGTCGGTCGTTCGCTTTTTAACGTCGGACGCGGCGGCGTATCTGAACGGGCAAAACGTTCCGGTCAACGGCGGCTTTTCGTTCCGTCGGCGCGTCGATTCGGGCGTTTGAGGCGTCGAGATAAAAAAGCGAGCGGACTTTGGAGGCGGCGAAACGTTTTTTTAAGAAAAAAGAACGGAGCCTCTTGCGGAAACGAGTTTCTCGGATATAATAAAGCCAATTTTAGTTTGTCGCGTTCGCGCCCCCTCGTCTTTCTCGCGTCGAGCGTCGGAGGCGACGGTCGAACGTCGACGACGAACGCGCGACCGCGGCGAATCGACGAGCTTTTTCGAACGCAAACGGCGTTTGAGCGTCGCGACGGCGCGCCGAATATTAAGGGAAAACGTCGAAAAAAAACAACCGAAAATCGGAACGACGAATTTGACGGCGCGCGGCGACGGGCGGCGTCGAAAGGGGAAATCAAAATGCGCATTGCTCTCGGAAGCGATCATCGCGGGGCCCAAATCGCTCAAAAAATTGCGGCGGACGTCCTTCTTCGCGAACATTACGCCGACTTGGCCGAAGAAGCTCGGCGATACGGCGAACGACTCGTCGGCGCGCATTTGATCGTCGGCGCGTCTCTCGCCGACTCGTTCGACGAAAACGAGCGCGCCGAGGCGGACGAAGAAATCGCGATCTATTCGCTCGAACGAACGGCGCCCGGTCGCGTCGAGATTCGCAAGCCGGATTTTGAACGCGAAAACGCGATCGAAACGCTCGACTATCCGGACGTCGCGGCGGCGGTCGCCGAAGCGGTCGCGTCCGGGAAGGCGGACAAAGGGATTCTCATTTGCGGCACCGGCGTCGGCATGTGCGTCGCGGCGAACAAAATTCGCGGCGTCCGCGCGGCGCTCTGTTGCAACGAAGTCGCCGCCGAGTTTAGTCGTCGACACAACGACGCGAACGTCCTTTGCCTTTCCGGCGAATTTGTCGGCGTCGTCGAAAACGAGTCGCTCGTCCGCATTTGGTTGACGACGCCCTTCGACGGCGACCGGCACGCGCGCCGCGTCGACAAAATTTCGACGCTCGAACGCGAAACCGGCCTCTGAAACGTCGCCGCGAGCGCAAAACGGAAGGCGGCGAGCGCGACTCGTCGCGGTAAATAAAACTCCGTCGTTTGCCTAAAATTCCTATTTTAAAACGCGTTGCCGACGTTTTGAGCGGCGGCGCGTTTTTTTTCTTGTTTTTTGCGAAAATTTTGAAAAAAAATCTTCTATTGCGGTTTCTTTCTTGTGGTTCGCGCCTCTTCTTTATATAATAAGGGTAAAGACGCGAGCGTTCGTTTCGGCGAGCGTTTGCGCGAATCTCAAAATTTGCGCAATTTCGGTAAATTGGCGAAGTAAACGACGACCGTCGGTGTAAAGAAGGCGGCGCGATAATAAAAAGGAGACAAATATGGAATATTACGACAACACGGCTCGCGGTATGGAACGCGGAGCGGTTTCGCTTTTGGAAGACGTCGGGGCGCGTTCGCGCTTTTTGACTCGAACCTACCTTAACCTGACCGGAGCGGTTTTGGCGTTTGCGGCGATCGAAACGTTGCTTTTCGCGTTTTGCGGCGACGCGATCGTCAATCTTTTCACCGCGAGCGGCAAACTGACGGGGATCGTTCTTTTGGCGCTCTGCTTGGGCGGTCCGTTTATCGCGAACGCGATTTTGAACGCGTCGAAAACGCGGATCGGGCATTACGTCGCGCTGGCGTTTTACGTCGCGATGTACGTGTTGATCTTTATGCCGATTTTGGCGATCGCGCTCCACTTTACCGACGGCGGTTTAGCGCTGATCGGGCAAGCGGCGGGACTGACGATTTCGCTCTTCGTCGCGTTGACGGCGGCGGTTTTTGTTACGCGCAAAGATTTTTCGTTCTTGCGGTCGTTTTTGGTTTTCGCGACGCTCGCCGCGTTGGGGTTGATTATCGCGTCGATGCTTTTGGGGTTTGCGCTCGGCGCCGTGTTCGCCGGCGCGATGATCGCGTTGGCTTGCTGCTACATCCTTTACGACACCTCGAACGTGATGCTTCATTGCGACGAATCGATGGACGTCGTCGCGTCGATCGAACTCTTCGCGTCGCTGATGACGCTCTTCTATTACGTCCTTCACCTGCTCCTGTCGTTGAACCGCGAGTAAGCGAAGCGGCGAAAGAAGCCGACGTCGTTCGCTAAACCGATCGAATCGACGGAAACGGACGGTTCGGCGAGTTCGGCGAAATTAGCGAAAACGGGCGCTTTGCGCAAGGCGGCGCCCGTTTTTACGGCGTTGAGTTTGACGGAAAAAACGGTCGCGCGCAAAAAAAGGCGCGTCAAACGAAGATTTTTTAAAATTTTTTAAGAATTTTTTCGCGTTCGGCGTTCCGGCGTTCGCTTGAACGACGGCTCTTTAAGCTCCGAAAAATAAGAAGTTGAAACGAAAAAGAACGAGCGCTCGACGCGTCGACGAAAATTTTTTCCTTAAATATTTCTAAAAAAAAACGCCGAGAGCCTTGCGAAACGGCTCCGCCCCCTTGAAAAAAAGGCGCGCGTTGTTAAAATGAAAGGACGCCGTTAATTGGGAGGGCGTGATTTTATCCGCGCTCGAGCCGCGTTTCAAAAAAACGACGGCGCGTCGCGAAAAAAGTTTGAGGAGACAACCGTTATGGCGATCGGCGCCCATGAGTTTGATTTAAAACAACTGGTGTTGTACGGCGGTTCGTTCGGGCCGCGCGAAATCGACCAGTTGCGCGAAGAAATCGCTCGCGATCTTAAAAAATTCGACGAGTTAAAAGAAGCGATCGGCGAACTCAAAGCGAAAGACGAAGAAGAGTTGAGCCCGGCGGTTCGGGTCAAGCTCGGCGTTTGCGAGTTCTTGGTCGGAAATTACGCCGATTCGTTGGCCTCCCTGAAGAAGGGGGACGGCGGCGCGCTCGCGCAATTCTATTTTGCGAAACTCCGCGCCGTCAATAAGGAATACGACGAAGCGATCGCCGCGTACAACACCGCGCAATCGGCCGGGTACAACGTCGACGTTTGCGCGCTCGGGCGAGCGGAAGTGTACCGCGAAATGGGGCGGCTGTCGCAAAGTTTGCAAGAACTCGACTGCCTCTCCGGCGCCATCGAGCAAACGGCGGAATACCTGTACCAACGCGGCGCGACCGTCGGCGCTATCGGCGGCAATCCGCAAGAGTCGATCGCGCTGTACGAACGCGCTCTCGCCGTTAATCGCAACCATCCGGGCGCCCTTTTCGGGCTCGCGCTCGAAAACGAACGTCGCGGGAACGACGAAGAAGCGCTCGAGTTGTACAAGCGCGCCGTCGCGCACTTCCCGACGAACGTCGGAACGCTGATCAACCTCGGGATTCTTTACGAAGACCTCGAGATGTACGACCAAGCGATCATCTGCTTCCAACGCGTCCTCGACTCCTTCCCGACGAACGCCAAAGCCGCGCTCTTCTTGAAGGACGTTAAAGCGTCGAACGATATGCGTTTCGACGAAGACGAACAACGCAAACGCGACCGTATGGGCGTCGTGTTGAGCTTGCCGATCACCGACTTCGAACTTTCCGTCCGCAGCCGCAACTGCTTGGAAGATATGAAGATTCGAACGCTCGGCGACCTCTGCAAACACACCGAGCAAGACCTTTTGGGCAGCAAAAACTTCGGCGAAACCTCGTTGGCCGAAATTAAGGAAATTTTGCAACAAAAAGGCCTCAAGCTTGGGATGCACTCGACCGAGCGCCAACCGGTCGAAACGGTCGAAACGCAACAACTTTCGCCGGAAGAACAAAGCGTTTTGGCGCGCGACGTCGCCGACCTCAAACTGTCGGTGCGCGCTCGCAAGTGTATGCATCGCTTGAACATCCAAACGATCGGCGAATTGGTCAAGCGTTCGGCGGACGAACTCCTCGAATGCAAGAACTTCGGCGTTACGAGCTTGAAGGAAATTCGCGAAAAACTGGTCAACTTCAACGTCAAGCTCCGCGGCGATTGATCGAGCGCGTCGAGCGTTTTTCGAACGTCGGCGCGAGTCGGCGTTCGGAAAAAAGGCGAGTCGAGTTATGGAAGCGACCGTGCGGCGGCGCGTCGACGTTAAGCGACGTTTCCGGCGAACGGTCGTTTTTTCTTGTCGCGGCGCGTTGGGAGAACCGGGCGACCTTTGAGCGCCGGAAAATCGGGCGCAAACGAGTCGACGGTCGGTTGGAACGCCGGACGCAAACGAGTCGGACGGTCGGTTGGAACGCCGGGCGCAGACGAGTCGACGGTCGGTTGGAACGCCGGGCGCAAACGAGTCGGACGAAGTCGCGTCGGTTCGAGCGGAAGCGAAGGACGGCGGCGAACGCGACGAGCGTCGCGACGGAAAAACGTTTCGAAATAGGGAAAGTTAGCGTTGTTTGAATATAAGTTGCTGAAAAAAGACGCGAAAACGGCGGCGCGTCGCGGCGAATTTACGACTCCTCGCGGCGTCGTGCAGTTGCCGACGTTTATGCCGGTCGGAACGCGCGGGTCGGTGAAGGGCGTCGAAGTCGGACTTCTTGAAGAAACCGGCTCGCAAATTGTTTTGGGGAACACTTATCACTTGATGTTGCGTCCGGGCGAGGAAATCGTTCGCGAACTCGGCGGCTTACACAAGTTTTGCGGTTGGAAAAAGCCGATGCTAACCGACAGCGGCGGTTTTCAACTCTTTTCGTTGGCGAAACTTACGAAGATTAACGAAGAGGGCGCCGTTTTCCGTTCGCATATCGACGGGCGCAAGATCGCGCTGAATCCGGAGCGTTCGGTCGCGATTCAGGAAGCGTTGGGCGCCGATATCGCGATGGTTTTCGACCATGTGATCGCGCTCCCGAATACGCGGCGGGCGGTCGAAGACGCGATGGAGCGGACGATTCGTTGGGCGGCGCGTTCGCAAAAAGCGCATACCCGCGACGACCAAGCGCAGTTTGGGATTGTGCAGGGCGGGCTCGAGTTCGACTTGCGTCGGCGGTGCGCGGAAGCGTTGGCCGAGTTGGACTTCCCGGGGTACGCGATCGGCGGGCTCAGCGTCGGCGAGGAACCGTCGGCGATGTACGAATGCATCGACGCGACGACGCCGCATATGCCGGAGAACAAACCGCGTTACCTGATGGGCGTCGGTCGACCGGAAGATTTGCTCGAAGGCGTCTTGCGCGGCGTCGACATGTTCGACTGCGTGATGCCGTCGCGCAACGGACGCAACGCGATGGCGTTCACCGATTACGGCCCGATGCGGTTGCGGAACGCCCGGTACGAACGCGACGATCGCCCGCTCGAAGAGGATTGCCCCTGTCCGGCGTGTCGGCGGAGTCGCGCTTATATTCGGCACCTTTTCGTTACCGGCGAAATGCTCGGCCCGGTGTTGTTGACGATTCACAACATTACTTATTATCAGCGTTTAATGGAGCGGGCGCGGCGAGCGATCGAGCAGGACGCCTATCTCGAATTTTACCGCGAACGGTTCGCCGGTTGGGCGTCGGGCGTTCCGGCTTGACGTCGGAGGCGGTCGAGCGTTCCGGCTTGACGTCGGAGACGGTCGGGCGTCGGGTGTTCCGGATTGACGTCGGAGGCGTTCGGGCGGCGAAAACGGTTAAGTTGAGTTAAAATAGACAAAGCGGGAAGACAAGGCGACCGTCGCGCGAAACCGGAGCGGGCGTTGCGTTTTTTCGCAAGTTAAATCGAGCGAACGGAGGCGCGCGATGAAATCGGCAAACGGCGCGAAACCTAAATCGTTGGCGTTCAATTTGACGCCGCTCATCGACGTTACCTTTTTGCTGATCGTTTTTTTCGTTATGTCGAGCCAAATGATCAGCGAAGAAACGGCGATGGAGATGACGCTTCCGCGCGAAACGTCCGGCGAAGCGGCGGAAAAAGACGAAAACGGCAAGCTGATCATCAACGCGCCGAACGCCGACGCGATTTTTATCGGCGCGAAGCGCGTTTCGCTTCAAGAGTTGCGCGAGCGGCTTGTTCGCGAGAAAAGTCGAGCGACCGGGCCCGTTTCGGCGCGGATTCGAACGAACCGCGACGTTCCGTACGGCGCGATCGAACCGATTCTCGTCGCTTGCGCGCAAGCGGGCGTTTACGACGTTTCGTTCGCCGTCGTCGGCGAGTAACGTCGAAAAGCGAACAAAAAAGAAAAACGCAAGAAACGCAAAACGCCGAACGGTCGAACGTTCGGCGTTTTTGCGTTTGAAAGGCGAACTCGGCGGCGACGCGACGCGGCGGAGCGAGCGAAGAAAGAGGGAAAACGCTAACCGCGTCGTTTGCCGCTCGCCGCGCGACGCGGCGGAGCGAGTCGAGAAAGAGGGAAAACGTTAGCGGACGAACGTCGAACTCGCGCCCTCTTCCATTCGAGCGGCGCGCCAAGCGACCGACGTTAGCGCCGCTTCCATTTGGCGTTCGAGGAGCGCGGCCGGTTGGTTGCGCGTCAAACGTTGGAGCAAAACGCCTCGGGACGTCGCGAATTGAATCGTCGGCGACGCGTTGACGCCGAATTCTTCGCAGATTTTTTCGCCGTCTTCGTCGTTGACGTCGATTTCGACGCAAACAAACTTGCGCGAAAGACGGGCGATTCCCTCGTCGGCGAACGCGCCGTCGAGCATCGCTTGGCTATGCGGGCAATTTTGCGCCATAAAGAAAAGGAGAAGCGGTTTGTTTTCGGTTTCCGCGCGCCGCGTCGCTTCGGCGAAATCGGTTGAAAACTCGACCGTTTCGCGTTCGACGTTCAAATCGGTCGCGACGTTCGCGACGAGCGCGTCGGAGGAAAAACGAGGTTCGCGCCAACGAGACGCGGCGACGACGCCCGCGACGGCGGCAAGCGTCGCGACCCAAGTCGCGGTCGTTTTTATAAACTTATTCGGCATTGTAATCGCAGTTTTTTCAATCCGTTGAAACGTCGTTCGTCGCGTTCGGCAAAGCGAGACGAGGCGAAGGACCGAAAGGACGTCGTTCCGTCGACGTCGGCTCTCCTTTATTATGCGAAACGAAGCGAACGGTTGCGGAAAATTTGAAAAGTTTTTTTTTATTTAAAAACGTTTCAAACGTTCCCGTCGGTCGGCGAGCGACTTTTCGCGTCGAGTCCGCTATCGTATTATCGTTCGTCGACGGGGGGCGACTTGAGCGGTTTTCGCGATACTTTTGAGAACGCCGCTCGAAAACGGCGCCCGGTTGACGAAACGCGTAAAACGGGTAAAATTTATTGGAATTCCGCGCGGAACGCTGAAATTGCCTCCGAACAAACGTCGGGCGCTAATTTAAAACGTCGTTTCCGCCGATATTGAAAGTATTGCGTCCGAAAGTCGCCATGGAGTCGCCCTCGTAGGGACTAAACGCGCGCTATATTATGTTGGTCGAATCGCTTTTCGCGATTTAGGAATCGTAAGAATAACGAACGCTTTCGCGGCGCCGTCGCGGCCGAGCGTTTGGTTGAATATCGAAACAACAGCGAGCGTAAAATGAAAATTGCCGTCGCCGGAACCGGTTACGTCGGCCTCTCTATGGCCGTTTTGTTGGCGCAACACAACGAAGTTGTCGCCGTCGACTTGATTTCCGAAAAAGTCGAGATGTTGAACGCGAAAAAATCGCCGATCGTCGACGCGGAAATCGAAGACTACCTTGCGAATAAAAAGCTGAATCTCGTCGCGACGACCGACGGCGACTCCGCGTACAAAGACGCCGAGTTCGTGATCGTTTCGACGCCGACGAATTACGACCCGAGCCGCAACTACTTCGACACGAGCTCCGTCGAGTCGGTGATCGAGCAGGTCGTCGAGGTCAACCCGGACGCGGTGATTATCGTTAAGTCGACCGTTCCCGTCGGCTTTACCGAAAAAGCGCGCCGCGATTTTAAGTGCGACAATATCCTTTTCAGCCCGGAATTCTTGCGCGAAGGGCGGGCGCTTTACGACAACCTCTACCCGAGCCGCATCGTCGTCGGCGCGCCGGTCGGGAACCGTCGACTCGAAAAGGCCGCGCGAACCTTCGCTTCGCTCTTGCAAGAGGGCGCGATTAAGGAAAATATCGAAACGCGCTTCATGAACCCGACCGAAGCGGAAGCGGTCAAACTCTTCGCGAACACTTATTTAGCGCTCCGCGTCTCGTTCTTCAACGAACTCGACACTTACGCCGCCGTCCGCGGACTCGACTCGAAGTCGATCATCGACGGCGTCGGGCTCGACCCTCGCGTCGGAACGCACTACAATAATCCGTCGTTCGGGTACGGCGGCTACTGCCTCCCGAAAGATACGAAGCAACTCCTCGCGAACTACAACGACGTGCCGCAGAACATCATCTCCGCGATCGTCGCCGCCAACGGAACGCGCAAGGACTTCATCGCCGACCAAATCATCGCCAAAAATCCGAAAGTCGTCGGCGTCTACCGCCTCACGATGAAAGCCGGGAGCGACAACTTCCGTCAAAGTTCGATTCAAGGCGTCATGAAGCGCGTCAAGGCTAAAGGCATCGAAGTCGTTATTTACGAACCGACGATGAAGGAAGATTCGTTCTTCAACAGCCGAGTGATTCGCGACCTCGACGAGTTCAAACGCGTCTCCGACGTGATCGTCGCCAACCGTTACAACGACGATATCGCCGACGTCCTCGACAAGGTCTACACCCGCGACCTTTACTTCCGCGACTAAACCGAAACGACGTAAAACGACGGAAAGATTGAATAATGAACGCGTTAGAAACGTTTGAAAAAACTTACAAAAAAGATCCGGAAAGCGTCGCTTTCACGCCGTACCGCGTCTGCCCGATCGGCGCGCACTCCGATCACCAACTCGGCAAGATCACCGGATTCGCCATCGACAAGGGAATCCGGATGGCTTACGCCGAAAAGCACAACGGCGTCGTCGAGATTCAGTCGCTTCAGTTCGACAAACGCGCGCAGTGGCACGTCCATTCGACGCCCGATCATAAACAAAACGACTGGGCCGACCATCTCCGCGGCGCGACGGTCGCGCTGAACTCGCGCTATCCGTTGAACGTCGGACTCTGCGGCGTCGTCGAGGGCGAACTGCCGATCGGCGGACTTTCGTCGTCGGCGGCGGTGATCATTACGTTCTTGACCGCGCTCTGCAAGGTCAACGGCGTCAAACTGTCGCCGAGCGAACTCATTACGATCGCGCAAGAAGCGGAGAATAAATACGTCGGCGTCGCGTGCGGCAAACTCGACCAAAGTTGCGAAGTTTACTGCCGCAAGGACGCCCTGCTCTATATGGACTTGCGCGACGAAAGTTACGAGCTGATTCCGCTCAACCCGGCGACGAAACCGTTCAAAATCGCCGTTTTCTTCAGCGGTTTGGAGCGGAGCTTGGCCGGATCGGCGTTCAATATGCGCGTCGACGAGTGCCGAAGCGCCGCGTACGCCTTGAAGGCTTACGCCGGAATGGAATACGGCAAGTTCGGCGAAACGAACCTCCGCGACGTTCCGGTCGAGGTCTTCCGCAAGTTCGAAGACCGACTTCCGGAAAGTTGGCGGCTCCGCGCCGAACACTGGTATACCGAGTTCGAGCGCGTCGAAAAGGGCGCCGAGGCTTGGCGGAACGGCGATATCGAGAAGTTCGGCGAACTTTCTTTCGCGAGCGGTCGCAGCAGTATCGAGAACTGGCAAACCGGGTCGCCGGAGTTGGTGAAGCTGTACGAGATCATGACGCAAACCGACGGCGTGTACGGCGGGCGTTTTTCCGGCGCGGGTTTCAAAGGCTGCTGTATGGCGCTCGTCGACCCGGCGCTGTCCGAAGAGATCGAAGCGAAGGTAACGCGCGAATATTTGGCGGCTTTCCCGCATTTGGAAGGGAAATACTCCGCGTATTTTTGCGAAACCGCCGACGGAGCGTCGCTCGACTGAGCGCGTTTGAGCGTTCGCAAGCGATAAAAAGCGGTAAAAGAAACGCTGAAAAGAAGGCGATAAAGCGATAAAAAACGGCGTCGAGCGGAAAACTCGGCGCCGTTTCGCTTTTAACGAGAACCGTCGGGCGCCGAATTAGCGGCCCGCGACGGAAAAGCGAGCGATCACGGTTGGATCTTTTCGACCGTCTTCGCGGCTTGTTGCAGGAAGTCTTTGAGGTCTTCGAGACCGTCGCCGAGGTTCGTGTTGAGGAAGACGTCGACCGCTTCGCAGGCCATCCAGTCGCCCCAAATCATCGCGCCGAGGCAAAGGACGTTCGCGTCGTTGATGGCGCGGCACATGCGGGCGGCGAAAACAGATTCGACGACGGAAGCGCGGACGCCTTGGAAGCGGTTCGCGATGACGTTCATCCCCATCCCGGTGCCGCAGAGGAGAATCCCGCGTTCGCCTTCGCCGCGTTGGAGGGCTTCGCAAGCCTTGACGCAGCTGTCGTAGTACGCGATATCGGTATTTTCTTCGGACGCGCCGAAGTCGATCACTTCGTGGCCCTTTTTCTTAAGGTGTTCGACGATCGCTTTGCGGAGCGGAAGAGCGAACGGGTCGGCGGCGAAAATAATTTTCATCGGGAGAGACTCCTAAATTTCGAGTAAAAGGCGAATGAAAGGCCTTTCGACGTCCCGCGAACGGTCGCCGAGGCGCGTTTTTCTTATTTTACCCGAAAAGTTCGGCGAGCGCAAGAGCGCGACCGGCGTTTCTTGGCGATTTTCGCGACGGTTTGGCGGAAACGAGCGGAATTGTCGCGTCGCGTCGGTCGGCGAGCGCGTTCTTCCGCTTTTTCGGCTCGACGTTTCGCGGGGCGTCGTTCGGACGCGAAAAAACGCCGCGTCGGGCGGGACGCGGCGTTCGGAGTCTTTTTAACGGCTTGGCTTTTAACGCTTCGGCGAGCGGCGTTTAGGCGCTTTTTCGCGCTTCTTGCGACTCGGGCAGGATCGGTTTTTTGCCCTCGATCATTTCGCGGGTAACGAAGTAACGTTCGCCGGACGCGCGGTCCGGGAGCGAGAACATGGGGTCGAGCATGGCGGTTTCCATAATGGCGCGGAGACCGCGGGCGCCGGTTTTGCGAGCGGTCGCGAGTTCGGCGACGGCTCGGAGCGCGTCGTCGGAGAATTCGAGTTCCGCGTCTTCCATTTGGAAGAGTTTTTGATATTGCTTGACCAGCGAGTTTTTCGGTTCGCGCAAGACTCGACAGAGCGCGTCTTCGGTCAACGGTTCGAGCGCCGCGACGACCGGCAAGCGTCCGACGAGTTCCGGAATCAAGCCGAACGAGTACAAGTCTTCCGGCGTTACGTTCGCCAGCGCCTCCGACGCGTCGCGCCGTTGCGAGCCGCCGACGGTCGAAAAACCGATCGAACGCTTTCCAAGACGGTTCTCGACGATCTGCTCCAAACCGCCGAACGCGCCGCCGCAAATGAACAGAATGTTCGACGTGTCGACCTGAATGTACTGTTGTTCCGGGTGCTTGCGCCCGCCTTGCGGCGGAACGTTCGCGACCGTTCCTTCGAGCATTTTCAAGAGCGCTTGTTGAACGCCTTCGCCGGAAACGTCGCGAGTGATCGAGACGTTTTGGCTCGTTTTGCCGATTTTGTCGATTTCGTCGATGTAAATAATGCCGCGTTGCGCCAGTTCGACGTCAAAGTCGGCCGCGCGCAGGAGTTTCAAAATAAGGTTTTCGACGTCTTCGCTGACGTAACCCGCTTCGGTCAGCGTCGTCGCGTCCCCGATGGCGAACGGAACGTCCAACATGCGAGCGAGCGTTTGCGCGAGGAGCGTTTTTCCGGAACCGGTCGGGCCGAGGAGCAAGACGTTCGACTTGCCGACTTCGACGTCGTCGAGGTCGTTTTGCGTCATAATCCGCTTATAATGATTGTGAACCGCGACCGCGAGCGTTCGTTTCGCCAAATTTTGCCCGACGACGTACTCGTCCAGCTTCGCGACGATCTCCCGCGGCGACGGAACGCGAGCGAACGGCGCGCCTTCGCCTTGGCGGCGTTTGCGTTCTTGCGCTAAAATCGACTGACATAAGTCGATGCAATCGCCGCAGATGTAAACTTCGCCCGGCCCTTCGACGAGCGGACCGACGTCGCGATAGTTTTTGCGGCAAAACGAGCAGTAAGCGTTCTTTTTATTTTCGCTTCGATCGGCGTCGAAGTCGTTGCGTTCTTCGGTCATACGCGGCCTTTCCTTGCGCGTTGTTTTGCGAGTCGCGGGCGATTCGGCGGCGCGGCGTTTGCGTTTCGTTTTTGCGTCGACGGCGCAAAAAGAGGAAGCGGAAACGTCGCGCGACGAACCGAGTCGAGCGAGCGCGCGAAACGATTTTTTTCGGTCGACGTCGAAACGAGCGGACTCGTTTCGAACGCGAAGCGACGGCGTCCTTCGTCGACTTTATACGTCGCCGCCGACGAAAAAAACGGAATCGAGCGTTTTTTTTGCGAAAAATTGCGAAAAAAGGCGAATCTTTTTCGCGCGAAAAACAAATTCGCGTCGCGTCGGGGACGAATCGGAGCGCCGCGCAAATCCGTTCCGCGGCGCAAAGGGAAGAATCGGCGCCGCGACGTTCGCGTCTTGCGAAAAATGCGAGCGGCTCGGACTTTCGTTTTTTCGAGAATAAACGGCGCGACGGCTTTTTTCGGCGAATTGCAAAATTTTTACGCGTCTTTCCGGCGTTGCGCCGTTTGCCTAAATTAACGTTCGGCGGTCGGCTTTATCGTTTTTCGTTGCGCAAGAGGTTCGCGAGGCGCGCGTTCCGAGCGGCTTCCGGGGAATTTTTCGCGGCTTCGGCTTTTTTCGCGGCGAGTTCGGCGTCGAGCGCGACGGCGAACGAACGCTTAATTTGCGAAAATTCCTCTTTCGTCAGTTCGCCGGATTCGTAAAGCGCGCCGAATTTGACGAGATCGTCGCGAACGCTCGGCGCTTTCGACTTGCCGGTCGCGCCGCGGAGTTTCGACAAGACGTAAACGGCGACGGCGACGAAAATCCCCAACCCGGTTAAGGCGGCGATCAGCCCGACGAGCGCGTCGGACGAGGCGAGCGAAGTCGGCGCGCCCTTCAAAACGGCGAAAATTTCGGGACGGAACATGGCGGCGTTCTCTTTCTTTGCGTTGGCTGTTGACGTTTGGCGTTGAACTTGGGCGTTAAAGTTTGCGTATTTTGTTAAGGCGACGTCGTTTTGGCTGGATTGCGCGACCGGAACAACCGGCGTTTTCGAAAAAAACGTCGAGGCGGGACCGCGACGGCGCCGACGAACGAAACGACGCGCCGCGTTCTCGAGCGTTCGTCGACGGATCGGCGAAACAAGCGCGAACGGACGGAGCGCGAGGGCGCGTCGAGCGGAGCGGCGTTAAGCGGTCGCGTTTTCCGCCCTTATATTAATATATTGTCGTATTGTCGGCGCTCGGCGTCGTCGATTCTTTTTTTCGAGAATCGGCGAACGTTCGGAAGCGCCGCCGTCGGAGGCGTCGAAACATGTTGAATCGAACGAACAAACCGCGTTGGAAAGACGAAACGAACGAACGCCGCGCGCGCCGCTTGGAACGCGGAGCGAAAAGCGAGCGAACGTCGCGAAAATCCGGCTTGGTCGCGAAATGGGCTCTCGTCGGAGCGCTTTTCGGGAGCGCGTTCGACGGCGGAACGCTTCTCGCGCAGTCTATTATAAACGAAACGAACGGTTTTAACAATCGGTTCGCGACTTTTTCGAGCGGTTCCGTCGAAAAAATCGCGCGCCTCGACGTTCCGACGGCGCCCGTTGGAACGCCCGCCGCGACGAAAGCGTCCGGCGCGGCGACCGGCTCTCTTTCTCCGTCGAATAAAGTCGAAGTTCAACTTCCGGCGCCGACGGACGCTCCGCGCGAAAACGTCGGAGCGACGCGGCTCGTTCCGTTTACTTTTCCGCAAAGCGCCGATTCGCAAGGCGCGACGTCGGTCGAGCTTTTTTGTTCGCCGGACGCCGGGGCGACTTGGTATTCTTACGCGGGCGTCCGTCCGGAAGACGGGGCCTCTTCGTTTTTGTTCGAAGCGCCGAAACCGGGCGTTTATTGGTTCGCGTTGAGAACTCGTTTCGCGAACGGCGCCGCCGCGTTCAGCTCGACGCGCGCCTATCGCTTCGTCGACGCGGGCGGTTTAGACGGTTCGGGAAGTTTGGGCGATTTGGGAAAAACAAACGGCGCCGCGAACGCGACCGGCGCGGCCGACGCGACCGAATCGTTCGCGTTAAACGACGACTCGAACGCGAACGACGCTCCGCCGCTCGGAACGCCGCCCGCCGCGTCGGCGAACGAACCGGAAGCGAAGTCGAACCGTCTGCTCGATTTGGCGCGCGGAACGGCGAAAGGCGAAAAATCGAGCGTCGGAAAAGACGCCGACGAAACGTCCGGAACCGCCGCGTCGACGCAACCGGCGACCGGGAAAATTAAGTCGGTCGGCCCCGCGAAGGAAAAGGGAACCGACCGCCTCATTTTGATCCTCCGTTGGTTCCGACCGAGCGAAATCGAAGAGGAAGCGCGGCGCGGACGCCCGGCGACGATCGCCGTCGAACGAGCGACGAGCCTCGACGGACCTTGGACTCGCGTCGGCGAAAATCTGGATCCCGAACGAGAATTGTATTTTTGGTACGCGACCGACGACGAAACGACGCCGTTTTACGTCCGCACCGTCGCGACCGACGACGAAGGGAACCAATGGATCGACGCGACTCCGCAACCGCTCGACCTCTCCGCGAGTTGGGTGCAAGCGGCGCTCGGCTCGTACAAGGGCCCGAAATTTAACGTCAAAAAGCCGTCCGACGACGGAACCGGCGACGCGAAAGAGGCCGAAAACGCCGACTCGAACGCCGGAGCGAGCGGAACGAGCGGAACGAGCGGAACGAGCGAAAGCGGCGTGAAACTCGGCGGCGGGAATAAACGGCTGATTCGCAACGCGGCGTCGTCGACCGACTCCGTCGACGCGGAAAACGCCGACGCGGAAACCGAAAACGAAGACGTCGACGGGGACGGCGAATCGACGAAGGAGAAAAAGTCGGCGAAGAAGAGCGCGTCGACCAAACGAGCGCAAGCGCCGCGTCGTCCGCGTCCGAACGTTCCGGCGCCGACGAATCCGAACGAATTTTCGTTGAATCCGCTCTTTACGCAAGGGCTCGGCGTCCTTTTCCAAGCGGCGCAAACGCGACGCGGCGACGGCGAGTCGGACGCGAACCGGTCGATTTTTACTCCGCCGCATCGGGCGCCGGCCGCGTCGCGGGTCGCTCCGGCGGAATACGCGAACGCGGCGGCGAGCGCGGCGCGGCGGCGGGCGACGGCGCAAGCGCAAGATATGTCGCGATATGAGAAAACGCCCGAGTTGATGGAGGGGATGGTTTTCTATCAAGACGCCGACGGCAAATTGACGACGACCCCGCCGGCGGACTTCCAAACGGCGGGCGTCGAGGGCGCGATCGGCGGTTCCTTCGACGGTTCGTATTCGGGCGTCGGCGTCGGAGGCGCGTCGGCGTTCGGAACCGGCGCGGACGGTCGACCGCTCGTTTTGCCCGGCGATAACGAAACGTACGACGCGAACCCGAACTCCGCCGCCGCGACGCTGACGAATCCGGCGTATCCGAACGCCGCGCCGCGGGGCGTTTCGCCGCTCAATAATTGGGGAACGCCGTCGACCGGCGGCGTTTATCCGTCGGGAAGTTATCCGGCGAGCGCGGTTCCGTCCGGCGTTTATCCGCCGAGCGCGAACTATCAAACGATTCCGGAAACGTCGTTCGGGCGGAACGTTTTGCCCGGTTCGACCGTCGGCGGTTCGACCGCGCCGCTTTATTCGCCGACGACGAGTCCGAACGCTCCGACGAACGCCGGAACGTCGAGTCGAACGCTCTTCCCGCCGCGTCCGAGCGTTTCGCGTTGAGCGCAGGAGCGTTTTGCGACCGTCGGCGGTTCGACGTTTTAGCGTTTCGCTTCCGGCGCGTTCGCGTCTTTTAAACGCCAAACGCGAACGTAATCGACGTTGAAGGTCGCCGGAAGATCGGCCGGGTCGGGCTCGCCCATCCAGTCGAACATAATTTCGCAGTCGAAAACGACGTGCAGCGGGCGATGGAAGAAGTCGTTTTCGCGAACGAAAACTTCCTCGCCGTCGACGAACCAACGGATTTCGGTCGGCGTCCAAGCGACCGCGTAACGGTGAAAGTCGGCGGCGGGATCGAACGGCGCTTTAAATTTGAAGCCTTTGTTCGCCAGTTTGTCCTTTTTTTTGTTGACGATCGACTCGAGATACGGCGTCGCGTAACGGTGAAGCGTTCCCCAAACGACGTTTTGCGCGCTCGGCTCCGACGGTTTCCCGAAGACCTCCAAGACGTCGATTTCTTCGGAAAATTCGCCTTCGACGTACTTGACGTCCGGGCGGTCGGAGTGCGGATCGTAAAGCCAAAACGCGTTGCAGACGTTGGCGCGCATCGCTTGGCAACGCGCTTCGAAGTAGCCGTAAGCGATTTTTTCGCGGCTTTTGACGATCGCTTTCCAATATTTGTCGTATCCGCGGACTTTGTTTTCGACGTCGATTTCCTCCGGCTTCATCAAGCTCGCGGTCAGGCGGAGCGCTCCGTCGGCGACGGCGACGTTTTGACGCGAAAAGAGCGCCGGTTTGCGACCGCGCCAAGCCGGGTTGAAGTCGAACCATTTTTCGGCGTCGAGCGCGGCGCCGTCGAACTCGTCGCTAAGTTCCGGGGCGAACTCGAACGCGTCGCCGAGCGGGCAAACGGGCGTTTCGGCGAAAAGAGCGGAGGACGGCGAGCAAACGGCGCCGACGAAAAGAAGCGCGCCGACGGCGAAACGTCGAACGAAAAAACGGGAAAGGGCGGACGGTCGCATAACGTTGAAAACTCCTGTTTAAAAAGCGAAAAAAGGCGAGCGACGACGAAAACGGCGCCGTCGTTTATCGTTTTAAACGATTCGAAACGGAAAGTCAAGCGCGCGTCGCGAAAAAGAGGGAAAGACGTGGAAAAACGTTCCGTCCGGCGGCGCGGGGGCTCTTTTCGCGCCGTCGCAAACGCGTATAATATAGAGAATCGACGCGGCGCCGAACGCGACCGTTTCGAGCGTTCGGTCGTTTCGAGCGTTTCGAGCGTTTCGAGCGTTTCGGAGAGAAACGGCGAACGGCGAACGACGGCGCGAACGAAAAACGGCGGCGGAAAAAAACGGACGTAAAAACGAGCGGCAAAACCGCGACGGCGCGGCGAGCGCTTTATAATCGAACAAGGAATTAACGCGAGGGAAAAATGGCGATCAAATTGACGGCGCGCGCGGCCGACGAAGTCAAAAAAATTATGCAAGCGCAAGAACTCGACCCGAAAACGTTCATCCGAATGGTGATCGTCGGCGGCGGGTGCAGCGGAATGCAATATACGCTCGGTTTTGACACGGTTTTTGATTCGAAAATCGACGCGCGTTACGAAACCGACGGCGTTTACGTCGTCGCCGATAAAAAGTTCGCGCTTTTCCTCGATGGAACGAAAATCGATTTTCTCGACACGCCGACCGCCAAGGGGTTCAATATCGACAATCCGAACTTCCCCGCCGGAGCCGGGTGCGCCGGTTGCGGTCATTAACCGAAAATCGACGCGCGGCGACCGAACGGCGCCGAGTTTGCGTTAAGTAAAAACGGCGGAAAACGGCGTCGATTTTGGCGCCGTCGGCGGCGAGAACGGCTAACGCGGGAAGAAAGACGGAGATAATGGCGGAAGACTTTTATAAGACGCTCGGCGTCTCGAAAAACGCGTCGCAAGACGAAATTCAAAAAGCGTATCTGAAAATGGCGCGCAAGTACCATCCGGACTTGAATCCGAAAGATCCGGAAGGCGCGAAAAAGAAGTTTCAAGAGCTGCAAACGGCGTTCGAAACGCTCAAAGACCCGGAAAAGCGGCGGCAGGACGACCAGGTCGGCCCCGATTACGAACGCTTCGCCGGAGCCGGGAATCCGTTCGGCGCGGGCGGCAACCCGTTTGGAGGCGGCGGAAATCCGTTTGGCGGCGGTTTCTCGGCCGGCGGCGCGTCGTTCAACTTTGAGGACATTTTGAACGCGTTCGGCGGGGGCGCGTCGGCGAGCGGAAATCCGTTCGGAGGCGGCGGGAACCCGTTTGGCGGCGGTCGACGGCGGCGCTCTCCCGCTCCGCAAAAGGGCGAGGACGTAACGGCGACCGTCTCCGTTCCGTTGGCGACCGCGGTCCTCGGCGGAACGATTCCGGTAACGATTCGACGCGAACGCGGCGGAATGGTCTCCGTCGACGCGAAAATTCCGGTTGGAATCGAAACCGGGAAGAAAATTCGGCTCCGCGGAATGGGCGAGCCCGGCGTCGGCGGCGGTCCGAACGGCGACGTTATTTTGGAGGTCGAGATCGCGCCGCATCCGTTTTACTCGCGTTCCGGCAAAGACTTGACGGTCAAAACGCCGATAACGCTGAAAGAGGCGGCGTTCGGAGCGAAAGTCGACGTTCCGACGCCGCGCGGAACGGTCGCGGTAACGATTCCGCCGGGCGCGACGAGCGGAACGCGGTTGCGCTTGAAGGGGCTGGGCGTCGCGCCGGACGGCGAAAAACCGGGCGACCTTTACGTCGAATGCGCCGTCGCGTTGCCGAAATCTTGGTCGAAGGAAGACCTCGAACTGTTGCAAAAGCTCGACTCCGACGTTCCGAACGTTCGCGAGAAGTTGAGCTTTTGACGCGAGAACTAAAAAACGGCGCTAAAAACGGCGTTGGAATCGTCGGTCGCTTTTTCGACGCTTAAACGGACGCCGCGACGCTGAAAAGATAAGCGTCGCGGCGTTTGTTTTAAACGGCGTTTATCGATTAAAGTGGAGAAAATGATTTTTGAGGCGGTTTTGCGCCGTCGAGGGAACCGGGAGGAAACGTTTGTCGTCGTTGTTTGAAGCGTCGGAGCGCGAAAACCGAATGCGAGCGCTCCCGTTGGCCGCGCGCATGCGGCCGCGTCGGTTGTCGGAGTTCGTCGGGCAAGAAAGTTTTCTCGGCGAAGGGAAGCTGTTGCGCCGCCTCTTGAAGGCCGACCGGCTCGGCTCCGCGATTTTTTACGGTCCGCCCGGCGTCGGCAAGACGACGCTCGCTTACCTCTTGGCGAAGGAGAGCCGCTGCGTTTTCCGGCAGTTGAGCGCGGTTTCGGACGGCGTTAAGCAGTTGCGCGAAACGCTGATTCAAGCCCGCGAACGCCTTTCGGTCTCCGCGACGCGAACGATCCTCTTCATTGACGAAATTCACCGTTTCAACAAAGCGCAACAGGACGTTCTTCTCCCGGAGGTCGAACAGGGCGTCGTCGCGCTGATCGGGGCGACGACGGAGAACCCGTTCTTTACCGTCAACAACGCGCTTTTGAGCCGGAGTCGCGTTTTCCAGTTCGAACCGCTTTCGGAGGAGAACGTCAAGACGCTCCTGCGCCGCGCCGCGACCGACCGCGAACGGGGCCTCGGCGCTTATCCGATCGAGTTGCGGGAAGACGCGCTCGATTACGTCGCGGCGATCTGCGACGGCGACGCTCGACGGGCGCTCTCCGCGCTCGAAGTCGCGGTTCTTTCGTCGCTCGGGGAAGCGGACGCGAACGCGCCGTTCGACGCGCCGCCGATTCCGACGGAGCCGATCGTTTTTACTAAAGAGCTGGCGGCGGAGTCGGTGCAGCGGCGGACGGTCGCTTACGACCGCGACGGCGACTCGCATTACGACGCGATCAGCGCGCTCATCAAGAGCGTTCGCGGAAGCGACCCGGACGCCGCGATCTATTGGCTCGCGAAGATGCTCGAAGGGGGCGAAGACGTTCGCTTTTTGGCGCGCCGACTCGTTATTTTGGCGAGCGAAGACGTCGGAAACGCCGACCCGAGCGCGCTCCCGTTGGCCGTCGCGACCGCGACCGCTTGCGAAATGGTCGGGCTCCCGGAATGCAAACTGAATTTGGCGCAAACGGTCGCTTATTTGGCTTGCGCGCCGAAGTCGAACGCGGCGACGACGGCGATCTTCGAAGCGATCGACGACGTTCGCTCCGGGCGGATTTTGCCGGTTCCGAAAGCCCTCCGCGACGCGCATTTTCGGGGCGCGAAGGAACTCGGACACGTCGGCTATCAATACGCGCACGACGCTCCGGACGCGATCGCGGCGCAAGATTATTTGGGCGTCGAACGAGAGTATTACCGCCCGACCGACCGCGGCGCCGAGAAGGAAATCGGCGAGCGTCTCGAGAAGATTCGCGCGATTTTAAAAACGGCGAAATCGCCCGAAAAAGCTGCGAACGCCGCGGCGGAAAAGTCGACGAAACCGGCAAAGTCGGACGGAGCGAACGGCGGCGACGGCGCGGCGCCGTTTTGAACGTCGCGGCGTCGAACGGCGTCGAACGTTCGCAATATTCCGAATATGCGAATTGACGCGAAGAAAGTCGGAATATTTTTCGACAAATTTCCGATTTTGGGAGAATATCGTTGACGTCGACGGGCGATTTATTTAAAATCGATAATAGGCGCGCTTGCGCCCTCGAAACGTCGACGCGCTCCTAAAACGACGATGCGCGCGAAGACGGACGAGCAAGAAAGAAAAATTTTCGACGGCTGGGCGACCGTTCAAGCGCCGACGCGCCGTCGCGCCGGCGTCGCGAGACGTCGTCGGGAGCGTTCGTTATTCCGGCTTGCAGCCGCGGAAGGAAAGGCCTAACATATGCGAAATCAGCAGGGCGTCGTCATTACCCTCATTGTATTCATCGTCTTGACGTTGATACTGGGCGTAACGACCTATTTCGGTTTTAAAGGGTTGTCGGAGAAAAAACAAGAACTCGCGCAAGTTCAAAGCGATCTGAAAAACGCGACGAGCGAAAACGCGAGTTGGGCGACCGCGTTCAAAAAGACGAAAGACGTCGCCGGTTTCGCCGGTTTGGGCGACGAACACGCCGACCTCGCCGCGCTCGCCGACAAAATGGCCGAACGCGTCAAGGGATTGGACGCCGCGACCGGCGGCGCGACGACTTACGAAGACGCCGTCGCGAAACTCGCCGCCAATCTCGCGCAAAAGAATACCGAACTCGCGACCGCGCAAGCCGACGTCGCCGCCGCGCAAGCCGCGATGAACGCCGAAATCGAAAAATCGGCCGCTCAAAAAGCCGCGTTTGACGAATCCGTCGCTCAAATGCAAGCCAAATTCGACGAAAGCCTCGCCGACGCTCGCGCCAGTTACGACGAGTTGACCGCCAGCTTTAACAAGCAAACGCAAGAAGTCGACGCCGTTAAATCGCAAGCGAAAGACGCGATCGCGACCGCGAAGCAAGAAACGGCCGACTATAAAGAATCCGCGACGAAAATCGCCGAAATCAACGCCGATTTGGCCGAACGTATCGACCAACTTTCGAACGCCGAGTTCGAACGCGCCGACGCGCAAGTCGTTTACGCCGACCAAGCGAACAAAATCGTTCGTTTGAACGTCGGGACCGACGACGGTATTCGCCCGTTGACGACCTTCAACGTTTTCCCGGCCGACGCGATCGACGTCGGCGGCGCGAAGGCGAAGGGGAGCGTCCAAGTCGTCGCCGCGCTCGGCCCGCACGAATGCGAAGCGCGCATTCTCGAAGACGAAATGTCGTCTCCGATTATGGCCGGCGACCTCGTTTACACGCCGCTTTGGCGTCCGGGCGAAACGGTGCGTTACGCGCTCGACTACAATCTCGATATTAACGGCGACGGTCGCTCCGATCTCGACGAAATTATCAGTTTGATTCAATTGGCCGGCGGCGAAGTCGCGGCGTACCTCGACGCGAACGGCAAAGAAGTCGGCGCGATCGACTCCGGCGTTTATCGTCTCGTCGTTTCGGAAGACGAAATCGTCGACGTCCTGAAGAAAGACGCTTCGCTCGACCAAGCGACGAAAGATCAAATCCTCAAAACGCGCGAAGGTTTCCTTGATTCGGCGGCGAAAAACGGCGTTCGCACGATGGCGTTGAGCGATTTCCTCGTCCGCGTCGGTTACAAGAAAGCGGCGCAAGTTACCCGTTATAAGGACGAAGGCGGTGTTTCCCCGCTCGAAAGCGGCGTTACCGCGACGACGGTCTCCGAAACCCCGGTCGCTCCGATTTACACCGGAACCGACGAACCGGCGCCGCGTTCCCCGGGCATTGTCGCGCCGACGTTCAATCCGGAAGCCGAACCCGCGCCGGTCTCGGAAGGGAAAACGAGCGACTACTACTTCCGTCCGCGCGCGCCGAAGAGCAACTGATTCGCGGCGGTTGACGCGAGCGAGCGTCGAACGTAATTGAGAACCCGTTTCCGTTTTCTAAGACGGAAACGGGTTTTTTACTCGAACGACGGCGACGACGCGGCGGGGCAAGAGAAAAAGTTGACGAAAACGGCGCAAGTTCGGCGTCGCGGTTGGTCGATTCTATGAGAAGACGTCGGCGTTGGCTCGCTTGAATAAAAAACGGGGCGAGCGCGGACGTTTAGGGCAAAAAGGGCGGCGAAACGACGTCGAAGGAGTTGAGCGCATATGGACTTGGACGCGATTAAAATTTTATTTTTAGCGGTCGTGCAGGGAATCGGCGAATTTCTTCCGATCAGCTCTTCCGGGCACCTGACCGTTTTGGGGAATATTCTGTTTAAAGATTCGGCGGTTTTCGACGAAGAGAAAATGTTCACGCTGAACATTTTGCTTCACGCCGGAACGTTGGGCGCGGTCTTGATTTATTTTTGGCGGCAAATTTACGAAGCGTTTTGCAAAACGCCGCGGACGTTGGGGCTGATCGTCGTCGGGACGATTCCGACCGTCGCGATCGGTTTGGCGATGAAAAAGTGCGCCGACCCGCTTTTGGACAGTCCGAAAGTCGCCGGTTTCTGCTTTATTATCACCGGGGTTCTTTTGTTGACCTTGGTGCGCGGGAAGAAAAAGTCGGCGCAAGACGAATACCTCGAAGAAGCGGAACGTTTGAGCGCGGAAGACGAAGGCGAAGCGAGCGCGTTCACCGACGGCAAAACGCTCGAGCAAACCTCTTGGTTCGACGCGTTGTTTATCGGTTTCATCCAAGGATGCGCGGTCTTGCCCGGGATTTCGCGGAGCGGTTCGACGATCGCGGCGGGCGTCTTGCGCAAACTTTCCCGAGAAACGGCGGCGACGTATTCCTTCCTGTTGTCGATTCCGGTGATCGCCGGGGGCGCGCTTCTCGAAACGATCGATATGATCGGCGACTATAAAGAGGCGGGAAAACCGTTCGATTTGCAAAGCGATCCGCTTCTTTCGCTCTATTTGTTGGGCGCGGCGGTCAGTTTCGGCGTCGGGTTGGTCGCGTTGATTTATTTGATGCGTTGGCTTAAGGCCGGAAAGCTTCACTATTTTGCCTATTGGCTCTTTGTTTTCGGGCCGTTTACAATTATTTGGTCGTTTTGGCCGGAGATTTCGGCGTTCTTTAACCGCGGTTGACGTATTATAAAAAAAACGACGGAAAAAAGCGCCTAAAACTCGATTTTTTTCGGGCGCGGCCCGTTTTCAAACGAGCGAAAAACGATTATAATCGACGCGTAGGGCGCGCGGCTAGCCGAGCGATTTCGAACGTCGCGCCGCCGAGCGGGAGCGTCGTCGGAGTTTGGCGAAGCGGCGCGACCGAGCGCGGGTGAAAATATTTATCGATAAGGAAACAAGAATGCAAATTTTGGTCGTCGGAAGCGGCGGACGCGAACACGCGTTGGCTTGGAAATTAGCGCAAAGTCCGAAAGTTAGCAAAGTCTATGTCGCGCCGGGGAACGCCGGAACGGCGACGGAAGCGAAGACGGAAAACGTCGCGATCGGCGAAAAAGACTTTCCGGCGTTGATCGCGTTCGCGAAAGAAAAGAAGGTCGCGTTTACGGTCGTCGGGCCGGAGGCGCCTCTTTCCGCCGGTTTGGTCGACGCGTTCGAAGCGGAGGGCTTGAAAGCGTTCGGGCCGAACCAAAAAGCGGCGCGTCTCGAAGGAAGCAAGGTTTTCTGCAAGGAAGTGCTGAACAAAGCGCTCGTTCCGACGGCGCGCAGTCAAACGTTCGACAACGTTCGCGACGCGACGAACTTCATTTACTCCGGTCGCGAATCGCAGTTTGTCGTCAAGGCGGACGGGCTCGCCGCCGGCAAGGGCGTCGTCGTTTGCGACAATAAAGAGGAAGCGCTCGACGCGGTCAAGCGGATCGCCGAAGATCGCGAATTCGGCGACGCCGGCGCTCGTTTCCTGATCGAAGAACGGCTGACCGGCCAAGAGGCGAGCGTCTTGGCGATCACCGACGGGCATACGATCGTTACGCTCCAACCGGCGCAAGATCATAAAGCCGCTTACGACGGCGACAAGGGCCCGAACACCGGCGGGATGGGCGCGTACTGCCCCGCGTCGCTCGTCGACGACCGCAAGTTGCACTGGATCGAAGAAAAAGTGCTGTTGCCGACCGTCTTTACGCTAAACCGTATGGACACGCCGTTTAAGGGCGTTCTCTACGCCGGGTTGATGATGACGCCGCAGGGCCCGCGCGTCCTCGAATACAACGCTCGTTTCGGCGACCCGGAATGCCAACCGCTGATGTTCCGCCTGAAAACCGATTTGGTCGACGTTATGCAAGCGACGATCGACGAACGATTGGCGACCCTCGAGCCGCTCGAATGGGAAACGCGCGTCGCCGTTTGCGTCGTGATGGCGAGCGAAGGGTATCCGGGTTCTTACGTCAAGGGACATAAGATTTCCGGGCTCGAAGAAGCCGCGAAACTCCCGGACGTCAAGGTTTTTCACGCGGGAACGAAACTCGGCGAAAACGGCGAAGTTTTGACGAACGGCGGGCGCGTTCTCGACGTCGTCGCGCTTGGGGAGACCGTCGCCGACGCGAAACGCAAGGCTTACGAAGCCGTTTCGAAAATCTCTTGGCAAGGCTCTTGGTATCGAACCGATATCGCCGACAAAGAAATCGCCGCGACGTCGTGTAAATGACGCGTCGCTTACTTGCGCCGTCGACGTCGCGAAGCGTCGACGGCGGAGCGAGCGGAAACGTATCGCGTTAAAATAGGGGATTTGGATAATTAAATCGAGGGAACAAGGAGAAGAAAAGATGATCGAAGCGTTGGAACGCGCCGTCCCGACTTGGGATTATCCGGAATATAAGGGCGAAGAGGTCGCGCTCTTCATTCCTTGTTTCGTCGACCAATTTTTCCCGGAAGCGGGCGTCGCGACCGTCAAAATTTTGGAGAAGTTGAATATTCCGATCGTTTACCCGGAAGACCAAACGTGTTGCGGGCAAGCGGCGTTCAACTCCGGTTATTGGGACGACGCTCGCAAGGTAATGGCGCAATTCGGCCGCGTTTTCGAAAAATACCGCTGGATCGTAACGCCGTCGTCGGCTTGCGCCGCGATGTGCCGCGTCTTTTTCAAAGAGGCCGACCCGAATTCCCCGGCGGTCGCGGTCGGCGCTCGCGTTTTCGAGTTGTCGGAGTTCCTCGTCGACGTTCTGAAAAAGACCGACTTCGGCGCGCGTTTCCCGCAAAAGGTCGCGATGCATATCGGGTGTCATGGTCGTCGCGAACTTGGAATCGCTCGCGCCGCGCAAACGTTGATCGACAATATCCGCGACTTGGAATACGTTCCGATTCCGAATGTCGAAGAGTGTTGCGGGTTCGGCGGGACGTTCAGCGTCAAGATGCCCGGCACGTCGTTGGCGATGGGGAATAAAAAAATCGAAAATATCCGCAAAGTTTATCGCGACGGCGTTCGTTGCATTGCGACGACCGACTTGAGTTGCGCGATGCACTTCGGCGGAATGATGCGCCGCGACCCGGAATTGAAGACGCTCCAAATTCGCTATCTTGCCGAACTTCTCGTCGACTGAGCGATCGAGCGAAGAGCGCGAACGGACGAAACGGAACGTCGGCGGTAAAATGGAAAAACGGGGCAAGCCGGAGCGGACGGAAAAGCGGACGACGGAGGGACCTGAAGAGCGAGCGGCGGCGCGAGCGGCGAGCGTTTGGGTCGACTTAACGCGTCCTCTTCGCGAAGGGATTCCGGTTTATCCGGGCGACCCGTTGTTCCAAGCGCGGCCTTTCGCCGAACACGCGACGGACGGCTTTCGCGGAACGCGTTGGGCGTTCGGGTCGCATATCGGAACGCATTTGGACGCGCCGTTTCATTACTTTGTCGACGGCGAGACGCTCGACTCGTTTCCGGTCGATTTTTTCGTCGGCGACGCGGCGGTTCTCGACTTGCGCTCGACGGTCGGCGTCGACTCGGCGCGTTTCGCGGAGCCGCGGAGCGTCGGTCGCCCGACGTTGATCGAGCCGTTCGATTTGGAGCCGTTCGAGCCGATTTTCGACGCGGTTCCGTTCGTTTTTTTGCGCGTCGGTTGGGCGGAGCGGTTTGGTCGCGCCGACTTTTACAACGCGTTTCCGTCGTTGACGCCGGAGACCGCCGATTGGCTAGCCGACTTTCCGAAACTGCGGATTCTCGGGCTTGAAACGCCGTCGTTGGTCGCGTTTCCGACCGACGATTCGGACGGTTCGCCGTCGCCGTCGGACGCGTCCGCCGCCGACCGAGTTCGCTCGTTCGATCCGGAATTTTTACCGGACGGGTTCCCGCCGTCGCCGTCGTTTTCTCCGTTGGAAAGAAAAAATCCGGCGGAGAACGAAGCGGACGAATCTTGCGACGGCGCGGACGCGGACCCCGGCGCGCCGCTCGACGAAGCGGAATTTTGCGCCGACGCGGAGTGTCATCGGATTTTGTTGGGCCGCCGTCCGCCGATTTTGCTTTTGGAAGGGCTCGTTTCGTTGGAGCGTTTGCCCGCGTTCGCGCCGCCGAGCGCGCCGGGGGGACGCGTCAAGCTCGACGCGGCGAAGACGTTTGAAACGGTCGTTTTCCCGCTTTTGATCGAGCGGAGCGACGGTTGTCCGGTCCGAGTCGCGGCGCGGTTGCGAGCGGAAGCCGAGCAAAACGAGCGTTAAAATCGGCGGTTGGCGCAAGTTGCGAACTTTGCGTTGCGAAACGTTAAAATCGGCGGTTGGCGCAAGGAAACGCGAGAGAAAACCGCTTGTTTATTTTGCTTAAATTTCTTATCTTAACGTCTTGACGACGACGGGGTTCCGATGGATTGGACGTCTCGAAACATCGCGTCGCGCCGCGCGGGTCGAATCGCGGCGCTTTCCTTTTTAGCGGTTGGATTGGGGAACGGCGCGTTCGCGCAAACGCCGCCGCCCGACGTCGCGGCGCAAAACCCGTTCGCGGCTCGAGCGGCGCAAGAGGCGGCGCGGCGCGTTAATTTGACGCCCGGCGCAACTTCGGAAGGTCCGGCGGTTTCGGTCGATTTGGCGAGTTCGGCAAGCGGCGGCGTTCGGGCGAATTCGGCGGGTTCGGCAAGCGGCGGCGTTCGGGCGAATTCGGCAAGTTCGGCAAGCGGCGGCGTTCGGGTGAATTCGGTTAATTCGGGGGATTCGGCGGCCGGCGCAAACGTCGGCGCGTTCGAACCGGTCGCGGCGGCGGAGAATCGCGTCGACGTCTTGCGCTTGAAGGGCGGCGAAACGCTTTCCGGAACGGTTGCGCGGATTTCCGGTCGCGGCGGGTTGACGTTCAAGACGACCGACGGCGCGACGCGAACGGTTCCGCTCGACGAGATCGACCGACTTGAAGCAAGCGTCGGCGCCGATTTCGCGCGGGGCGCCGAAGCGTTCGAACTCGGACGCAAACTCGGCGACGCGTCGGAGTTTCGGCGAGCGGTCGCGCTTCTGCAGGCGGCGCGCAAGACGGACGAGCGGCGTTGGGCGAAGGAATGGGCGACGGCGAAAGTCGTCGACGCGCTCGTCGCGCTCGGTCGAGACGACGACGCGGCCGCTCAATTCTTCCTAATTTGCCGACTTGACCCATATTCCGCTTTTTTGCCGTCGATTCCGTTGCGTTGGACGTCGCGAGCGGCGTTCGGAGCGGGCGAGTCGCCGGACGCTCGGCGGCAGGCGGAGGACGAGGCGGCGCGTTGGCTTCCGGCGACGAAGAATCCGAGCGGCGTCGCGAACCCGCTCGGGCGGCTTTTGGCGGCGTCGGTTTTGCTCGATTCGACGCGATATAAAAAGGACGCGGTCGAAGCGTTGCGCGATTTGGCCGTTTGCGAACCGCCGGAGGACGCGCGCTCCGACGCCGACGCCGACCGAACTTGCCGAACGGTCGCTCTTCTCGCGACGGCGCAGCGTTGGCGGCTCGAAACGTTGACGAATCCGACGGCGGAAACGGTCGACCGTTGGGCGGAGACGACGGCGCTTTTGCCGGTCGAACTTCGGTTGGGGCCGGCGTTTCTCGTCGCGACCGGGAACGAGTCGCTCGATCGGAACGACGCGGCGGCGAACGGCTTTTTGCGGGTCGCGCTTCTCGCCGGAGCGAATCGCAATCTCGCGGAACGGGCGACGGCGCGGGCGGCGTCGGCGCTCGAACGACTCGGACGGCGCGACGAAGCGGAGACGTTGCGGCGCGACGCTCAGCGGCGGTTCGGCGCGGGCCGTTGACGACGGACGAGCGAAAAGTCGATAAAAAAACTGCGCGAACCGTTGAAACGCCGCGTCGAATCGGGTAAAATAACGTCGTCAAATAAGAAAAACGGCGACGCAAACTCAAAAGAAAGGCGAAAAAGGCGCGGCGATGAAGAAAAAGACGAACGGCGGAAACGGTTGGACGAAAAGCAAACGGCGCGCGGCGGTCGTCGCGTTGACGGCGGCGCTGACCGGCGTTTCGGCGTCGCCGTCCGAACTTTTCGCGCAAGACGCGGAAGTCGCGCAAACGGCGCAAAAAAAGCAAGACGCGGAAGCGGCGCAAGCAGGGGAGACTGCGCAAGAAACGCAAGCGGCGCAAGTTGGCGAAATCGCGGAAGAGACGCAAGAGGCGGAAGGCGGCGTTCCGGGCGCGAGTCCGGAAGCGGAGGCGGCGGTCGACGCGTATTTGGCGGGCAATCCCGAGCTCGCTTATCGGCTGTTGAAGGAACTTTACGACGCGAACCCGGATTCCGATCCGCCGGGCGTTATGTTGGCGCTCCTTTATTCGAATAACGAACGTTTTCTCGAAATGCGGCGCGAATTGGAAAAAACGGCGGAAGATTATCCCGGCGACCCGGAAGCGTTCCTGCAGTTGGCCGGAATCGACGTTCGCGAAGGGCGGTATTTGGAAGCGGCGCTTCTTCTCGAACGGGCCGACAAATTGAACGCCGAGTACGCGGCGCGCTTTCCGAAGTCGACGCGAATCGTTTACCTTCGCGAAGAGACGCTGAACGTTCGCGCGCTTCTCGCCGAACGTCGCGGTCGGTTCGACGAAGCCGCCGAGTTGACGCAAAAAGTCGTCGACGCGAACCCGAAAAACGTTCAAGCGCGTTGGAATCTCGGGTATTTGGCGGTCAAACTGAACCGACTCGACGACGCGGAAAAAGCGTTCGACGAAGCGGCGGCGCTCGACGAGCGGCTTTGGCCCGGTTGGCTGCAAGTCGCGACGACGCTCGACGCCGAAGACCGGCTCGACGAAGCGTTCGAACGGTTGCAAGCGCAAGGCGCGCTGATCGAAACGGCGGCGCGACGCGAACGAGCGCAACTCGCGCGGCTTTACTTGCGTTGGAATAAACTCGACGAAGCGGCGGCCCTCGTCGGCGAACTTGAAGCGGAGGGGAAAAACGATTTCGACGGTTGGGCGTTGCGCGGTTGGGTCGCGCTTTACGCCGGAGGATACGCGGTCGCCGAGGACGCGTTCCGTCGGGCGACCTTTATCGACGGAACGAGTTTCGAAGCGTCGAACGGGCTCGCGCTCGCGCTTCTCGACCAACGGAATAAAGAAAAATTGGCGCAGGCGCGCGCTATCGCCGCTAAAAATTACCGAGCTTACCCGGATTCGCAGGACGCCGCCGCGACGTACGCTTGGACGCTCTTCTTGTCCGGAGCCGCTCGCGAAGCCGACGCGATTTTCGGCCCTATGCTCGAGTCCGGCGAATTTTCGCCGACGGTCGCCTATTATCTCGCCGAGATCGCGAACGTTCGGGAAGATAAGAGTTTAGCGTTGACGTTGCTCGACTTGGCGTTGCGGTCGAAAGGGAACTTCCCGAAGCGCGCCGCGGCGGTCGAGTTGCGGAAGATCGTCGCGCCGGAGAAAAAGGAAGAAAACGCCGACGCGGAAAAGTCGCCGGAGAGCGCCGAAACTCCGCAAAACGCCGAGTCGCCGGAAAGCGCCGAAACTTCGCAAAACGCCGAGTCGGAAGCGGAAACGAACGAATAAAACGAGACGACCGAGCGGCGCGCCCGAACGACGAGGCGCGTCGACTCGATTTTTATTGCCTTTAACGATTTTTGTCGCGGCGGCGCGGCGTTTTCCGGTTTTCTCGCGAACGTTGGACGAGCGTTTTCGAACGTCGCGGCGCTTGCAAAGAGGCGCGAGAAAACGAGCGGGCGCCGTCGCGACGAAGGAGGACTTTCGATGAAACGCGTCGCCCGATTTTCGCCCCTTTTCGCGGCTTTAGCCGTTTCGCTCTCGACGTTTAACGCGTTCGCCGCCGACTCTTCCGACGCGTCGACCCGCGTCGTCGACTCGAAAAACGTTCCCCAAACAATCAAAACGACGGACGGTCGCGAGCTGAAGCTCGTTTGGAACGACGAATTCGACGGCGTCGGCGCGCCCGACCCGGAAAAATGGGGATATGAAATCGGTTACATCCGCAACAACGAAGCGCAATATTACTCCGACCGTCTCGAAAACGTCTTCCAAAAGGACGGCGCGCTGACGATTCGAACGCTGAAAGAAAAGTTCCCGATCGCCGGGAAGCCGGGTTCGAAAGGGCGCGAGTTCGCCGAATACACGTCCGGCAGCATTAATACGCTCGGCAAAGCGGGTTGGCTTTACGGTCGCGTCGAGGTGCGGGCGCGTCTTCCGAAAGGAAAGGGAATTTGGCCGGCGATTTGGATGATGGGAACGAACATTCGCGAAGTCGGTTGGCCCCGTTGCGGCGAAATCGACATTATGGAGTACGTCGGCAAGGAACCGGGGCGCGTTTACGGGACGATTCATATGCGTCGTCGCGGCGCCGCCGAGTCTTGGAAGGTCGTCAGCAAGGGGAACAACGTCGAGCCGGGGAACCCGGAGGGCCGCTTCTGCGTTTACGCGCTCGAATGGACGGAAGACAAGTTGACGATTTTGGTCGACGAGGAAGTCGTTCTTGAATTTTTGCGCTCCGAAGAGGAAAAGAAAACGGAAGTTTGGCCGTTCGACAAACCGCATTACCTCCTGCTGAACACCGCGATCGGCGGCGCTTGGGGCGGCGAGATCGCGGACGATACTTGCCCGACCGATTACCAAATCGATTACGTTCGCGTTTATCAATGATTGTCGCGAATATGTAGGAAAAGAGGAAAGAGTCTTGGCGCAAAAAACGTTAAACGGCGGCGTTTGTCCCTTAACTTAACGTTTGCGTCGGACGTTTAAGGCAAAACGCGCTTCTCGAAACCGGGGAGCGCGTTTTTTTGTTTTTTTCGCCGTTTGCGTTAAAACGGGGGAAACGGTGAAACTTTGCGACCGCGTTCGACGCTTAGCGTCCGACGGCGCCGCGTTTTTCGCGAACGATTCGCTCCATTTCGGCGACGACTTCGTCGATCGTTTTCCCGTCGCTGTCGATCAAAACGGCGTCTTCCGGACGTTTGAGCGGGCCGATTTCCCGCTCCGAGTCTTGCCGGTCGCGCTCGACGATTTGCCGGAGCAGCTCGTCGAAGTCGACCGTTTCGCCGCGTCGTTGGTGTTCGCCGAACCGCCGCCGCGCCCGTTCTTCCGGCGACGCGGTCAAGTAAAATTTGCAAAGCGCGTCCGGAAAAACGACCGTTCCTTGGTCGCGCCCCTCCGTCGCGATCGGGCGCGAAAGGCCGATTTCCCGCTGCTTTTCGACCAAAATCGCTCGAACCGACGGCGCGCCGGCCGGGTATTTGACCGACTGCGAAACCTCCGGCGACCGCACCGCGTCCGAAACGTCCTCGTCGTCGAGAAAAACGCGCCCGTTTTTCGATTCCAAACGACGTTCGCGAGCGATTTGCGTTAGCGCGTCGGCGTCGGTTAGGTCGACGTTTTCTCGAAGAGCGCAAAGCGCGATCGCTCGGTACATCGCGCCGGTGTTGAGGTATTCGATTCCCAAGCGTTCGGCGAGCCGCCGCGTCGCGACGCTTTTACCCGCTCCGGCCGGCCCGTCGACCGTTACGACGTCGAGTTTTTGCATTGAGCGTTCCTTTTTGACGTTAAATTAATTTTGCGTTAAGAAAATGAAATTCGAAATCGACGGAACCGCCGTTTCGGGCGTCGCGAGGCGCGCCGACGGAACGAGCGCCGCCGCCTCGTTCGGGAACGGAGGCGCGGCGAAATAACGCGTCGTCGTCCGCAATTTATTTGCCTAATCTCCTTATTTTACTTAAATTTTTATTTTGCGCTAGGGCGCGGCGGAAATTTTAACGAGTCGGCGTTTTTTACGCCGAATTGGCGAAATTTCGTTTTCGGCGTTGCGACGCGTTAAACTTGAGTTCCAAAAAAAACGTTTTTGACGAAAAAAGACATTAGGCAAACCTTTTTGAAAAGATTTTAGGCGCGTTTTCTTTATTTGCTTCGTTGCGTAAATGAAAAAAGGTTTTAGAATAACGGTAAGTTGGCTAAATTGCGCAAAATAAACAGAACGCAAAATTTTTGACGGCGCGAGACGAAAAACGACGGTAAAAAACTCGACGCCGAATATAACGATTGTCGCGAATAAAGACGTTAAATCGGCGCGCGTTTCTCAAGTCTTGGCGTCGACGAGGTTAAAGTCGTCGAGCGGGGGCGCGGAAACGCCGATACTAGGGGAAAGAAAAGGAGTTCTCCGCGACGTTTTTACTTAACGACGTTGAAATTTGACGATTTTGACGGTTTTAAAGCGTCTTGCGCGCCAACGCCTTTTTGCAAAATAACGACGGGAGCTTTTTTCTCCCGCTTTTTCGTTTCGCCGCGCTCGTTCCGCCGAACGAACGCTCGTCGCGACGGCGACGAAATTTGACGGCGCGGCGCCCGACGAACAGGAGTAACTTTTATATGAAACGCGGTTTTGACGACTTCGATAAAGAAGGTTTGGACCCGTCTTTCATTGACTCGGACGCTTTTGCCGGCGACGCGTTGTTTTTGGACGACTTTTCTTACGCGGACGAACGCGGCGCCTCGGCGGACGAGCTTTTTGACGATCGCGACGATTTTGATTCCGATTACGACGTTTTTGACGCGGAAAACGTCGACGAAACCGACGCCTCCGCCGTCGCCGACGCGTTCGACGACCCGATTCGCATTTACTTGGTGCAGATGGGCGATATTCCGATGCTGACTCGCGACGAGGAACGCCGCGCGGCTCGCGAAATCGAAACGACGCGTCGAGCGTTTCGACGCGCCGTCTTGAAGATGGATTGGGTTATTCGCGACGCCGTCGAGTTGTTGACGAAAATTCAACGCGGACGGGCTCGACTCGACCGAACGATCGACGTTTCGGTCGCCGATTTGCGCGCGAAAAAGCGTTTTCACGCGTTGCTCGGCCCGGCGCTCGCGACCTTGCGCGGCGTTTTGGCGAAGAATCGCGAAGACTTTTTAGCGCTTCAATCCGGAACGCTGACGGCCGAAGAGCGCGTCGAACGTCGACGGGCGTTGGCGCGGCGGCGCCGTCGAGCGTTTCGTCTGTTGAACGAGCTCGATCTCCGAACGCAGTCGTTCGCCCCGTTTCTCGATAAATTGACGCGACGCAACGAAAAGATTCGCGAACGATACGAACGAGCGAAAGAGTTGCGCGAACGTTTGGCGCGACTTGACGCCGCGTCGAAAGACGCCGAGGAAACCGCGGCGAATTGGCAAAAATCGCGTCGAGAAACGACCGCGAACGACGGCGGCGAACCGTTCGAAATTTCCCTTTCGCGAGACCGCGTTTCCTATTCGACGCCGAACCCAACGACCGACGCGGCGTCGAGCGATTTGAGCGCCGCGTTTCCCGTTTGGCTTGGCGCGACCGGGGGCGTTCGGCGTTTTTCCTTCGAACGTTGCGCCGAATACGAAGATTTGCGTTCCGAATACCGTCGTTGCGTTCGTTTTTTGCGGAACCAACGACTCGCCGCGAACGAAACGTTGGCGGCGCTCGACCGGAAGTTGGCGCTCGTCGCGCAAAAACGACGCGATTTCGAGTCGGCGAAACGCGCTTTTTCGGCGGGCAACCTGCGTCTTGTCGTCAGCATCGCGAAGCGTTATCGCAACCGCGGCTTGAGTTTCCTCGACTTGATTCAAGAGGGAAACACCGGATTGATGCGCGCCGTCGACAAATTCGAACACAAACGCGGCTTTAAATTCTCGACGTACGCGACTTGGTGGATTCGCCAAGCGATTTCTAAAGCGATCGCCGAACAATGCCGCGCGATTCGAATTCCGAACCATTTGCTCGAAACGTTGAAGGCGGTGCGCAAAGCGTCGCGCGAACTGACTCGGCAAACCCGCGTCGCGCCGACGCCGCAAGAAATCGCGAAATTGTCCGGGTTGTCGCCTTCCGAAATTCGCGCGGCGATTCAAATTTCGCGTCCGCCGCTGTCGCTCGATCGTCCGGTCGAGGGGAGCGACGAGAGCTTTTTCGGCGATTTTCTCGAAGACCCGCGCAAAAACGACCCGTTGGTCGAGATGAACCGCGCGGCGCTCCGCGAACGGCTCGACGAAGCGTTGTCGGCGCTTTCCTTCCGCGAACGCGAGATTATTCGGCTTCGTTTCGGGCTCGCCGACGGGTACGCGTACACGTTGGAGGAGGTTGGGCGCATTTTCTCCGTTACTCGCGAGCGCGTTCGGCAGATCGAAGCGAAGGCGGTGCGGAAGTTGCAGCATCCGGCGCGTTCGAAACCGTTGAGCGGTTTTCTTGAAGGAGCGTTCGGCGATTCGGCGGCGCGGAATTTCAACGTCGGCAAAACCGGCGACGCGCCGACTCGACGCCGGTTTGACGTCGGGCGACCGTCGGCGGCGAAAAATTTTGGCGCGCTCGACGCTCTTGACGCTCTCGACGCGAAAAAAGATTTGGACGGAGCGGAAGAAGCGGCGCGGATCGCGCGAACGGCGAATTTTGCGCAAGCGGCGCAAGTTGGAGAAAAAGCGGCGCCGCCGTCGGCCTTGGCTTCGGCTCGTTTCGTTTCGCCGGTCGATTTTGTCGCGTCCTCGTCGGTCGCCTCTATTTTAGCGCCGAATCGTTGACGAGAAAAAACGCGGGCGTTTTCGGCGGAATCTCGGAATTTCCGCCGAACGTTCGCGTCGCTAACGACCGTTTTGGCTCTTTTTGCGAAGACGGCGCGAAAATCGTCTTGAAACGAGCGCGCGTTTCGAATAAAATAAAGGAAGAACGCGGCGCCGACGTTTCGGCGAAGGCGGGCGCGTTTTCTCGTTCGAACGTCGGCGCGTCGCCGCGAACGACGTCGGCGGGCGAAGAATAAAAAGAGTCGAAAGGACGGAAGCGAAGAATGAGCGCGCGCCGAAGAACGCCGAAAACGGAAAAGGTCGAATTGCAAATGACGTCGATGATCGACGTCGTCTTCTTGCTTTTAGCGTTTTTCGTTATTACCTATAAAACGCCGGAAGTCGAGGGGGATTTTGCGATTCGCATGCCGGTCGAGGCGCAGTCGAACCAAGCGCCGACGCTCGACGAACTGACGCCGGTCGTCGTTCGGTTGACGGCGGATTCGCGCGGCGAACTCTCCGGGATTCGCTTCGGCGACGCGTCGCTCGGCGATATGAACGCGTTGCGCTCCGCCGTTTATCGATATATTAATCAAAACGAGGTCGCGTTTGCCGACGCTTACTCGGGCGCCGGAACGCCGGAGTTTCGCGACGATTTGGAGGTCGAACTCGATTGCGATCCGGGGCTTCGTTATCGATACGCCGTTCAAGCGATCACCGCCGTCGCGGGGTACTTGAATTCCGAAGGCCAAATTGTTAAAATGGTCGACAAAGTGAAATTCGCGCCGCCGAAAAAATGACGGTCGAACTCGGGCGTCGGCGTTTAGCGCGTTGTTTTTAACGACGTCGACGGCGCGCCGCTTTCTTTGTTTTTCTTGATCGCCTTTCGCCTTCTCGTTTTTGTTCGCCTTGTCGAGGTTGAGCTTTGCCGCTCTTGCCGCGCGTTCGAACGGTCGACGGGACGGGCGCGCCGCCGCCAACGGGGGGAAACAATGAATCGTCAAGAACGTTTCGGACCGTTTATTTTAGAGCGTTTGTTGGGACGCGGCGGGATGGGCGCCGTCTATCGCGCCAAACACGAAGTAACC
>JAZNJF010000314.1:0-8503 GCA_045577885.1 Thermoguttaceae bacterium | reverse complement strand
GGTTAGAGTCCCGGACTGTCGATCCGGTGGTTGCGGGTTCGAGTCCCGTCGACGTCGCTGAAAAGCCGCGAGACTGTTAAGGTTTCGCGGCTTTTTTTGTTTCTCGGCTCTTTTTTCTCTCTTTGGAGCTTCCTGCTTATCTTTTTACTTTTGGGCTTCTTGCTTCTCTTTTGGGCGCGATTCTTGGCGTCGTCGTTCGGATTCTGAGCGAGCGGCTTTTTTCGAGCGGCGGCCAAGGAAGCGCGGCGGCGTTGGCGTCGTTAAAATTGGTTCATTTTTCCTCTTTTCTCGAAAAAAGACGCGGAAACGGCGCTTTGCGGCGACGGCGTAAAACGCGACGGTCGCAACGATTTTGTCGGCGCCGGCAAAGCGGGAAAAAGACGCGGCGGAACGGGCCCGCGCCCTTGAAAAGCGCCGTCGTTCGTTATATAATAGGGAAAATTTCGGCGTCGGCGAAGCGTTGACGAGCGCGTCGGCGAGAAAATGGGGAAAATGAGAAAATTTTGACGGTCGGCGGGCGGCGGTTTCGTCGTCGACGCGGCCTCTTTTGTTAATATTAATGAAGGAAAAAACGAAGTGAGCGAAGCGCGAAACGAAAAAAAATTGCCGACGTCGCTGGTGCGGGCCCGGTTGGCCGCGAAAACGATTCTCGACAACAAAGGAAGCGACGTTAAAATTCTCGACCTGCGGGAAGTAACGCAAATGTGCGACTTTTTCGTCGTCGCTTCGGGCGTCAGCCGTCGCCAACTTCACGCGATGAGCGAGGAAATCGACGACGTTTTCGAAAAACAGCTCGGCGACAAGCGTCGCCATCTCGAAGGATACGGCGAAAGTCGTTGGATCGTCCTCGATTACGGCGACGTCCTCGTTCACCTCTTCGAGCCGGAAACCCGCGAGTTTTACGCCTTGGAAGACCTTTGGGGGAAGGGGAAAGACACTCCGCTCGAAGCGGCGCCCGGCGAAGTCGACGTTCCGCCCGCCGAGTCGAAAGTCGTTTACTCCGACGAACTGGGCGGCGGGAAAACGAAATAAGACAATTTGCGCAATTTAGGTAAAAGGGCGCGGCGGCGAAAGTCGGGCGTCGGCGCGGTTGGCGGCGAGCGTTTCGTTTGGAGCGAAAACAACGGTCGGGTAAAACGGGCGCTTTAGTCAAGGCGCGTCGACGGCGAAAACGAAAAAAAGTTGAAATAGCGAAAATAGCGAAGAGAGAAAAAATGAACGTATTGAAAATCATCGCGCAGCGGTTCGGCAAGGCGCTCGAAATGATCGGCGTCGAGCCGGGCCCGTATTTGGAACTGATTCGTCCGAGTCAAGACGCGAAATTCGGCGACTTCCAAGCGAACCTCGCGATGCCGCTCGGAAAGAAGTTGGGGAAAGCGCCGCGCGACGTCGCCGCCGAACTCGTCGCGAACCTCGATTGGAACGATTGGTTCGAAGAACCGGAAATCGCCGGGCCGGGCTTCATTAATCTCAAAGTGAAATCGGAGCGTTTGGCCGAAACGTTGCAAAAAGCGGCGACCGACGACCGCCTCGGCGTCGACAAAACGGCGAATCCGCGCCGCGTCGTTCTCGACTATTCGGCGCCGAACGTCGCGAAACCGTTGCACGTCGGGCACATCCGTTCGACGATGATCGGCAACTCGCTCGCCCGCGTTCACCGCTTCCTCGGGCACGACGTGATCGCCGACAACCACCTCGGCGACTGGGGAACGCAGTTCGGGATGATCATTTACGGCTTCCGCAACTTCCTCGATCGCGCCGCTTACGACGCCGATCCGGTCAACGAACTCGCGCGACTTTACCGCTTGACGCGCCAACTCGTCGATTACCGCGGGGCGAAAAAGGAACTTCCGACCGCCGAAACGCTCCTCGACGCGGCGAAAAAATCGGTCGCCGACCAAGCCGCGAAGGTCGCCGAAGCGAAGGCCGCCGCCGACGCCGACGGAACGAAAGAAGCGAAGGACGCGCTGAAAAAAGCGAACAAAGAGCGCGACCGCTTGGCGAAGTTGCTCGACGCGGCGCAAGAAAAATACGACTCCGTCGTCGGGAAAATCGCCGGCGTCGAAGGGAATCCGGAAATCGCGAAGCTGGCCGAAGGGCGCGAAGATATTGGCGAAGCGGTCTTGGCCGAAACGTCGAAACTCCATCACGGCGACGCGGAAAACCTCGCGCTTTGGAAGGAGTTTATGCCGCGTTGCATCGCCGAAGTCGACAAAATTTACGAACGCCTCCAAGTGCAATTCGACGAAACGCTCGGCGAAAGTTTCTACAACGACCGCTTGGCGCCCCTCGTCGACCGCCTGAAGCAAATGGGCGTCGCTCGCGAAACGGACGGCGCGATCGGCGTTTTCCTCGCCGGGGACGACGTCCCGATGTTGATCCAAAAGCGCGACGGCGGCTTCCTTTACGCGACGACCGACTTGGCGACGCTCGAATATCGTCGCGATAAATTCGCGCCGGACGCGATTCTTTACGTCGTCGACTTCCGTCAATCGCGCCACTTCGAACAGCTCTTCGCCGCCGCCGATTTCATCGGAATGGGGAACGTCGAGCTGACGCACGTCAAGTTCGGGACGGTTCTCGGCGACGACGGGCGCCCGTTCAAGACGCGGGTCGGCGACGCGGTCGGTTTGAAGTCGCTCCTCGACGAAGCGGAAGCGCGGGCGTTGGCCGTTTTGGAAGCGAACGACGCGAACCGCCCGGAGGCGGAGCGTCTTTCGGACGACGAAAAACGCGAAACGGCGCGCCGCGTCGGAATCGGCGCTCTCGTTTACGCCGACCTTTCGCAAAACCGCGAAAGCGACTACGTTTTCAGTTACGATAAAATGCTCGCGATGAACGGCAACACGGCGACGTACATGCAGTACGCTTACGCTCGCGTCCGTTCGATTTTCGCTCGCGGCGGCGTCGACGTCGAAGCGTTGCGGAAGGAGTTCGCCGACGGAACGCGAACGCTCGTTCTCGCCGCGCCGGAGGAACGGGCCCTCGCGCTCGAACTCTCGAAGTTCGAAGGCGCGCTCGAAAACGTCCTCCGCGACTATCGCCCGAACCAGTTGACGACGTATCTTTACGAACTCGCCAACCGTTACTCGGCGTTCTTCGAAAAATGTCCGGTTTTGAAAGCGGACGACGAAAACGTCAAGGCGAATCGCTTGCTCCTCTGCGACCTGACCGCGCGGACGATTCGCAAGGGGCTCGAGTTGCTCGGGATTCAAACGGTCGAACGTATGTAAAGTTTGACGGTCGAACCGTTTTTGACGGCGCGGGAAACGTCGCTCGGCTTCTCGTTTTTTGAGCGGGAAGCGGGGCGGCGTCGGCGGCGTTTGTCATTAATATTAATATAAGGGCGAAATCGCGGTCGTTCGGCGGCGGTTTCGGTCGATTCGTTTTTTCCGGCGCGTCGTTGGAGCGCGTCAAGATTGTTGATTTCGGTTTGATAAAGGAAACGATTCGATGAAAAAGATTTTTGCGTTTTTATTCGCGGCGGTCGTCGCGGCGGCGAGCGTTTCGGCTCTTCGCGCTCAAGAACCGGTCGACGTGAAGCCGACCGTCGACGCCGGGTACGCTTGGTTCGACGCGACGCAATGGCCGGTCGAAAACAAGTGTTGGAACGACGTCGACCGTTACTTCGCTCGGTTCCCGGCCCGCGCTAAGGACAAAGTAACCGGCGCCGTTTGGAATTTGTCGCAACATTCGGCGGGCGAAGTCGTCCGTTTCCGCACCGACGCGACCGAAATCAAAGTTCGTTACAACCTCTATTCCGGCGGTCTCGCGATGGCGCATATGCCGGCGACCGGCGTTTCCGGGCTCGACCTTTACGCGTTCGACGACGTTTCGAAACGTTGGCTTTGGGTCTCCTGCACGAAGCCGTCGAAAAAGGAAGCGACGGAAACTTGGATTTCCGGAATGGAAGCTAAAGAACGCGATTACTTGGTTTACCTCCCGCTTTACAACGGCGTCGACGCGCTCTCGATCGGCGTTCCGGAAGGCGCGAAGTTTACCGCTCTTTCGCCGCGAACCGACAAAAAGCCGATCGTTTATTACGGCACCTCGATCGCGCACGGCGGTTGCGCTTCCCGACCGGGGATGGCGTACACGGCGATCTTGAGCCGCCGAATCGATTATCCGATCGTCAACCTCGGCTTTTCCGGGTCGGCGCGAATGGAACCGGCGATCGCGGAGCTGATGGCGGAAGTCGACGCGGAAGTTTACGTCGTCGACGCGTTGCCGAACATGACGCCGGAACTCGTCGCCGAACGCGCGCTTCCGTTTTTGAAGATTTTGCGGGAAAAACGCCCGAACACGCCGATTCTGCTCGTCGAAGACCGTTGCATGTCGAACACTTGGATTCGTCCGGAACGTCAAGACTTCCACCGCCGCAACCAAGCGGAGTTGAAGAAAGTTTTCGACGAATTGAAGCCGAACGACCCGAACCTTTATTACCTTGGGCACGAGAACCTTCTCGGCGAAAATCTCGACTTCGACGGAACCGTCGACGCGTCGCACCCGAACGATTTGGGCATGTACCGCCAAACGGACGCGCTCGAAGCGGTTTTGCGTCCGATTTTGGACGGTTTAAAGAAGTAATTTTCGGCTTCGAGTTGAAAAGTCGACTTCGCGGCGTCGTCGAGGCGCGGCGTCCGAACGATTTGGGGCCGTCCGCCAAACGGACGCGCTCGAAGCGGTTTTGCGCCCGATTTTGGACGGTTTAAAGAAGTAAGAGACTAAGACGCTCTCGGCGTCGAGCGGAGGCGTCGACTTCGCCGTCGGCGTTTCCATTGTTTGAGAAAACGTTCGGAAAGACGAATCGGAGCTTTCAAACGTCGGGCGCCGTCGGCGTTTCGACGATTTAAAAAGGTTGAGTAAAATGGAGAAAGTAGGCGTTTTGGCGGGTTGGCGGCGGTGGACGAGCGTTTGCGTCGCGGCGTCGGCGATCGCGTTCGTTTTTTCCGCGACGAACGCTTGGGCGGCGAGAGCGACGAACGGCGTGCGCGTAATGTCGTTCAATATTCACGTCGCGAACAATAAAGACGACGAAACCAATTGGGATCGGCGCAAGGAAACGCTCGTCGACGTGATTAAGGAGAGCGATCCGGATTTGCTCGGCGTTCAAGAGGCTCTCCCTCGGCAGATGGATTACTTGAACGAGACGCTGACCGAGTACGAGTCGTTCGGCGTCGGGCGAACCGACGGCAAACGCAAGGGCGAGTTTACCGCGATCTTTTATAAAAAGGAGAAGTTCGAACTCCTCGACTCCGGAACGTTTTGGCTAAGTCCGACGCCGGAGAAGCCGGGAAGAGGTTGGGACGCCTCTTATACGCGGATTTTGACTTGGGGGAAATTCCGTTCGCTGAAAACGAAAAAAGAGTTCGTTTACGCGAACACGCACCTCGACAACAGCGGCAAAGTCGCTCGACTCGAAAGCGCGAAAATGATTTTGAGCAAATTCGGCGAAATGGTCGGCGACAAAGCGCCCTTTTTCGTTACCGGCGATTTCAACTGCGACGAAAACTCCGAGCCGTACCGACTTCTGACGACCTCGGGACTTTACGACGCCGGGAAAATCGCGAAAACTTGCAAAATCGCGCAACCGCGCACTTTCAATAATTATTGTCGCATTCCGGTGGAAAAGGGGAAAATTATCGACTTCGTGTTCGTGAATAGCAAATGCGACGTCTTGAAGTTTGAAATCAATCCCGACCTGCACCGCGACCCGAAAACCCGCAAAAAACGTCCGGCGAGCGACCATAACTCGGTCGTCGCGACGTTGCGTTTCGTCGACTAAACGGCGGAGTTTAACGAATTTGAGATTTTTAGCGCGTCGGCGCTCCCGTTGCGTCGACGTCGATAATAAAACAGGTAAAACGAAAGGATTATTCCGATGCGTTTGATGCAATGGACGAGCGTTTGCGCGGCGTTGTTGGCCGTCGCGTCCCTTTTTTCTTCGACGAACCTTCGCGCCGACGAGCCGGTCGACGGCCTGCGCGTGATGTCGTTTAATATCCGCCTCGCGAATAACGGCGACGGCGAAAACCGTTGGGATCTCCGCAAGGAAACGTTGGTCGACGTTGTGAAGAGCGACGACCCGCATCTTCTCGGCGTTCAAGAAGCGCTCCCGGGACAAATGGATTATTTGAACGCGGCGCTGACCGAGTACGCGTCGATCGGCGTCGGGCGCGACGACGGCAAGCGCAAGGGCGAGTTTATGGCGATCTTTTACAAGAAAGACGCGCTCGAACTCCTCGATTCCGGCACTTTCTGGCTCAGCCAAACCCCGGACAAACCGGGCGTCAAAGGTTGGGACGCCGAATGCAACCGCACCGTTACCTGGGGTAAATTCCGTTGCAAAAAGACCGGTAAAGAATTTGCGTACGCGAACACGCACTTCGATCACGTCGGAACGATCGCCCGCAAGGAAAGCGCGAAGTTGATTTTGCGCAAGCTCGACGAAATCATCGGCGCCGACGGCCCGTTCTTCGTCAGCGGCGACTTCAACGTTACCGACCAATCGGAAGCGTACCGCGTCATGACGACCGGCGTCGACGATATCCCGGGTCTCAAAGACTCTAATAAAGTCGCGAAAGTTCGCGATATCGCCCAACCGCGCACCTTCAACAACTTCAACAAGATTCCGGTCGAAAAAGCGGCGATTATCGACTTCATTTTCGTCAACGGCAAGTGCGTCGTCGAAAAGTTCGAAATCAACCCGGACCTGCACCGCGACCCGAAAACCGGCAAAGAACGTCCGGCGAGCGACCATAACTCGATTATGGCGACCCTTACTTTTGTCGATTGAGCGGTTTAACCGGTAAAGTCGACGTATTTTGAAGAGCGCGGCGGCGGAAACGTCGCGCTCTTTTTTATTCCGACGTTTTGAAAAAGCGAATAACGGCCCGATATTCGTTTTTAGTAAGGAAAACGGGGCGGCGGAACGGTCGGAACGCGTCGCGTCGGCGTCGGCTTCGCGCGAAGTCCGGGATTTGCGGTAAATAAAAGGACGACGAAGACTGCGAAGGTTGCGAAACTTGCGTTAAGGTGAACGATTATGTTGGATTTGATTTCGGGAACGCCCGACGCGGCGCAGGCGGTCGTCGTTTTTTTGTTGGGCGCGGTTTTAGCGGCGGCGGCGAACTATTTTGTCGACCGTTTCGGTTGGACGCCGCGTTATCGCTCCCCTTGGCGGCGCTTTCCGGCGAACGTCGTCGGCCCGAATCGACGTTGGACGGCGCGGATTCCGGTCGTCGGTTGGCTCGAAACGGCGCGTTTGCGTTTCGAAAAATTGAAAGACGTCGCGGAAAATGGGGGAACGGCGCGAAAACGAGGCGGAAAGTCGGGCGGCGGCGCGACGGCGTTCGATTTCGCGACGATTCCCGGTTGGGAGAGTCGGCTCTTTTGGTTGCGTCCGTTTGTCGTCGAAACGCTTTTCGCGACCCTGTTGACTTGGCGGTTTTGCGTTTTGACCGACGGCGTCGTTTCCGACGCGGAGGCGGGGCGCGCGCTCGTTTTTTGGAGCGCGGAGACGGTTTTTTATTGGTTGGCGCTCTGCATGACGCTGGTCGACTTTGACGATTATATCATTCCGGACGCGGCGGTGATTCCGGGCGCGGTCGTCGGATTGACGTTGGCGGCGGTTTTTCCGTTTTTAACGGTCGCGCCGATCGCTTGGCCGCTCGACTTGACCGGCGCGGCGACGACGAACGACGTTTTTTTCTTCGCGGCGGTCGGTTGCGAACGTCGCGGTTGGGACGCGTCGCCCGGCGTCGTCCGTTGGTTGGTCGGGGCGGGAATCGCGGCGATTTGGACGTTTTGGTCGTTCGCGCTTCTCGAACGGCGGTTTCCGGCGCGGCGACTCGGCGTTCGGAAAGCGGCGGCGATCTTTTGCCGTCGACTGCGCCGTTCGACCCTAACCCCGATTCTCGCGGCGGTTTGGGCGCTCGGGCTCGTCGGGATCGCCGTCGTCGTCGGATGCGACGGGAGCGTCGAAACGCTCGATTCAATTTTGCCGTCCGGCGGCGGTTTGGGGACGCGGACGACGTTCGACCGGGCGCTTTCGTCGTCCGGCGCGTTGGCGAACGCGGCGGTCGGGCTCTTCGTCGGCGCGACGATTATTTGGGCGGTGCGGATTATCGGGCGTTCCGCGCTCGGCGTCGAGGCGATGGGGTTCGGCGACGTCGCGGCGCTCGGCGTTATCGGAGCGTTTATCGGTTGGCAAGGGGCGGTCGCCGCGTTCTTTGTCGCGCCGTTTTTCGGTCTTGTTTTCGGGTTTTTGAGGCGATTTTCCGACAAGACGCCGGAAATTCCTTACGGTCCGTTCCTTTGCGGCGGCGCGGTCGTTTATTTAGCGTTTCGCGAGCGTTTTGACGCCTATTTGGCGCCGTTTTTTGGCGATCCGCTTTTTCTCGCCGGGTTGGCGGTCGTCGGTTTCGCGCTTCTTTGGGCGTTGTTGACGGCGCTTCGGGTCGCGAAAGGTTGGGCGCGTCGCGGTTGAAAACGCGTTGGGACG
>JAZNJF010000313.1:0-6363 GCA_045577885.1 Thermoguttaceae bacterium | reverse complement strand
GACTTGCTCGCGACCGGCGGGACGGTCGCCGCTTGCCGGAAGTTGGTCGAAGGACAGGGCGGCGTCGCGGTCGGGTGCGCGTTCGTCATCGAGTTGGTCGACTTGAAGGGCCGCGAAGCGTTGGCGGGCCTGCCGGTCGCGTCGCTGATCGAGTTTGAAGGCGAGTGAGTCGGCGTTAAGTCGCTTCGTTAAAGACGTTGGAGAAACGTCGAAAAAGGAAGACGGCGCGAGCGTTTCGGAACGTTCGCGCCGTCTTTTTTGCGTTATTGAAGAGAATGCGGCTCGCTTAACGGAGGGAAACGCTTCGTTGGGCGCGTAAGAATCCCGTCGACGTCGGTTTTAAACGTTAAAAACGTCGCGACCGGCGCCGTCGAGCGCGTTCAATGGGGAAACGTCGCCGATTTCGCGGGCGTTTAACCGTTAAAATCGGCGCCGCTTAACGTTAGGCGTTTCAGACTTTACGCGGTTTGAACGTCCAGGAGCCGAGCGCTTTCTTGTCGGCGACCATTTCCGCGCTCAATTTGAGTTCGTCTTTCGTAACCGTCGCGTGAATGCACGTCGCGCCCTTGAGTTCCGGGCCGCCGCCGACGATTTGCGCCCAACCGCGCTCCGCCGTCGGTTCCGCGTAGCTGAAGCGGTGTTGGTGCGCCGCGACCAACAGCTGGACGCCGTGGCGGTGCAGAATCGGGCCCCAAAGTTTTTGACACGTCCATTGGTACGACGCCCATTTATCTAAAATGTTGCCCGGGTTCGCTTTCGGGTTCGCGTCGTAAAGCGGGATGTGGCAGAACGCGACGATAAACGGCGCCGACGCGATCTCCGGACGGGAGAGCGCCGACTCGAGCCAAGCCGCTTGAAGTTCGCGGTACGGCTCGTAGTTCGCCATCGACGACCAAGCCGGGTGCCAGTCCGGTTTGTCTTCGCCGGTGTCGAGAATCACCGCGGCGAGCGGGCCTTGACGGAACGCGTAGCTGCAGCCGAGTTCGGCGAAACGCGGGTCGTCGTGCTTCCAAGTCGTGAAGCATTTTTTCAGGTCGCGCACCCATTTGCCGCGGCGGTCGTGGTTTCCGGCGGCGAAAACGAGCGGACGTTCGGCGGCGTACGGCTTGCCGTTCGGGTTCGCGATCGATTTTTTCGCGACTTCGCTCGTCATGTAGTCGGAGCAAACGTCGCCGTTCCAAACGATGAAATTCGGCTTCAGCTCGTCGAAACGTTCGATCAGTTTGCAGATCGTCGGGACGGTGTTGTGCGTGTCGTTCATGACGCCGAACGAGACTTTTTCCGGCGCCGGGCCGACCGTTTCGAAGGAGTAAACGTCGCTGTATTCAGGCGCGGAAACCGTTTTGTTGTAAGCGTTAACGTAATCGAAGGAGCAGGTCGCGGTTCGATAATAATACTTCGTGTTCGGCGCGAGCCCTTCGATGCGAGCGTTCAGGAAGTCGACTTCGTAAGGATTCAAGCCGAACTCCGAATTGCGGGCGAATTTGCCGAGGTCCGGCGTCGTTCCCCATTCGACCCAACCGGTCGCCGGACGGTTCAGCGCCCAAGAGATCGACGCGCTCGTTTCGGTAACGTTTTGCAGGAGCGGGAAGGACGCGGCAAATTTTTCCGGTTGCGCCGATTTTTCCGCCGGTTTGGCGCCGTCTTGCGCGAACGCGTCGGCGCCGGACGCGAGAACCGAACCGGTCAAACCGGCCGCGGCGAGGGAACCGAAGAAGGAGCGACGGTCGAAACCTTGGGAACCGTTGGACGAAGGATTCATAACAAGCCTCCTAAAACGTCGACGGCAAAGGGCGGGCGGAAAGACCGCGTCGGGCGCCGTCGAACGAGCGCTATAGTAATAAGGACAAAACGCGAGCGCGTCGATTTTGCGGAAACGTCGCCGCGATTTCGAATCCGAACCCAAACGATTTGAATCCGGAGCCCGGGCGAAGCGCGTTCGGAGCGGGCGAGAGGGCGAAAATCGACGCTTTCCTTTAATCATACCGCAACGCCGCCGCAAAATAAACCGTCAAAACGGAATTTTTCGCGATTTTTTCCAAATTTTTTCTCGAACGGCGCAAAAATTCGGCTCGAAGCGGAGCGAAATCGCGCCGTTCGCTTGACGGCGGGCGCGAGAGCGGTTAAAATAGGGGGAAACGCGGAAGATAGGGCGGTAAAAACGGGTAAAACGGCGAAACGGCGCCGATTTTAGCGATTTTGCGTCGCCGACTTCCGCAAAACCGACTTCGCTCGGAAATTTTGAACGAGAATTTAAGTAAGATAGAAAGTTTGCGCAAAATGAAACGGTTCTTTCTCGGCGGTTTGACGTTCTTGAGCGTCGCGGCGGCGCTGGTCGTCGGCGGCGCGGCGAGCGTCTTCGCTTGCACCAACCTCATCGTTACCAAGGGCGCGTCGGCGGAAAACGCTTGCGTCGTCACATACACGGCGGACAGCGCCGGGTTCTTCGCGAAACTGGCGATCGTCGAAGCGTCGGACGGCTCGTTCCGACCGGCGGGCGGCTCCGACGTCTTCCCGGAAGGGACGCCGACTTACCGCGTCTTCGGCTTCTGCGGCGAGACGGTGATCGACGAGTTTCAAGGAATTATGAACGAGAAACAAGTCGCGATCGCGGAAACGACGTTCGGCGGTATCGAAGAACTGCAAAACAAGAACGGCGCTCGGTTTATGTATCCGGAGCTGATGACCGCGGCGCTCCAAGGCGCGGCGACCGCTCGGGAAGCCGTCGAGTTGATGGGGCGTTTGGTCGACGAACACGGGTACGCCGACGTCGGCGAATCGATCTCCGTTTGCGACAAGAACGAGGCTTGGATTTTCGAAATCAGCGGCACCGGCTCGACCGAAGAGACCGAAAACAAGGGGTGCGTTTGGGTCGCGGTTCGCGTTCCGGACGGCGAAATCACCGCGCACGCCAACCAAGCCCGGATCGGCGTCTTCCCGAAAAACGACCCGGCGAATTGCATTTACTCGAAAAACGTCGAGTCGTTCGCGATTGAAAAGGGGTTGTACGACCCGAACTCGGGGAAGCCGTTCTCGTTCTGCGAAGCGTACGGCAACATCGATATTACGAGCCTGCGCGCCTGCGAAAAACGCGTTTGGAGCATCTTTCGCCGCGCCGCGCCGTCGCTGAATCTGCCGGTCGATTACGCGCAAGGCGTCGAGGGCGCCGCGCCGTATCCTTGGTCGATTAAGCCGGACAAAAAGCTGACGACCGCCGACGTCGCCGCCCTGATGCGCGACCATTACGACGGCACCGAATACGACATGAGCGAAGGAATCGACGGCGGTCAGTTCGGGATTCCGATGCGCTGCCGCCCGCTTTACTGGGAAGTCGACGGCAAAAAGTACATGTGGGAACGCCCGATTTCGACGCAACAAACTTGCTTCTCGATCATTACGCGCTCGACCGCCGACCTCCCGGACGCCGTCGGCGGGCTCGTTTGGTTCGGTTGGGACGACACGTACACGACCTGTTATTCGCCGATTTACGCCGCGACGACGCGGATTCCGGCGTCCTGCGATTGCGGCTCGATCAAGCGTTTCGAGATGAAGTCCGGCTGGTGGACGTTCAACTTCGTCGCCAATTACGCTTACCCGCGTTATAAGGAAATGATTCCGGAAATCAAGACGGTTCAAGAAGAGCTCGAAACGTATTTTTACCGCGCTCAACCGGCGGTCGAACGCGTCGCGGCGGAACTCGCGAAGACCGACGAGAAAGCCGCCGTCGAATTTTTGACCGATTATTCGGTTATGCAAACGGAAAAGGCCCGCGACCGTTGGGAAACGCTCGCGAACGATCTTCTCGTTAAGTTCAACGACGGTTACACGCGCACCGACGACGGCAAATATCCGAACGTCGGCTATCCGGAATCTTGGTTGCGTCGCGTCGTCGAAGAGCGCGGCGACAATTATCGCCTCCCGGACGAGAAAAAAGCGGAGTAGTCGAAGCGGTTTGCGCCGATTTTGACGTTTGAAACGTTTGAAAAGCGGCTTTGGCGTCGGTTTTCGCGATTTTGCGGGAACCGACGCGGCCGCTTTTGCGTCGATATATTAATAAGGGCGTCGCGGAGAGTCGCGTTTGGCGAAGCGGCGTCCGAGCGAACCGCGTCGAGCGTCCGGGCAAGGGCGGCGTTCCGCCGTCGACGTTTGAACGAAAAAACGAACCGAAATAGCCGAAAGGGAAAAACGATGAAATCGCGAGCGAAAAACAGACGAAACGCCGACGCGCGCCGCCTCCGCTTCGAGACGCTGGAAACGCGTCGCCTTTTGGCGGTCGACTTGGCGCCGGTTAATCCGGAGTTTGCGGAATTTGCCGGTTTTGCGAGCGAAGAAACCGCCGTTGAAATCGCTAAAACCGGTTCGACCGGCGAAATTGTCGCGGTCGACGCGGCGGCGGTCGCGGCAAACGGCGCGGGTTCCGACGTCGCGAACGCCGATTCGAACGCTTCGACGCCCGATTGGTTCGTTCTTGAGTCGACGCTCGACGCGTCGGCGGCGGAGCAGGAACTTCTCGAGCGAATCAACCGCTTCCGCGCCGACCCGGCGGGCGAACTCGACCGAATTTTCAGCTCGATTACCGAAACGAAATTGACGGCGCGCAATCCGCTCGTCAACGACGCGCTGTCGCTTTACCAGTACCCGCGCAACTCGGTCGAGACGTTTTTGAAGGAGTGGAAAGCGCTTTCCGCCGCGCCGCCGCTCGCGATCAACGCCGCGCTCGACGCCGCCGCCGCGACGCACAACCGCGCGATGATTTCCAAAAACGACGCGTCGCACCAAACGAGCGGCGAAAAGGCGTTGGCCGACCGCGTCGTCGCCGCCGGGTTCGAGTCCGGGTTGACGAACGCCGACGGTTCGGCCGCGCTCGGGGAAAACGTCGGCGGTTCGTTCGCGGCGAACGGGAGTTTTTCGGTCGCGTCCTTTATCTTCGAAGCGTTCGCGGTCGACTGGGGCGTTCCGACGCATTCGCACCGCGACGCGCTCTTGAACTCGGCGTTTACCGAGGTCGGCCTTTCGATTTCGTCGACGTCGAAAGCGGTCGGGCCTTACGTCGCGACGAACGATTTCGGAACGAGCGTTCTCGGCGCGCGGACGGACGGGGCGTATTTGCTCGGCGTCGTTTTCGACGATTCCGACCGCGACCTTTTTTACGACGCCGGGGAGGGGCTCGGCGGCGCGACGCTGACGATCGAACGGCTCGACGGTTCCGAAACGCCGCAAAAAGTCGAGATAACGTCGGCGACCGCGGGCGGATATCAGCTCTTTTTGCTCAACGGAACGTACCGCGTAACGGTTTCCGGCGAAGGCTTTGCGTCGTCGGTTTCGAAAACTGTTTCGATTAACGACGGGGTCAACGCGAAACTCGACTTCCGAACCGCCGACGCGAGCGCCGCGCCGCCGGTCGTCGACTTGAACGGGGACGAAGCGGAAGGAACCGGGTTCGACGCCGTTTTCGTCGAGGGCGCCGTCGACTCGGCGGAGGTCTTGGCGGCGTCGAAACTGACGATTTCCGACGCGGATTCGGCGTTTTTATACGGCGCGACGATTCGGTTTGCGAACCGTCCGGACGGCGTCGACGAATCGCTCGACGCGTCGGTCGCCGGGACGAATTTGCGCGCGTCGTTCGACGAGCAAGGGGGCGTCGTAACGCTCTCCGGCGTCGGAACGCTCGAAGAATACGAAGACGCGATCGCGTCGCTGACGTACTTCAACGCGAAGGAACTTTGCGACTTAACCGACCGCGTCGTAACGGTTTCCGTTTTCGACGGCGTCTATTGGAGCGAAGCGGCGGAGCTGACCGTCGCGATCAAGCCGACGAACTTGCCGAACATGACGGTTCAAGAGGCGTTCGTTTACGAAGGGGACGAAGGCTCGACCGTCGCGTCGTTCGTCGTCGAGTTGGACGCTCCGGCGCGCCTCGACGTCGCGTTTAATTACCGCGTCGCGCTCGACGGAACGGCGGTTGAGAGCGAGGCGTTCGTCGTTCCGGTCGGCGACCCGAAAATTATCGCGCAAGGCGAGACGACCGCGACGATCGAGTTTTACGTTCTCGGCAATTACGACGCGTTGAAGCCGGAGGGGCTCGCCGCGGTCGAAGGCGGTTTCGAGAACCCGTCGACCGACTTTTTCTTGGAGATCGTCGACTTGGAGAACGCTTACCTGACGAACGAAGACGCGCTCGTCAAGGGAACGATTTACGACGACGATTCGCCGATTATATTGGGGACGGTCGACGAATACGAGTTCGCCGGAACGCTCGACGCCGACGGCGGGAAGCGGCGTTACGTCTTTACGCTGACGCCCGAAACGAGCGGTTATTTCGCTTGGAAAACCGACTTGACCGCCGCGCCGAACGGGTTGACG
>JAZNJF010000312.1:0-1960 GCA_045577885.1 Thermoguttaceae bacterium | reverse complement strand
CGCGATCAGGCAGAAGAGCATAATGCAGAACCCGACGAGCGGAGAATAGTTCGCGCGGAGCGTTTCGGCCAACGGTTCCGACGTTTCGTCAGCTTCGCCGACCGAGTAAACGACGCCCATTTGCGCGACGAAAACCTCTTTCGCGGCGATCGCGCCGATCAACGCCGTTCCGATTTTCCAGTCGAAACCCATCGGACGCAACAACGGTTCGATCGCGCGCCCGACCCGACCGGCGTAACTCCGCTCGAGCGCCGCTTGACCTTCCGCCGCGTCGACCGCGGCCAACGCGTCGGCGACCGGGTCGGCTTCCTCCGCTTCCGCGTCGGCGGTCGCTTCCGTTTGGGCGACTTCGGCGGTTTCCGCGGCTTCGGCGTTTTCGGTCGACTCGGCGGTTTGCGCGGCGGCTTCGGCGCGAATTTGGTCGGCGTTTTCTTCGATACGAGCGCGCTCGGCGTCGAATTTCGCGACCGTTTCCGCGTCGAGGCTCGGGAACGTCGTCAGCGCCCAAAGGAGAACGGAGATCGCGAAGATGATCGTCCCGGCTTTTTTGACGTATTGCCAACCGCGCTCCAACGTGTGAACGCCGACGACGCCAAGCGTCGGGCAGTGATACGACGGCAACTCGATGACGAACGGCGCCGGCTCGTCGTTTTTAAAGACGACGTCCATTACCTTGGCGACGACGGCGGCGAGCAGAATCCCGATCAGGTAAATCCCCCAAAGAATCAGCCCTTGCCATTCGAGCGGGAAAAACGCCGGAATCAACAGCGCGTAAATCGGGAAACGGGCCCCGCAACTGAAAAGGGGCAAAACGAACATCGTCGCGAGCCGTTCTTTACGGTCGCTAAGCATCTTCGCCGCCATAATCCCCGGAACGGTGCAGCCAAACCCGACCAACGCCGGAACGACGCTGCGCCCATGCAACCCGACGCGACGCATCCAACGGTCGCAAAGGAGCGCCGCCCGCGCCATATAGCCGGAGTCTTCCAAAATCGAGATCGCGAGGAACAGAATAAGAATATTCGGAAGGAAAATCAAAACGCCGCCGACGCCGCCGATAATACCGTCGATAATCAGCGACTTCGCGACCCCTTCGCTCATCGCGCCGTCGACCCAATCGCCCAACGCGCCGAACCCGGCGTCGATCCAATCCATCGGGTAAGAGCCGAGCGTAAAGGTCAGTTGGAAAACGAGATACATCGCCGCCAAAAAGATCGGAATCCCGAGGAAGCGATGCGTTAAAATCGCGTCGATTTTATCGGAGCCGCTCGACGGAGCGTCGGCGTCGGTCTTGACGCAGCGCGCGCAGATGCGACCGATTTCTTTGTACCGCGCGACGTCCGCCGCCGTTTGCGCCAGTTCGCATTCGCCGCCGCAATGTTCGCAACTCTTCGCCGCGTCGGACGGGCAAGCGGGAGCGGAGGGCGTTTCGGCGGTCGCGCTCGGCGATTCGGCGACGCGGACGGCTTCCGCCAAAATCTCTTGAACGCCGAGCCCGCGGTTGCCGACCGTTTGCAGGACCGGAACGCCGAGTTCCTTGCTCAACGCCGCCGCGTCGACGTCGACGCCGTGTCGCCGAGCGACGTCGATCATATTCAAAACGACGACGAGCGGGCGATTTTGCTCTTTCAGAACGAGCGTCAAGTAAAGATTGCGCTCCAAATTCGACGCGTCGACGACGTCGACGACGACGTCCGGCGTTTCGTTTTTCAAAAACTCCGCCGCGACCCGTTCTTCGTCGGAGTACGACGCGAGACTGTAAACGCCGGGGAGGTCGACGACCGAAACGTCGCGCCCTTCGAACCGCGTTCGGCCTTCGTACCGCTCGACGGTAACGCCCGGGAAGTTGCCGACCGTTTGTTTCGCGCCGGTTAGTTTGTTGAAAATCGTCGATTTCCCGCTGTTCGGGTTTCCGGCGAGCGCGATTCTCATGTGGTTTTCCTCCTGATATGTAAGCATT
>JAZNJF010000311.1:0-3709 GCA_045577885.1 Thermoguttaceae bacterium | reverse complement strand
TGGCTACGATCCGACTTGGTTCGGCTCCAACGCCTAACCGGAATGCGACCCGGCGAAGTTTGCGCGATGCGAGCGGGCGACGTCGACCGCTCCGGCGCGGTTTGGGTTTACACGCTCCGCACCGACAAGACGGGGCGCCGTCGCGCCGCGTCGGCGAAGAAGCGCGTCCCGCTCGGACGGCGAGCGCAAGCGATTTTGACGCCGTATCTTGTCGAAAAAGCCGACGCCCCGGACGCGTTCCTCTTTTCGCCCCGCGACGCCGCCCGCGACCGAGCGTTCGAGCGCCGCCAACGACGCAAAACGCCCCTTACGCCGTCGCAAGCGGCGCGCGACGCGGCCCCGAAAACGCGCCCCTACAACGATTTTTACTCCGAAAATCTTTACTGCAAAATCATCGCGAAGGGAGCGGAGCGCGCCGGAGTCGAGCGTTGGGCGCCGAATCGATTGCGGCGCTTGTACGCGACGGAAGTCCGCGCGAAGTTCGGCCTCGAAGCGGCGCAAATTATGCTCGGCTGCGCTCGCGCCGATGTAACGCAAATCTACGCCGAACGCGACTTCCAAAAAGCCGCGCAAATCGCCGCCGAAATCGGTTAGCGACGCTAAATCTCCAAATCGAAAAACGTCGCGGTCGCGGTTTCGGACGCGGCGACCGTTTGCGTCGTCGGCGGAAGCGCGTCGAAACTGAAGTACCGCAACGTTTCGAACGGATAAAGCGGGTCGTCGCGCTCGACGACGGCGTCCGTCGGAATCGCGCGTCGGCGGACGAAACGATAGTCGAAACCTCGTTTAAGGAAAATCGTTCCGCGTTGCGCCGCCGAAGTAAGCGCTCCGCAATGGTCGATTTCGCGGCAAACGATTTTCTCGCCGGTCGTTAGGTTCTCGACGCCGACGACCGGACGCGGCCAGAAGACGCCTCCCCAGTTTGAGGTCGAGGTCGAACGCGACGCGTTGTTATAAACGTTCGGCGTTCCGTAATCGGGCGCGAAGTTGAATGCGACCGCGTCCGTCGGATAGTTTTCGCTCGGCGCGGCAAGGTAAAACGTCCATTGATACCCTTGCGACCGCGACGAACGCCGGGCGGCGAACCAAGTCGCGGCGGCGAAACGCTCCGGCTGATTCGCGATAAACGTATTCTCAATAAAAGCGCGCAACGAATCGGGCGGGTAATACGTCGTCGCCGTCGCCGTTTCGTAACTCGAATAATCGTAAAAATTGGCGCCGGTCAAACACGCTTCGAAAAACGGCGTTCCGCCCGACGCGATTTTCGCCGCGTTGAACTCCCGAACGACGGCGCGGAACTCGTCGTTAAAATGATTGTTCGCGAAAGTCGACGTCGTCGTAACGCCGGTAAGCGGATTTGTAACGCGACGCGAAAACGAAACGCCGGACGGGTAAACCCAGTCGGGCGCGACAAACGCTCCCTTGCGGTTATCGAACCGATTCGGACGAACAACGATCATATTAACGGCTCCGCCGCGACGACGACGTAACTTTTCCAAGTCGGCGACCATTCGAAAACGACGCTTTGCCCGACCAAGAGCGTTAGTCCGTTCGTCGTTTTCGCGCCGATCCAGTCAAACACGTCGAGCAGGTCGCCCGCCGTTTCGCCGTCCGTCGCGTCGCGAAGTTGCGAACGAACCAAGTACCAATTTAAGTCCGCGCCCAACGCTTCGACGGTTCCGACGCCGAGTCGACTTCCCTCGCCCGCCGGAGCCGACAAAAGCTCCCAACGCCCGCGCCAAACGACGAACGCGGTCGCGTCGGCGGCGGTCGGCGCGGTTTCGCTTTCGAACGCAAGGGGCGCGGCGACGTCGAACTCGAACGACGCGTCGACCACGTCGCCGACGATGAAGTTCGCTTTCGCCGTCCAGACTCCGGCGTCGTTGCGCAACCATTCGCCGACGATCCGCGCCGGACGAACGTCGTAAAAGCGCGACGCGGTTCCGGGAGACGCGGGCGTCGACGCGCCGCCGGTTCCGGTTCCGAATCCTAACGCGGTTAGCGCCGACGTCGCGCGGTCGAGCCAATCGGAGTCGACTAACATCGGGGTTCCCATCGAACGTCTCCTTTTTAAACGCGCGGGTCAAACGGGTTCGGGAGGTTCAGCGTCGCAAAGTCTTTCCAAGGGTTGACGCGGAACGTTCGGTAAACCGGCGGCGCGCCCGGCGCGAGTTCCGCCCCGGCGCCGTTCAAGAGCGTCGGCGACTCTTTCGGGCTCCCGTCGTCGTTCAAGATTCGATAAACGCCGCGCGGGCCGGTCGCGTAAAACCCGGCGTCGGCGCGCTTTACGAGCCAACCTAACGAGCGGTAAACGATCGAATACGACACGTTCCAACGCCGACCGCCGGTCGTCAGCTCCAAACTTGGGACGATCGCCTTCACTTTTAGCGTCGCCGGGAGGCAGCCCCAAATCGGCTCCGAGTTGATCGCGTTCCAAAATTCCAGCGCGCGCGGCCAAGGGTTCGCCCGCTCCCGACGCCGGAACGTCAACGCAAGTCGGCCAAACTCAACGTTTAACGGATTGTCGAACCATTCGCCCAAACTGTTGACGTTCGCCGCGCCGTCCAAGTCGAACGGAAGCGCGCAATTTTCCGACTCCAGCGCCGCGTCGATCGTCAAAATCGTTTCGTTTTCGGCGTTTTCGTCTCCGTCGGCGCCCGCGTCGTCCGCCGAACTTTCCGGAACGCCGCCGAGCGAATAGTTCATTCGCCAACAGAAAAAGCCGTCGCGCTTGCCGTCGTAAGTCGTTGAAAATCCGGTATATCGAACGCCGGAGTTGCGGTAAAGCGCGCCCGGTTGCGGCAATTTGCTCGACGCGTAAAACTCGTATGGATTATCGTCCCGAGAATCGCAGTAAGCGCGGTATTCGACCGAGCCGGAGCCGGTCAAGCGCGGCTTGCCGTTGAGCCAAACGCCGTTCCAGTCGGCGCCCGGATTCTCCGCGATCTTCGCGACCTTGCGCAACATTTCGCTTTCTCCTTTTATTTCAACGTTTGCGTTAACCGCGCCAAACCGGAATCGCGTTCGCCGCGAACGCTTGCCGGATTTGCCCCAACTCTCGGAGCGAGCGTTCGGCGAAGGTCGTTTGGCGCGCCGCGTAATCGAGCGCTTTCGTTTGGTAATTTTTCGCCGCCCCGACTTGCATCGAGTAAAGCGCGGAACTTCCCGCTTCGGCGGCGTTTAGCTTCGACGCTAACGACTCGCCCGACTTTTGCGCCGACGCCGAAAAGTCCCGCGCCGCCGACGCAAGTTCTTTCGCCGCGCCCTTTGCGCCGTCTTGCGGGCCGAACTCGCGACGCGCCGCCTCTTCGAGCTTTTTGCGCTCGTCGGCGGTAATCGCCTTGTCGTCGAACGCCGCGTCGATCTTGTCGAGCCGCTCTTTCAGCTTTTCGGCGGGCGTTTTCAGCGATTCGAGGAGCGCGTCGACGCCGAGTTCGGCCCGGGTCGCCTCCCGTTTTTGCGCCGCCGCGTCTTCCGCCGCCTTCGACTCTTGCTCCTTCGCCGCCAAGAGAAGCGCGTCCGCTTGCGCTTTGCGCTCGTTATATTCCTCTTGCGTCATTGCGCCGATTTCGAGCGCGTCGGCGTATTTTTGGAGCGACGCGGCGACCTCCTCTTCGAGCGTTTTCGGCGGTTCGAGTTCCGCCAACTTCGCCGCGAAATTCGCCTCCGCGTCGAGCGCTTCGAGCGTTCGACGGTTCAGCTCGCCGGT